>NZ_CP124836.1:2400000-2771437 GCF_029964055.1 Arthrobacter sp. EM1 | reverse complement strand
ACCCGATTTCACCGACAATCGTGTTCATCATTGATGAATAGCTCTGCGTGGAGGTTGCCCGGCTCGACCTGTTTTCGACCGAGGCGACGCTCATGGACAGCCTGCCGTTCGACATGGCCTGCCAGTAGGTGCTGCTGGTGCCGATGGCGGCGCGGGCGTCCGCCTCCGGGATCGCCGCTTTCCGGTCCGCGAGCTGGACCATAACCAGCCTCACCTTGATGTCCCCGCTCCGGGCGAGGGAGTAGGCCTCGGTCGCTGCCTTTGCCGGTGCTGCCCCCTTCAGGCCCGGTGTCGGAGCGACCCCGACCGGCTTGCTGGATGTGGGGTTGCTGCCGCCGAGTACTTCAGTGAACAACGGTTCCGGAGTTGTCACGGTCTGCGACTCGACCGTCGGAGGGGAAGTCGTTGTCGCGGCCGGACGGGGCGTCTGGGCCGGCGCGGCAGTCGCCGAGGGGGAGCTCGCAGTCGAGGGCGCGGTGCTGGACGCAGGACTCGGGGCGGCAGTCGGCTCGGCCGTGGTGGCCGCTCCCGGGGAAGCAGCCGCGGTTGGCGTCGCCACGGGAGCGGGCTCTGCGAGGGCAGTCGGGAGCGGCACGGCGGTCAGCGTGGCAAGGGTGACGATTAGCGCCACCAGCAGCGCAGTCGTCTTCCGTATTAGATTCAATTGGAGACTTTCATGAGACTGCCGCCGCACTGAACGCTCAGCGAGACGGCCGGGAGACCGGGAGACCGGGAGACGAGGTCAGTCTACGGACGGCGTGGACCAGGAAACGGCAACTTGCACCAAAATTTCGCCTAAAGTAGCGAATCGTTGCCTAATCCTGAGCCAGGACTGGGGAATCCCCTCCTCGGCCCGGGGTCGCTATTGCGCTAGTTCAAGCTCCAGGGCGTTCGCCTCGACGTAGTCCAGGGCGTGCCGGACGGCGCCGACACTAACAATCGAGCCGCCGAGGGGTGAGACGGTAACGCGCGGGGGAGTGGCCGTGAACCGGGGGAGCAGTTCGGTGATCCGCGGCAGCAGCACCCCGGCGGATTCAGCGACCGCGCCCCCGATCACCACCTGTTCGGGGTTGATAAAGCTCGCCACGGAGGCAATGACCCGGGCCATCCGGTCACAAATCCGGTCCAGGATGGCCAGCGCCGCAGCATCCCCGGCGGCGGCATCCTGAAAGACACGACGCGCACTCACCGTGACCCCGGGCGTGACCCCGGACCCGGAGCCGCCCTCGGCGGCGGACCATTGCCGGGCCAGGCTGGCGATGCCGTCGCTGGAGCCGACGCCTTCCACAAGGTCCAGGTAGCCCATTTCTCCGGCCGCTCCGCTGCGGCCATGGAGCAGCCGCCCGGACTCCAGCACCCCTGCTCCCAACCGTTCCCCGGCCAGCAGCACCACCAGGTCATCGACGCCGGCGCCTGAACCCCGCCAGCGTTCACCGAGCGCGGCAAGGTTCGCGTCGTTTTCCAGCAAAACCGTCCAGCCGTGCAGCTCGTGCAGCGCGGAGCGGAGACCGACGTCGAACAGGCTCCAGAACTGCTGGTTCGCCAGCACCCTGCCGTCGCGGTCCACCGGCGCGGCGATTCCAGCCCCTACGGCCAGTATCCGTTCCGGGCTCGTCCCCGCGGCCGCCAGAGCGCGGCGGCAGGCATGGTCGACGATGCCGATCCGTTCCTCAGCAGGGATGTCGGCGGCCCGAAAACTCTGGCTGGAACGTCCGAGCACGGTACCGCGGAGGTCCGCGACGGCCGCGGTGGTGGTGGCTGCGCCGATATCCAGGCCCAGGACAAAACCAGCCCGGGAATTGAGCTCGAAGCGTCGGGCGGGGCGTCCTTTGCGGGGGTTTGCGGGTTGTTCCGCACCGCGGGCGTCCACTTCGCTGATCCAGCCGCGCCGGATCAGGTCTTCGCAGACGGCAATGACGGATGCCCGCGTCAGCCCGGTCCGGGCCATCAGCTCTGTCCCCGTGGCCACCTCCGTCGCGCGGATGACGCCGAGCACGGACCTTGCGTTAACCCGGCGCAGCAGCTGGGGGGTGGCGGCGGCAGTCGGCTGCAAATGTTGACCTCTTCCGGATCCGGACCCATAATTGTTCAGGCAATATATTTAGCTTGTATCTAAATTACCAGAACCCGTCTCGAGCCCCGGAGGATAACCACCTTGTCCAATACCGCCACGCTGGCAACCCTGTCCGGTTCCGAACTCGCCGCCGACCCCAACTGGTGGCGCCAAGCATCCGTGTACCAGATCTACCCGCGCAGCTTTGCGGACTCCAACGGCGACGGCCTGGGTGACATCAAGGGCATCACGGCCAAGGTTCCGTACCTGAAAGAACTCGGGATCGACGCCGTCTGGCTCTCCCCGTTCTACCCCTCGGCACTGGCCGACGGCGGCTACGACGTCGACGACTACCGCGACGTCGACCCCAAGCTCGGCACGCTGGCGGACTTCGACGAAATGTCTGCGGCGCTGCACGCCGCCGGCATTAAGTTGATCGCGGACATTGTCCCGAACCATTCCTCCAACCGGCACGAATGGTTCAAAGAGGCGCTGGCAGCTCCGCGCGGCTCCGACGCCCGGGAGCGCTACATCTTTCGTGACGGTGCGGGCGAAAACGGCGAGATCCCGCCGTCGGACTGGGAATCCGTCTTCGGCGGGCCGGCCTGGGAACGCATCACCGAGCCGGACGGCACCCCCGGCCAGTGGTACATGCACATCTTCGCCAAGGAACAGCCGGACCTTAACTGGGCCAACCGCGAGATCCGCGACGATTTCCTCAAGACCCTGCGTTTTTGGTCCGACCGCGGTGTGGACGGCTTCCGCGTCGACGTGGCCCACGCCCTGACCAAGGACCTCACCGAGCCGTTGCTGTCCAAGGTCGAGTTGAGCGAGGCCAACAGTGGAATTGACGGCTTCGACGACGGATCGCACCCGTTCTGGGACCGCGACGAGGTCCACGAGATCTACGTCGAATGGCGCGAGGTCTTCAACGAATACAACCCTCCCCGCACCGCCGTGGCCGAAGCCTGGGTCCATGCCAGCCGCCGCGGCCGCTACGCCAGCCCCGAGGGCCTGGGCCAGGCGTTCAATTTCGACCTGCTCCAGGCCGACTTCGACGCTGACGAGTTCCATGAAATCATCACCCGCAACCTCGCCGAAGCCACCGAATCCGGTGCCTCCTCCACGTGGGTGTTCTCCAACCACGACGTCGTCCGGCACGCCACCCGCTACGGCCTGCCCCAGGGCGGCGGTAAGCACGCAAAGGGCCAGGACGGCAAAGGCTGGCTGCTGGCCGGCGCCCCGGCCGGGGAACTCGACGTCGAGCTGGGACTGCGCCGCGCCCGCGCCGCCACACAGCTGATGCTGGCGCTGCCGGGTTCCGCGTACCTGTACCAGGGCGAGGAGCTCGGACTGCAGGAAGTGGGGGACATCCCCGATTCGGAACGCCAGGACCCCACCTTCTTCCGGAACAAGGGCGTGGAGGTCGGCCGCGACGGCTGCCGCGTGCCACTGCCCTGGACCGCCGAGGGTACCTCCTTCGGCTTCGGCGACGGCGGCGCGCACCTGCCGCAGCCGGCGTGGTTCAGCCGTTACGCCGTCGCAGCCGAGGACGGTGTGGAAGGTTCCACCCTTGAGTTCTACCGCCGGGCCTTGAAGCTGCGCCGTGAACTGCAGACTTCGGAGGAACTGGAATGGCTCGAAACCGGCAACGCCCGTGTCCTGCACTTCCGCCGCCTCGGCGGCTGGCAGGTCGTCACCAACTTCGGCCACGAGCCCGTTGAACTTCCGGCCGGGACGGTCCTGCTCAGCAGCGGGCCGCTCGAGGGGAATCTCCTGCCGGGCAGCACTACCGCCTGGTTGCGGTGAGCTCCCGGGACGGAAGCGGGGCAGCAAATCGTAGCGGCCAAGAGCTGATCTACGGCTGCATGGGCCTGGGCGGCAGTTGGTCTCCGGAACCGTACGCGTCCGCCGACGTGGACGAGGCGGCGCAGGCCGTGGACGCTGCCCTTGAGGTTGGCATCACCTTGTTCGATCATGCCGACATCTACCGTGGCGGCAAGTCCGAAGCCGTGTTCGGCGAGGTGCTGGCGCAGACCCCGGAGCTGCGGAACCGGATCCGGCTGCAGACCAAGTGCGGCATCCGGCTCAACGAGCAGGGTCTTGAGGCGTACTACGACCTGAGCCGGGACGGGATCCTGACGAGAGTCAATGAAAGCCTCTCCCGGCTCCGGACAGACTACGTGGACGTGCTGATGCTGCACCGCCCCGATCCGCTGATGGACCCCGCCGAGGTGGCCTCCGCCGTCGGCCAGTTGATGGCCGAAGGCAAGGTCCGGGCCGTGGCGGTATCCAATATGTCCGGGGCGCAGATCGAGGTCCTGCAGGACCGGCTCGAAACCCCGGTCATCGCCAACCAGTTGGAGATGAGCCTGCGCCAACGCGCCTGGCTGGAGAGTACGGTGCTGGTCAACCATGCCGAAGGAGCGGACTACAGCTTCCCGCACGGCACGGTGGAACACTGCGGCCGGCACGGCATCGCCCTGCAGGCCTACGGTTCCCTGGCCCGGGGGCTCTACACCGGAGCGCCGGCCACAACGCCGTCGCCGGCGGAGGAAGCAACCAGCCATCTGGTGGCCGGGCTGGCCACCCGGAAGGGCGTCGCCGGGGAATCGATCGTGCTGGGCTGGCTGATGAAGCACCCGGCCGGGATTGCCCCGGTGATCGGGACTGCGAAGCCGGAACGCATCCGGGCCTGTGCTGATGCCGCAGCAGTGGCCGCTGGCATGACCCGGGCCGAGTGGTACCGGCTTTGGGTGACGGCCCGCGGCAGTAACATCCCGTAACTGGCGACATTAACATCCCGTAGCTTGTGACTTTGCTCGTATTGGTCCGTCTCGAAGGCGGAATACTTGGCTGGGGACGGCCTCGAACGGATAGCGTAGACCCATGACTTCCACCACCACCGCCGGGACTGTCCGGCCTCAACGCAACATTCCAGCTGAGATCGCCCGCTCCTGGCTGCTGGTCAACGCTATGAAACCCGAACTCTTCGACCCGTCGGCCGTTTCCCGCGCGGACGCCATCATCCTGGACATCGAGGATGCGGTGGACCCGTCCCAGAAGGATGCCGCCCGCGGCCACGTCGTGGACTGGCTGACTGCCGGCGGCAGTGCCTGGGTCCGGGTGAACGACGCTACCAGCCCGTTCTGGGCCGACGATCTGGCCGGTCTCCGGGGTACCCCGGGCCTACTCGGTGTGATGCTGGCCAAGACCGAGTCCGCGGACCAGGTCACCGAAAGCTTCCACCGGATGGACGGCAAGACGCCGGTCATCGCGCTCGTCGAGTCTGCCGTGGGCATCGAGGAAGCCAACAACATCGCCAAGGCCCAGGGCGCGTTCCGCCTCGCGTTTGGCTCCGGCGACTTCCGCCGCGACACGGGTATGGCGGCCACCCCTGAGGCGATGGCCTACCCGCGGGCCAAGCTGGTCGTGGCAAGCCGGGTCGGGAACCTGCCTGGCCCCATCGACGGCCCCACTGTCGGCACCAACCACCCGATCCTGCGCGAACAGACCGGGATCACGGTGATGATGGGCATGACTGGCAAGCTCTGTCTCGCCGTCGATCAGACCAACGTCATCAACGAGGTCATCAGCCCAACGCCGTCGGATGTCGCCTGGGCCACCGACTTCATGGCCGACTTCGAGGCCAGCGGCCGCGTCATCCGCGACGGCTCGGACCTCCCGCGCCTGGGCCGCGCCGAGAAGATCATGAAGCTCGCGGTAGCCTTTGGGGTGCAGCCGGCCGTCTAGGCAATCGCACCAAGCAGACCCCGCGACCAATCCCCGTTCTGTGGTCCGCGGGGTCTTTTGGGAAACCGAACCGGGGGCGGCCCGCACACCAACCGCGGGAGCCCGGTTCCGCGCCCGGCCCGGTAGACTGGCGCGGTGCTGAAAGAATTCTGGGAGTCCGCGCCAACCACGTACAAGGTGCTGGTTTTCAGTGCCATGGCTCTGCTTGGCGTGGGCATAGTCCTGAACCTGATCGGCAACAGCACCGGCAACGAGCCGCTGGCGGTCTCCTCCCTTGCCGTGATCGGATTGGGCCTGATCCTGCATCTTGCCGGCATTGTGGTCCGCGGCCAGGCGATCCGGAAAAACCTCAAACGATAGCGGCGGTATTCCGTCGGACGTGGCTGCGGGCGTGCGCCACGGCCTCGGGCAGCGACGTGAACAGGTGTTTGTGGTGGCGCAGCGAGCGAATGACCCCGACGTTTGTTACGAGCTCCAGGTGTTGGGGCTGGACGCCCTTCAAGAGGACAGTCACGCCGCGAAGTTCGAGTGCGGAGATGACCTCCACCAGCGTGTGAGCCCCTGTAGCGTCGAGCATCCGTACCTGCGACAGCCGGATGATGGCCACCTGGATGTCCTTGACCTGGCTGATTTCCTGCAGGACCCGTTCCGCAGCGCCGAAGAACATGGCCCCGTCCAGCCTGAAGATGGCGATGTGCTCGTCCCCGTCCTCTGGGGGTGCCGGAATCTGCTCGCGCTTCACCCCGCTGAGCGAGGCGAATTTCCGCAGTGTGAAGAGGGCGGCGGCGACCAGGCCGATCTCGATGGCCACAATGAGGTCGAAGGCCACTGTAATAACGGCTGTCAGGACGAACACAAAAGCGTCGGCGCGGGTGGAGCGCAGGATGGCGGTGACCGTGTGCCGTGACACCATCCGGCTGGCCGTCACCATCAGGATCCCGGCCAGGACCGCCAGCGGGATCTTCCCGACCAAAGCTGCCGCCGCATAGATGATGGCCAGGAGCACCAAGGCGTGCACGATCGCGGAGAGCCTCGTTTTGGCTCCCGAGCGGACGTTGACAGCGGTCCGGGCGATGGCGCCCGTGGCAGGCATGCCGCCGAAGAACGCGGCCGCAATAGAGGCGAGTCCCTGGCCCATCAGCTCTCGGTCCGGGCTGTATACCCCGGAGGGCCGGCCGTCGGGGCCCACCATGCCGGCGGCTACCCGGGCGGAGAGCAGGGATTCGATGGCGGCCAGCATCGCGATGGATACTGCGGGCATCAGCAACGAGCCCAGCGCGGCCGGGTTCAGCGCCGGGAGCGAGGGTGCGGGCAAGGAATGCGGCAGGGCGCCGATCCGCGGAATCTGCAGTTGCAGTACTTCAGCGGCGACGGTGGCCAGGAGTACAGCGATCAGGCTTGCGGGCAGCGCCTTGTTCAGTTTCGGCAGAAGAAGCATCACGGCGGCGACGCCGGCGACGACGGCCAGCGTCTGCAGGACGGTGGGCGCCGTGGCCCGTGAGGCGCTCTCGAAAGCAGCCAGCACGGTATTGTGCCCTGGTATTGCCTGCGTGCCCGTGGCGAGCGGCACCTGCTGAAGGAAAATAATGGCAGCGATGCCGAGCGTGAACCCCTCGACCACCGGCCACGGGATGAAGGCCACGGCCCGGCCCAGTCCGCTTAGGCCCAGGATCACCACCAGCAGTCCGGCCAGCAGGGAGACCAGGGCAATGCTGCCGGCGCCGTTGGCGGCAACAACCGGGGCCAGCACCACAACCATCGCGCCGGTGGGGCCGGAGACCTGGACGTGGGAGCCGCCCATGACCGCGGCCACCAGCCCGGCCACAACGGCGGTGATGAGTCCGGCCTCGGCGCCGACGCCCGAGCTCACTCCGAAGGCCAGGGCCAGCGGCAAGGCGACGATGCCCACGGTGATTCCCGCCAACAGATCCGTCTTCCAGGACGAACGCAGCCCCGCATAGTCCCGGCGGGACGGCAGGAACCTGCTGAGCTGATTCAGTGCGGCGCTCATGAAGTGGGACTCTTCAGATGCTCGCTGGGAAGTGTCTGCGCGAGTTTAAGCTGTTCGTTGGAACCGGCCAGGCTGTCGAGCAGGAACGCCCGGGCAATGGCCAGGAGCTCGGCGATCTTTGGATGGGCCAGCCGGTAGGTCACGGCGTTGGCGGTTCGGGTGGAAGTCACCACCCCATGCCTGCGCAGCGTAGCGAGGTGCTGGGACAGGTGGGATGCCTCAAGCCCCGTCTCGGCCAGCAGGTAGCTGACGGGAGCCGAGTTATCCGGTGCAGCCGAGAGCAGTTCGAGCACGCGGATCCGCGCCGGGTGGGCGAGGGCCTTGAACAGGTTCGCCTTGATCTCGTAGAGAGGGGTTTGCGCCGGCGAAATCATTACTGCCTGTGCTTTCTTGTCGGCGCGGATCCGGCGGGCGGACTTGGCGGAGGACATCAGTTGATGACTTGATGTTTTCATCATACCGTAATTGCTGTCTCTGTGCATCTGCATGTCTTCGACGCAGTCCACCCGTGGCCTGACGCTAGGCTGGAACCCATGACTATCAATCCGGATCTGCAGGGACGCAACTACCCTGCCCAAGAGGTGTACGACGTCGGCCGCGAGAAAATCCGCGAGTTCGCCCGCGCGGTCAAGGCCACCCACCCCGCCCACTTCGATGTGGATGCGGCCAAAGCCCTGGGCCACAGCGACCTGGTGGCGCCACCTACCTTCGCGATCATTGTCGCCCAACGGGCCGACGCCCAGCTGGTCGAAGACCCGGACTCCGGCATCGACTTCTCCCGGGTGGTCCACGCGGACCAGCGGTTCGTCCACCACCGGCCAATCCTTGCCGGGGACAGGCTCGTGGCAGAACTGCACGTCGACGGCGTTCGTGCCATGGGCGGGGGAGCCATGATCACTACGCGGTCGGAAATTTTCGCCCTTGCCCCGGTGGCCGGCGCCGCAACGGAGCGGGAAGCCGTGGCCACCGCCACCTCCTCCATCCTGGTCCGCGGAGAGGGACAGTAGACATGACACCGATACTCACAGAGCTCGCGGTCGGCCACAACATCGGCAGCCGCCACATCGAGATCTCCCGCACGGACCTGGTTAAGTACGCGGGCGCGTCCGGTGACTTCAACCCCATTCACTGGAACGAGGCCTTCGCTACGGGCGTGGGATTGCCTGGTGTCATTGCGCACGGGATGTTCACCATGGGCTCTGTCGTCCAGCTCGTCACCGACTGGGCCGGCGACCCCGCCGCCGTCGTGGATTTTCAGACCCGATTCACCAAGCCGGTCCCGGTGTCAGACACCACAGGGACGGCCGCGGCCGGCGCCGTGCTCGAAATCAGCGGTGCCATCGGGGCGATCGACGCCGACGCAGGCACCGCCCGGGTAGACCTCACCGTTATTTCGGCCGGCCAGAAAGTACTGATGAAGGCCCAAGCCGTCGTCAGGCTGGCGTAGGCGCATGACGACGCCGTGAACGTGCGCACAGTCCAGACTGCGGAGGTCACGCACTGGCGCAACGCCGTTGTTGTTGCGTATGCGGTCAGCGGCATCGCGTTCGCCACCTGGGTGTCCCGGCTGCCGGCCATCCGCGACGGACTGGACCTCACCCCGGGAAATGTGGGGCTCCTGCTGCTGTGCCTGACCCTGGGATCCTTTATCTCCGTCTCCGCGTCCGGGCTGATCGTGCTGCGGTTCGGGTCGAAGCAGACCATCCGGATTGGCAGCATCACGGTGGGATCCGGTCTGGTGCTCGCAGGCCTGGGAACCTCCGTCCTGGTCAATCCGCTCGTTGTCGCCGCGGGGCTGGCCGTCATCGGCCTCGGCACAGCGAGCTGGAACACGGCCTCCAACGTCGAGGGTGCTGCTGTCGAACGCGCCGTCCGCAGGCACATTATGCCCCGGCTGCATGGTGCCTTCAGTCTGGGTACCGTCGCCGGCGCCGGCACCGGTGCCTGGGCGGCGGGGGCCGGTGTGCCCGTGTTCTGGCACTTCGCCGGTGTGGGGCTGCTGGTGGCCGGCTCCGTGGCCACCGCCGCTTTATGGTTCCGCGCGGACAGTACCCCGATCGAACCCGGCCTGGGCTTCACGCCGGCCACACCGGATACCTTCGATGACCCCTCCACCGGGCCGATACCCCTCATCAGGCTTGAGGCGGACCGGCCGGAGGCTCCGCTGGACAACAAACGCCAGATCGCCCAGGCCTGGCGGGACCGGCGGACCCTTCTGCTGGGTGTGCTTGTGCTGGGGCTCGCTCTCGCGGAGGGCGCGGCCGGGGACTGGGTGGCCCTGGCGCTCGCCGATGGCCACGGCCAGTCCGACGCCGCGGGTGCCGCCGGCTACGGGCTTTTCGTTACGTTTATGACGGTGGGACGCTTTGCCGGCACAGTGGTCCTGGACCGCTTTGGCCGTGTCCCGGTGATGCGCTGGTGCGCGGCCCTGGCGGTGCTGGGCCTGGGTTTGTTCGTCTTCGCGCCGGCGCCGTGGGTGGCCTACGTGGCCTTGGCGGTCTGGGGACTGGGCGCCTCACTGGGCTTCCCGGTGGGCATGTCCGCCGCCGCCGACGATCCCCTCAAGGCAGCCGCCCGGGTTTCCGTGGTCTCCACGATCGGTTACGGCGCATTCCTCTGCGGGCCCCCGTTGCTGGGTTTGCTCGCGGAACACGTTGGCATCCTGCACTCCCTGCTGGCCGTGATGGTGATGCTGGCGGTCAGCTTCCTGCTCTCCCCGGTGGCCCGGAAGATCGACCAGCGACCTGCTTAGGGGACTCCGGCCATACCCGGCTAGGCTGGTCAGGTGACCCAGACATTGCTCTCTGCCCTTACCACGGCCGCCGTCGGTGGCCCCGCCGGCACCCTGATCGAGGCCCGCACCGAGGCCGAAATCATCGAGGCCGTCCGCTCAGTGGATGCTGCCGGTGAGCCATTGCTGATCCTCGGGGGCGGCTCCAACCTGCTCGTGTCCGACGACGGCTTCCCCGGCACCGTAGTGAAGATCGCCTCGGAAGGGTTCACGGTCAACGCGGAGGACTCCTGCGGCGGCGTCGCCGTCGTCGTCCAGGCCGGCCACAACTGGGATGCCCTCGTGGAACACGCCGTGCTGCACGCCTGGTCCGGGATCGAAGCGCTCGCCGGGATACCGGGCGCCACGGGCGCCACCCCGGTCCAGAACGTCGGTGCCTACGGCGCGGACGTTTCCCAGACCATCGCCGCCGTCCGGACCTGGGACCGGCAACGTCAGGCCGTGCAGACCTTCACCAACTCGGAGTTGAAGTTCGGCTACCGCGATTCGATCCTCAAACAAACCACTGTCAACGGCTCCCCGCGCTATGTGGTGCTCACGGTCGAGTTCCAACTGCCGCTGGGCCGGATGAGCGCCCCTATCCGCTACGCCGAGCTCGCCCGCGCACTGGGCGTTGAGGTGGGCCAGCGGGCCTATTCCAACGATGTCCGCCGTGAGGTGCGCCGGCTCAGGGCGGCCAAGGGCATGGTGTGGGACCCCGCGGACCGGGACACGTACTCCACCGGATCCTTCTTCACAAACCCGATCGTGCCGGCAGCCGTAGCCGCCGCGCTGCCGGGGGACGCGCCGCGCTACCCCGGTGCCGACGGGCTAACCAAGCTCTCGGCAGCCTGGCTGATCGACCGGTCCGGTTACGGCAAGGGCTTCGGGCTGGAGCCGGACAGCGTTTCCGGCGGCCGGGCTTCGCTGTCCACCAAACACACCCTGGCGATCACCAACAGGGGAACGGCAAGCACCGCGGACCTGCTCGCGATCGCCCGCGAAGTGCGCCGCGGCGTCGTCGAACGCTTTGGGATTGAACTGCATCCGGAACCGCTGCTGATCGGCGTGGAGCTCTAAAATCCTCGACCCAAGTGCTCCCGCGCGGATCGGGTCCGGCGCCGCCGATCAGTTCCGGCTGCGGCGCCCGACGACCCGGCTGAACAACATAAACGTGAAGCCTGAGGCGGCGGCACCCTGGAAGAAGACCTGGCAAAACGCCACGGACTGGTCGCTGGGACCGCTGCGGAGCAGGAAACCGGCGCAAGCGAAGACGACCGCCCCTGCCAGCAGGGCCAGCGAACCGAGCAGGAAGCTCTGCACGGTATCGGGGAATTCACCGGGGCCGCTGCCGTCACGGGAATCACTGCCGCCATGCGCCGGATAACGCGGCTGGAGAGAAGCTGCCGTCACGAAGCTGGCCACGGTTACCGCCATGGCGACCACCGATACCAGCTGCATGGTGCTCATCAGCGGCGAGAGCCGGGTCCCGCTGGCAATGGCAACGGTGAGTCCGGCGGTCATGCCGGCAGCGCTGGAAGCCCAGCCCAGCAGGGCCAGCCGCCGGCTCAGGGGCCGCAGCAGCGGCCACATCTCACTCAAGGTCATCCATCAAGGGTAGGGAATCCGGCTGGAAGGCGGCTGGGAACGTCCCGGCAGTCGTCCTAGCATGGGGTGTATGGGAGCACCGCGGCGTTACCGGCTGACCAGGGGGATCATGGGCCGGCTGCGACTGGCCTCGCAGGGGCTGGCCGGGGCCGGATTCAGCAGCGTTCCGGCGGCCGTGCGCTCGATGCCGGCGATGCAGGCGCAGGACATGCGCTCCGTCCTCTGGGCGATTGGCCAGCGGGTGCCGGGCTCCCTCGTGGGCGATGTCCGCAACGCCCTGGACCGGGGGGAGATCGTCCGCTCCTGGCCGATGCGCGGCACCTTGCACGTGCTGGCCCCCGAAGACCTGAAGTGGGTGTTGGCCATTACCTCCGATCGGCTGATCCGCGGCCTGGCCGGGCGGCACAGGGAGCTCCGCATCTCGGCTGCGGATGTCGACGCCGCAGCCGGAACCGCTCTCCAGCTGGTCTCCGGCGGTGCAGCCGCGAGCCGGAGCGAACTCTTTAACGCCTTTGAACTCGCTGGCCAGTCCACGGCCGGCCAGCGCGGCATTCACCTGCTCGGTGCCCTCTGCCAGCGGGCCGTGCTGGTGCAGGGACCGCTGGCCGGCAACCAGCAGCTGCTGGTGGCTTTTGACGACTGGATCACAGGGTCGCGGAGCCTGGACCGGGCCGAGGGCATCGCCGAGTGGCTGCTGCGGTACCTGCGCAGCCACGGGCCCGCCACCGGGCGTGACTTCTCCTGGTGGGCGGGCATCCCGCTCGCCGAGGTCCGGGCAGCACTGGCCGACGTCAAGGGCCAGCTGGTGGAGCTGGACTTCGAGGGGACCAGCTACTGGCTCTCCCCGGAGACTGCGGCACTGCTCGACGACGGTGTCCCCGGTGCGCGCACGGTGCTCGCGCTGCCGGGCTTTGATGAGTTCCTGCTCGGTTACACCGACCGGTCGCTGGTACTGCCGCCGGAGCACGCGAACAAGATTGTGCCGGGCGGCAACGGCGTGTTCAAGAAGACCATTGTGGCCGGCGGACGGATCGTCGGCACCTGGGGTGTGACCGGCAGTGGCAGGGCCCCGGCCGCCGTACCCGAGCCGTTCGACGATGTAAATGGGCTGCGGCCTGCGGCGCAAAAGTCCTTTGAGCTGCAGGCCGCGAAGTACCGCAGATTCCTCGGCACCTGAACCGGCGTGCGCCTAGAGGTTGCCGGTGGCGATGTTGAGCATACGCCGCAGCGGTTCGGCAGCGCCCCACAGCAGTTGGTCACCGACGGTGAACGCGCTGACGTACTGGGGGCCCATCTCCATCTTCCGGATCCGGCCCACCGGAATGTTCAGCGTCCCGGATGCCGCCACCGGGGTGAGGTCTGCCATCGAGGCCTCCTTGGTGTTGGGCACCACTGTGGCCCACTCGTTGTCAGCAGCGAGGAGATTCTCGATCTCCGCTACGGTGAGGTCCTCGCGGAGCTTCAGCGTCAAGGCCTGGGAGTGCGAGCGCATTGCGCCGATCCGGACGCACAGCCCGTCCATGATGATGTGCTCATCGCCGGAAGTACCAAGGATCTTGTTGGTCTCCACCCCGGCCTTCCACTCTTCCTTGGACTGGCCGTTGCCGAGGTCCGCGTCGATCCACGGGATCAGGGAGCCGGCCAGCGGTACCCCGAACTGGCTCGCGTCAATGTTGCTGCGCTGGTGCGCCAGGACCTTGCGGTCGATCTCCAGGATGGCCGACGCCGGGTCGTCCAGTTCCGTGCTGACCTCGGCGTTGAGTGTGCCGAACTGGCTCAGGAGCTCACGCATGTGCCGGGCGCCGCCGCCGGACGCCGCCTGGTAGGTCATCGAGGTGCCCCACTCGACGAGCCCGTTTTTGAACAGCCCGCCGAGGCCCATCAGCATGCAGGAGACCGTGCAGTTGCCGCCGATGTAGTCCTTCACGCCGCCGGAGAGGCCGGCGTCGATCACGTCTCGGTTGATCGGGTCCAGCACGATGATCGAGTCGTCGTTCATCCGCAGGGTGGAGGCGGCATCGATCCACAGGCCGTCCCAGCCGCGGTCACGCAGCGCACCGTGGACCTGTTTGGTGTAGTCGCCGCCCTGGGCTGTCACGATGATGGGCAGCTTCGCCAGGGTCTCGACGTCGAACGCATCCTCGAGGGTGCCGGCATCGCCCCCGGCGGGACCGGCCAAGGATGGGGCCGCCCCTCCCGCGTTCGAGGTGGAGAAGAAGACCGGGTTGATGGTGGCGAAGTCGCCCTCGTCCTGCATACGCTGCATCAGGACGGAGCCGACCATGCCACGCCAACCGACCAGTCCAACGGACGGGGTAGCTGCTGTAGTCATTAGCCCAGTTTAGGCTTTGCCGGCGCCGGGGCGCAGTCGGTTACGTCATCGCGTCCCGGTCCGGGATCACCCAAGGGGCCGGGGGAGGTTGCGGACCGTGCGCAATTTCTCCGCCCGGCGCTCCTTGGCGTAGCTCGTCCAGGCGACCAGCGGCACCAGCACTCCCACCGGGATGGTCCACCAGATGTCACCGAGAATCTCCCAAGTGCCGTCAATCGCAATCCGTGCCAGGCCGTAGGCGACACCGCCGGCGAAGAGCGAGGCCAGGACGGCGAGGAAGAGCAGGCCGCCGGAGGAGCTGACGGGTTTGACCAGCCCATGGCCGTCATCCTTGCGGACTCCGTACTCGTCCGGGGTGTAAGCGATCAGTTCGCCGTTCGCGCCCCGGCGGTGGATCCGGCCGTCTTCCCCGGTCCGGGCTCCCGTGTAGCCAGGTTCCGGTGGTACGTCCGAACTACGCCTGGCCACGGGACACCTCAATGGCCCGGAGCAGTCCGCCGTCGTCCAGGCCTTCGGTTTCCGCGACCTTGTCCTGGGCGAAGTCGGGGACTCCGGTCGTCCACGAACCTTCCTCGCGCCGGACCAGCAGGTGCTGCTCGGTATCGAGAGTCTTGAACACGAGATAGGCAGAGCCTCCGGCATTCTGCTCGATGTGCTGGCGCACCAGGCGGAGGGTCGCTTCGGCAGAGCTGATGCTGGTGTCCTGGGCGAAGACGAACCAGGTGCCCAGCAGCCGCGGCTGCAGCATGAGGGCCACTCCGGGGGCCTCGATCAGCACCACGTTGTCCATCGCGTCCCCGGTCAGCAGGGAAACTTCGGTCCAGCGGGTTGCCTGCCCCAGGGCCGTGGCCACCGCGGACGCGACGCCGTTGACTCCGAGGTCACCGTCATCATCAATGGTGGCCATGTCCCGCGCCATCAGGGACGATGCGCCTGCCGTGGACAGGGTGAGATCATCCACCATGTCTTGGGCGCGGAAAACGCTTACCGAACGGTCCCTCGCCGGCCCCTCGAAGACGTTGAGCAAATAGGCAAACTCGCCCACGCCGAAGCCGATGACGTCGATGCCGAGCCGTGGCTCCTGCTGTGTCTGATCCTGAACGCTCATGTGAGTCTCCTAATCCCCGAAGCCGAAGAACTTGGCCACGGACTTTCCGGCGTCTTTGACGTTATCCGCGGCATCGCTGACGAACTTGCCTGGATCCTGGACCGCGTTGACGATTCCTTCGCCGACGTTTTTGCCGACGCTGCTGATCGTGTCCCAGTTTTCGTAGATGGCTATTCCCACGCTGGCAACTTGGCAGACGGTCCCGGCGGGCGGCGGCAAAAAGCAGCCGACCCCGAGGAGTCCCTTGCCGGCGCTGGCCATCCCGCCCTTGACGTCGCCATCGGCGAAACTCCGCACCGAGTCGACGGCGCTGAAGCCGACGCCGGCCCAGCCGAGGCCCCTCGCGAGGCCGGACTTCCCCAGCCACTCCAGCTTGGTGCCGGCACCAAGCCACGGCTTCTCCGCGAAGACCTTTTCGAATTTGCCCAGCGGCCCGACATACTTGTCCAGGTTCCGCAGCGAGACGATGTCTGAGGCTTTGTCGACGGCGGCGAGGCCCCGATTTGTTGCTGCGGAGCTTTTCAGCAGCTTATCGAGGGCCGGGTTGCTGATCAGGCGGTGCGGGGCGAAGCCGGGACCGCCGATCCGGTGCTTGCCCTGCACAAAGGACTTGACGAAATCCGCGCGCTGGTTCTTCAGCACCCAGCCGAACTGGCCGGCATGCTTGGCGAGGGTCAGCGGTGCCTTGAGGTATTTCTGGATCTGCATCCCGGCCCTGATGCCGCCAATGCCGCCGGCGACTGCACCGCCGAGCAGCGGCCCGATGCCACCGCCGTTGCTGCTGCCGTGGCTGCCGCCGAGCGGACCGGGCCCGCCGCCGGCCCCGGCGGCGGTAACACTGGCTTTCTCCTGCTGGTCGGCGTGGGTCAACAGCCGCTTGGACTCTTCCTTGAGGGCCTGGGCGGTCCTTTGGATCAGGGCACGGTGGCTGCCGTTCCACTCGGAGGTGAAGCGGGCGCCGTCGGCTCCCTTCCAGGACGTGTTGCCGTTGATGGCCGACGTCAGCGTGCTCGACTGCCGGAGCAGCGTTTCGGACGTCTTGCCGAACTGTTGTGCAAGCGTGCGCAACTGGGCGACGTCGGCGCCCCACAAGTTTCCTGCCATAGCGGCTCCCCCTCTTCGTGCATCAGCCTAACCGGCTGCGACCGGGACCTGGTGTATTCCGGCGTGTGTATTCAACCGGCACCAATCTAACCGCAACACTCGTGCGCGGCGATGGGGTGTTCTCCCCATCAGGTCCCGGCCGGCGTCGGGGGCCCGGCCGCTAGTCGCCCTGTCGCTCCGTGAGCAGGTTCTGCTTGCGTCTGCGCAGGACAAAAAATGCCCCGAAGGCAAAGGCCTGGGTGACCACCACGAGCACGATCGCACCGGCAATCTTGTCCCCGCCCAGGATCATGGTCAGCCCCACGACAGCGGACAGCAGCGCGAGCAGCGGGAGCAGCATGTAGCCGAGGACAAAAAGGAGTTCGGGTTTCGTCAGCATCGCTTAGGCCTCCGTCCGGCGCCACACGTTGATGCGGTAGCGGGCGCCGTTTCCGGCGGTCTCCCAGCCGTCGGCCGGCAGGCTTCCGTCCAAGGTCCAGTCGTACCCAAGCTCGGGGGCGAAGGTGTCGCCCTCCGTGCTGGCGTCGATTGTGGTGATAACGGCGACATCGGCGAGGTCCATGGACTGGGCGTAGATGTTGCCGCCGCCGACAATCCAGACCATGTTGTTGCCCGGTGCGAACTGGGACTCAAGGAGTGCATCGTCCAGTGAGGCGACGGCGGTGGCGCCCGCCGCGGACGGAGTTTCGCCCCAGCCGCGCTGGCGGGTGATAACAATATTGGTCCGCCCGGGCAGCGGGCGGTACTTGTCCGGAAAGGATTCCCATGTCTTCCGGCCCATGATGACGGGGTGGCCTGTCGTGAGCCGGGTGAAGTGTGCCATGTCCTCGGGCAGGCGCCACGGCATTCCGCCGTCCTGGCCGATGACACCGGTACTGGTTTGGGCCCACACCACGCCGAGCCCGGTGAGGGCTGCCAGCCTGGTGGAAAAATCCGCGGGCTGCGCGGTCTGTATATTGTCGTCGCTCATACGGCTATCGGGGCCTTAATCGTCGGGTGGTGCCGGTATCCGACCACTTCGAAATCATCGAGGGTGTAGTCGAAGATGGACTCCGGCTTACGGGCGAACGCCAGCTGCGGGTAGTCATAGGGCGTGCGGGTGAGCTGCTTGAGAACCTGGTCCATGTGGTTGTCGTAAACGTGGACGTCGCCGCCGGTCCAGACAAATTCGCCCGGTTCCAGGCCAGTCTGCTGGGCGATCATGCAGGTGAGCAGGGCATACGAGGCGATGTTAAACGGCACACCCAAAAAGGTGTCCGCGGAACGCTGGTAGAGCTGGCAGGAGAGTTTGCCGTCGGCCACATAGAACTGGAAGAACGCGTGGCACGGCGGGAGAGCCATGTCTTTGAGCTCGGCGACGTTCCAGGCGGAGACGATGTGCCGGCGCGAGTCCGGGTCGGTTTTGAGGTTCGCGATTAGTTCGGCGATCTGGTCGATGTGGCCGCCGTCGGGAGTCGGCCAGGAGCGCCACTGGACGCCGTAGACCGGTCCGAGTTCGCCGTCGGCGTCGGCCCATTCGTTCCAGATGGTGACACCCTGGTCCTGCATCCACTTCACATTCGTGTCCCCGCGGAGGAACCACAGCAGCTCGACCGCGACGGACTTGAAGTGCACTCGTTTGGTGGTGACCAGGGGGAAGCTTTTGCTCAGATCGAAGCGCATCTGGCGGCCGAACACACTCAAGGTGCCGGTGCCGGTCCGGTCGGATTTGTGCGTGCCGTGTTCGATGACATCGCGCAGCAAGTCTTCATAGGGTGTTGGGATGCTCACGTTCCCAGTCTACTGAGAAGTCGCCGCAGGTCCTTATCCATCGTGCCGGCATTACCGGCGGCAGGTCACACGGCTTAGTCGTCGAAGGGCCTGAACCGCTCGACGGCGACCACTTTGTCCCCGCTGTGGTGCGCCACATGGCACACCACAATCTCGCCGGGGGCCAGGAACGGTTCCTCCTCCGGGAGCTGGGCGCGCAACCGGGAACCCATGTGCTTTCCGAGCTGGGCGAACACGGTAGGCAGCGCCGGGCGGTGGGTGCACAGCGCCACGGCCCGCTGTTTGTCAAAGAGGTCTTCGACGGCGGCGGCAGTCTTGTGCGGATGGCGGCCGTGACGGTGTTCCGTAAGGGCTTCATTAAGCTTTACTTTCGCATCCGAAGCCTTGGCGTACGGGGCGATGGTGGCCACACACCTCAACCACGGACTTGAAACTATCCGCAGTGGTTTCCATGCCTGCAGGAGCCGGCCCACCGCCTGCGCCTGCCGCATCCCGGTGGCGGCCAGCGGCCTGTCCCCTTCGGCTTTGGACCATGAGGAGCGCGGTTTGGCCTTGGCGTGGCGCACCACCAGCAGCGGCCAGGTCTTCAGCTCACCCCGGGAATGGGCGCCCGCCAGGTGCTCAAGCGGGGCGATGTCGCTCGGGTTGCTCAGCAGCGTCGCTGCCTTCTCCGGCGAGCACCACATCACGCTGTCCACTTCCTTGCCGTCCGGCCGGAGCGGGGCGCCGTCGACGTCGACGGCCCAATAATGGACCACCTTCAGCCCGGCGGGGACGTGATAGTGGATGGCGGGCAAGGGGATGCCCAGCGGCGCCGTCAGCCCGATTTCCTCCTCGACCTCCCGGGCTGCACATTCGGGTACGGTCTCGCCCGGGTCGATCTTGCCTTTGGGCCAGGACCAGTCGTCATAGCGCGGGCGGTGGATCAGCAGGACCTGAAGCTGGCCTTTGTCACCCGGGGTGACGCGCCAGGGCAGGGCGCCCGCCGCCACCACGGCAATTGCTTCGCCGGGATGGTCGCTCTGGTCGGCAACCGGTGCATCGCTACTCAATGCCAGAGCCCCTACCGCAGCCCGGAGGTGCGCTGCCGCGAGCGGGAATTGAGCAGCCAGGACTGAATGTCGCCGAGGTCCTGACCGTCTTCGGCGAGATGGTGGCGGGTCCACTCCGCCTGGTTGTTGAGGTGCCAGCTGGCGGTGCCAGGATCCATGTAGCGGCGCAGCAGATCCATCACGTATGTTGTGTCGTCCCCGCTGGTTAGCTGAACCAGGGCCTCGACGCGGCGGTCAAGGTTCCGGTGCATCATGTCCGCTGAACCGATGTAGACCACCGGATCCCCGCCGTTTGCGAAGGCGAAAACGCGGGAGTGCTCCAGGAAGCGGCCCAGCACGGACCGGACAGTGATGTTCTCGCTCAGCCCGGGCACCCCCGGCCGCAGCGAGCAGATGCCGCGGACGATGATGTCCACCGGGACCCCGGCCTGGGACGCCCGGTAGAGGGAATCAATGATTGCTTCGTCCACGATCGAGTTGACCTTGATCTGGACCCGGGCGGCGAGGCCCGCGCGGGCGTTGCGGATCTCTGTTTCGATCCGGTCGATGAGTCCTGAACGGACCGAGCGCGGTGCCACCAGAAGCCGCTTGAACGTCGATTTCGGAGCGTAGCCGGAGAGCTGGTTGAAGAGCTTGGAGAGGTCCTCGCCTACCTGCTCATTGGCGGTGAGGAGACCGAGGTCCTCGTAGTAGCGGGCCGTGCGGGGATGGTAATTGCCGGTGCCGATGTGGCAATACCGGCGGAGTCCGTCCACTTCCTGGCGCACCACGAGTGACAGCTTGCAGTGCGTCTTGAGCCCCACGATGCCGTAAACCACGTGGACACCGGCCTGCTCGAGCTTCCGGGCCCACGAGATGTTGGCCTGCTCGTCGAAGCGGGCCTTGATCTCGACCAGGGCCAGCACCTGCTTGCCTGCCTCGGCGGCATCGATCAGGGCGTCAACGATCGGGGAGTCGCCCGAGGTGCGGTAGAGGGTCTGTTTGATGGCCTGGACCTTGGGGTCCGACGCCGCCTGTTCCAGGAACGCCTGCACCGAGGTGGAGAACGAGTCGTAGGGGTGGTGCAGCAGGATGTCACGGCGCCGCATGGCCGCAAAGACATTCGCCGCCTTGGACGTTTCCGATTCGTTAAGGTACCGGGAGGTGTGCGGGACATGCTTGGGATAGTGCAGGTCAGCCCGATCTATTCCGGCGATGACCGAGAGGCCCCGGAGATCCAAGGGGGCCGGAACCGAATAGACCTCGGATTCCTCGACGCCCAGTTCGCGGATCAGCAACGCACGGATGTTCGGGTTGATGTCGGTGGTGACTTCGAGCCGGACCGGCGGGCCGAAGCGGCGGCGCAGCAGTTCTTTCTCGAGGGCCTGCAGCAGGTTTTCGGCGTCGTCCTCTTCGACCTCGACGTCTTCGTTTCGGGTGACGCGGAAGGTGTGGTGTTCGAGCACCTCCATGCCGGCAAAGAGCTGGTCCAGATGGACGGCGATGACTTCCTCGAGAGCGATGAAGCGTGCCACCCGGCCCGGCACCGAGCCGGCGCGCGGTCCGTCAATCGAGATCAGCCGGGGGAGCTGGTCCGGGACCTTGAGGCGGGCGAAGAGCTCCTTGTCGCTGACCGGGTTGCGGACCACGACGGCGAGGTTCAGGGAAAGTCCGGAAATGTAGGGGAAGGGGTGGGCCGGGTCCACGGCCAGCGGGGTCAGGATCGGGAAGACCTTCTCCGCGAACATGGCGCTGAGCTGGTCCTTGGCCTGGGAGTCGAGCTCATCCCAGTGCATCAGGTGGATGTGCTCGTAGGCCAGGGCCGGGCGGATCTGCTCGGCATAGACATTGGCGTGGCGCTGCTGCAGCCTGTGGGCCTCGTCGCCGATCTGCTCGAGGACCTGCATTGGGCTGAGGCCGGCGGGAGACGGGACGGCGAGCCCGGTGGCGATCCTGCGCTTCAGCCCGGCGACGCGGACCATAAAGAACTCATCCAGGTTGGACGCGAAGATGGAGAGGAAGCTGACGCGTTCCAGCAGGTGGAGGTTGGGGTCTTCGGCGAGTTCCAGGACGCGGGCGTTGAAAGAGAGCCAGCTCAGCTCGCGGTCCAGGAAGCGGTCGGGGCTGAAATCACCCTCCGGCTCCAGATTTGGCGCAAATTCAGGAATGTCGATCCGGTCTTGGGTGGCACGTGAGGCAGGCACTTCGGAGGAACCGAACCGGGCACGCGCCGGCCGCACTTTTTTCTCCGACGTGGCGCCCTCGGACGTGGCCGTCCGGGCAGATTCCCGTTGCATGGTCTCTCCTATTGCTGGCGCGATTTGCTTCAACCTTACAAGCATTCACCGCGCGGTCAGCTTTCGAGGAGCCCAGATTTCCACGGGGTGAACGCGTGATGTCCGCCGATTGGATTACCGCCCTTGAAGCGGCGCGTACATCACGTCGACGTCCCAGCGGGTGAAGCCCAGGCGCCGGTACAAGGAGACGGCAGGAACGTTGTCCGCGTCGACGTAGAGCATCACTGCGTGCAGGCCCTGACGCTGCAGATATCCGATGCCGGCGACTGTCAGTGCCTTGCCAAGCCCGGTGCCCTGCGCACCGGGTGCCACGCCCACCACGTAGACCTCGCCGATAGCGGGGTGGTCGCCGTGCCGCGGGTGCACCTTGGTCCAGTGGAAGCCGAGAATCCGGTCCGAGGAATCGACGGCCAGCAGGAAACCGGCCGGATCGAACCACTGTTCTGCCATCCTCGCGTCGAGATCTGCCCGCGTCATGTTTCCCTGCTCAGGATGGTGCGCGAAAGCGGCCCGGTTCGCGGCGAGCCAGCGGTCCTCATCCCGCGCCGGGACGAAGGCACGAAGGCTTACACCGTCCGGTAGGGGAATCGCGGGCAGTTCCGCGGCCGTGCTGGTGAGGCGCATCTTCCACAGTTCCCGGACCGGTCCGTAACCGTAGCGTGCGGCGAGGTCGGCAGCGGCTTCGTGGTTGCCATGGGACCAGGCCTTCAGGCCAGCAAAGCCGCGGGTGCTCCGGAGTTCGCCGACCAGCCGGTCCGCCACGCCTTGGTTGCGGTAGCTGGGGTGGACGGCGATTTCCAGCACACCGGTGCCGTCCGGTTCCTCGATGACGACGGCGATCCCGGCGAGATCCTGTGCCGTCGCCGGGTCGGACCCGTCATCGGGGCTGTACAGGGCGAGTGTCCGGGCCGTTGTGGTGCCGACGCTCCCACCGGTGTCCGCGGCACGCAGCGTCACGAGGGTCTGTTCGGACAGCGGCGGATTGCCGTCGGATTCCTCCGCGGCGGCCGCGAGTGCCGTGACGTCCTTCAGGAGCTGCGGATCCGCAGCTCCTTTGGCGGCGAGGACGGGCCAGGTTTCAGGATGCGCAGGACTCATGGTGCAAGGCTATACGGTGGCGCCGGGCAGGGCGGATTTTGTCGATCCGGGAACTTCTACGTATAGTCGTTAAGTCATCCGGTGCCTGGTCGGGAAGTATTCCCGGTTCGGTCAGCGCAGATGCGAGGGGGATCCACCACTGGGGTGGCCTCGATACGTTCGACCCGTATGTCCTCCACTGGTTAGCAGAAAGCCCCGGACTGATGTCCGGGGCTTTCTGCGTCTGCGCTGGTGCGTCCTTGGGCTGCCGCAGGCGCTGGCTGTCGGCGCTGCCGGGTCAGGCCCCGGTGAGCTCTTCCTCCGGGTGCCGGACCAGGGTCAGGCGGTAGCCGACGTTGCGGACCGTGCTGATCAGGTTCTCGTGGTCGGCGCCGAGCTTCGCCCGCAGCCGCCGGACGTGGACGTCCACGGTGCGGGTACCGCCGTAGTAGTCGTAGCCCCAGACCTCGGTCAGCAGTTGCTGGCGGGTGAAGACCCGGCCGGGGTGCTGGGCCAGGTATTTGAGCAGTTCAAATTCCTTGAATGTCAGGTTCAGCGGAGCGCCGTTGACGCGGGCCGTGTAGCTGGCCTCATCGATCACGACGCCGGCGGCCCGGATTTCGGCGGGGGCATCGTCCTTGTCAGGGACGGCCCGGGCGATGCCGAGGCGGATGCGGGCTTCGACTTCTGCGGGCCCGGCCGACTCGAGAACGATGTCATCGACGGCCCAGGCAGAGGAGACGGCGGCCATGCCGCCCTCGGTCAGTATCAACATCAGCGGGGCGCTCAGGCCGGTGGCCTTGAGCAGTTGGGTCAGGGAGCGCGCGCCGACGAGATCTTTGCGGGCGTCGAGGAGGACGATGTCGCAAGGGTCCGTCTCCAGGAGGGCTGTCGGCTCGGCGGGGAGAATGTGGACCCGGTGGTTCAGTAATTCCAGCGCAGGCAGGACGTCCACCGATGAGCCGGTGCTGTTCGTCAGTAGCAGGATGTGCGACATGTTTCCTCCAAGGGGTGTCCGCGCATCGTTGGGCGTCTGTAGCTGAGTTCGAGTATACCCAAACGCACCTTTCCGGACATGCTTTCGTCACCTTCGTCCGGTTCATTTGCGACACAAAACGGTCGTATAAGGCAGGATTGATCCGTCGGGCCCGCAGCCCGGTGACGTTGATCAGCTCGATTGGGGGTCCGCAGGTGAGCGAAAGTACGACCACGACCGGGAAGACGATCGGAAGACGGATGACGGATATAAAGATGTCGGGTGAGCAGTGAAAACCTGGATCATCGGCGTTATCGGCTTGGCCGGACTCGCCGCGATAGTCGGCGCATCGTACATCTCGGCGGCGGCGCTGCTGGCCGTGGCAGTGATCGCCGCCGCCGCCGTCGGAGTCGGCTGGCCGCATTTCCTGGGCATCCCGGCCAAAAAGACCCTTGCCGTCCTGATCGGGTTGCCCGGCGTCGGCGCCGCCGTTGCCGCGACGTACCTTCCCGGCCCGGGTTTCCTTGACTGGACGCCATCGTTTATGGCGGCCGGGGTGATGGCGGTCTTTGTGATGCAGCTGATCCGCGGGACCGGCCAGGCGCAGCGCCTGGAGTCCACGCTCGGTTCCAGCGCCGGTGTTTTGCTCTCCTGCCTGGGCGCAGGCTGGATCGCGTGCTCCCGATTCAACGGCGTCCGTGAAATGCTCCTGGTCGCGGCAATCAGCGCTGCGATTGCCCTGCTGGCCGGCCTGATCCGCTGGCCGGACAGGGTTGTGGCGCCGCTGGGCATCGTCGGTGCAGGGCTGGCCGGGCCGCTCGCGGGCCTCGTCTTTTCCGACATCGCGGTGCTGCCGGCCGCGGTCGTTGGGGTGGTGGTGGGCGCCGTGCTGATGAGTTTCCGCCGCCTGGTGATCCTTCGCGGCGAATCTCTCAGCTTTGCGGCGGCCCTCGGAATGGGGCTGGGCCCGGTCTCCGCCGTCGGTTCGCTGGCTTACTTCATAGACAAACTACTCATCTACTAACGCGCTAGGATGGCATCATGTCCGTACTTGCATTTGAAATCTTCTTCCTTGTACTGCTCGGCGTTGCCAGCGTGGCCATGGCGTGGTTCGCCGGCTTTGTTGTGTACCGCCTCTTCAAGGGCCAGAAGTAGACACCAGAACCACTAGCCGTCTTCGTTTCCAGGGGTAGCTGCTGTGCCGATTGAAATACCGACCGATCTGACACCCGAAATCGTTCCGCTGTCCTGGCTCATAGGTGAGTGGGAGGGTGAGGGCAGGCTGGGCGCCGGGGAAGAGGATTCCGAGCACTTCCGGCAACACGTGTCCTTCACCCACAACGGCCTGCCGTACCTGCAGTACCGGGCCGAGAGCTGGCTGACCGACGACGCCGGCACCACCTTGCGTCCGCTCACTGTCGAAACCGGGTTTTGGGCCCTGGAACGCAAACAGCGCGAGGAGGATGGCGGCCCCGGGCTGATCCCGGCGGACATCGTTCCCGTGCTCAAGAGCGCCGACGAAGTCGAGGCCCTGCGCAACAACGACGGCGGCTTCGATATCTCGGTCTCGATCTCCCATCCCGGCGGGATTTCCGAGTTGTATTACGGCCAAATTAAGGGCCCGCAGATCCAGCTCAGCACCGACATGGTGATGCGCGGCAGCCACTCCAAGGAGTACACCGCCGCGACCCGGATCTTTGGCCTGGTGGAAGGCAACCTGCTGTGGCGCTGGGACGTGGCCTCGGGCAAGGGATCTGCGGGGGGAAGCGGCCTGGCGGCGCACGCATCCGCCATCCTGCACAAAGCGAGCTGATCGGCGGCGCACGGTGCCTGCCGGCGGAAAAGCCCGGCTTTGATCTCTCACTGAAAGTCAGTTGTCCGGAACGACCGCAGGGAGCATCACAGTGAATGCCATACCCAAAACAACTGCCGATTTCAGCGACCTGAAGGCCGTGTATTTCAACGGCACCCTCAAGAGGTCCCCCGAGACCTCCAACACGCAGGGCCTGATTGACGTCAGCCGCGCCATCATGGAAAAACACGGCGTCAGCACCCGGGTCATCCGGACGGTGGACCACGACATCGCCAGCGGCGTCTATCCGGACATGCGCGAGCATGGCTGGCAGACCGATGAGTGGCCGGAACTGTATCCGGCCGTCCGGGACGCGGACATTGTGGTGCTGGCCGGACCCATCTGGCTCGGCGACAACTCCTCGCAGACGAAGAAGTTGATTGAGCGGCTCTACGCGCACTCGGGCGAGCTGAACGAGCAGGGCCAGTGGGCGTTCTACCCCAAGGTCGGCGGTTGCCTCATCACCGGAAACGAGGATGGGATCAAGCATTGCGCCATGAACGTCCTCTACAGCCTCCAGCACGTCGGCTTCACCATCCCGCCGCAGGCCGACGCCGGCTGGATAGGTGCCGTGGGACCGGGTCCGAGCTACCTTGACGAAGGCTCCGGCGGTCCGGAAAGTGACTTCACCAACCGCAACACCACCTTCATGACCTGGAACCTGCTGCATCTGGCACGGATCCTCAAGGATGCAGGCGGCATTCCTGCCTACGGGAACCTGCCCGAGGCCTGGAAGGCCGGCACCAGGTTTGACTTCGAAAATCCGGAATACCGCTAAGCGTTGAGGACTTCTACTACATATGACTACCAAAAACCCCCTGTTGGAGCGGCCCGGCGCCGTCGAGGCCGTCGGGGCTGATGCCGGCGTCGCCTCCCACTACGGCGAACCGCTGCGCGAACAGCGGGCCCTGGCTGCCGGGACCGCCCTTGTGGATCTGTCCCACCGCGGCGTCGTCACCGTTGCCGGGCCGGACCGGCTGAGCTGGCTTAACACGCTCTCCTCCCAGCAGCTGACCACCCTTGGGCCGGGGCAGTCCAGTGAACTGCTGCTGCTCAGCGTGCAGGGCCGGATCGAATTCGACGCACGGGTCGTGGACGACGGTGCCACGACCTGGCTTGTTGTCGAGGCGGCCGAGGCCGCGCCGCTGGCCGAGTGGCTGAACAAAATGAAGTTTATGCTCCGGGTCGAGATCATCGACGCATCCGCGGACTGGGCCGTGCTGGGTACCACCCGCCGGGTACCTGAGTTCTCCGGCCTGCTGGTCTGGGAAGACCCGTGGCCCCATGTCGGGGCCGGCGGCTACTCGTACGCGGTGGTGGGGGAGGATTCCCACCCGGGGCTCGAACGGCCGTGGTTCGAGTACCTCGTCCCGGCCGGGGAACTTGAAGCCACCGTCGGGGCACGCCCGCTCGCGGGGGTCTGGGCGGCCGAAGCGCTGCGCATCGCGGCGTGGCGGCCCCGCTGGGGCGCCGAAACCGACGACCGGACCATCCCGCACGAACTCGACCTGCTCCGCACCGCCGTGCACCTGAACAAAGGCTGCTACAAGGGCCAGGAAACAGTGGCCCGGGTGCATAACCTGGGCCACCCGCCGCGCCGGCTGGTGTTCCTGCAGCTCGACGGATCACAGCACACCATGCCCGCCGTCGGCAGCGAAGTCCGCGCCGGTGAGCGCAAGGTGGGCACCGTCACCTCCGTAGCCCAGCACTATGAAATGGGGCCGGTGGCCCTGGCAGTGGTCAAACGCTCGGTCTCGCCGGAGGACGTGCTGACAGTACTTGACGGCGAAGAGCCCTACACCGCGGCGCAGGAACTTATTGTGGCTCCCGACGCCGGACAGGTTGTAGGACGGCAGACCGGTTTCCTGCGGGGGACTCGATGACTGAGGGAAGCTCCGTGCCTGACGAAGAGACCCTGGCGCTGGCACACAGACTTTTTGACGCTGCCCGGCAGGGTGACTCCGCCACTCTTGGCAGCTACCTCGCCGCCGGGGCCCCGGCGGGCTTAACGAACACGGCGGGGGATTCCTTGCTGATGCTTGCGGCATACCACGGCCACGCCGACGCCGTCCGGCTCATCCTGGCGCACGGCGGAGACGCGAACACCGCCAACGACCGAGGCCAGACGCCGCTGGCAGGGGCCGTGTTCAAGGGCTACACGGAGGTGTCCCGGGTGCTGGTCGACGCCGGGGCGGACCCCGACGCCGGGACGCCATCGGCCCGGGCGGCCGCGCAAATGTTCGAGCGCAACGACATCCTGGCGCTGCTGGGCTGATCCGGTTCCCGGGATTCCCAACACTGTTGCGCCCGTATACTCCATGTGGAATAGTCGTGCTGGAATAGTGTTTCGGGCTCACCGGCCGCCATTACCAAAGGACCCCGCACCATGCCTCGAGCCACGCCGCTGACACCATTGGGCGTTGCCGCACTCTCCCTGCTCGCAGAAGAACCGATGCATCCCTACGAGATGTACCAGCTCCTGGTCGCCCGGCATGAGGACCGTTTGGTCAAGGTCCGTCCGGGAACGCTTTATCACGCAGTCGGGCGGCTTGAAGAGCAGGGGCTGGTGGCCGCGACCGGAACCGACCGTGAAGGCAACCGCCCGGAACGCACCACCTACGAGATTTCCGGGGCGGGCCGGGAGGCTTTGACCCTGCGGCTGCAGGACATGCTCGCTACTCCCGTCAATGAATATCCGTCCTTCCCGATGGCCGTCTCGGAGGCGTACAACCTGCGTGCCGGCGTCGTGATCGAACTGCTCGACCGGCGCCTTATCGGGCTCCGGGAGCAGCTCGACTTCCTCTCCGCCGCGCAAGAACGGGTCCGGGCGCAGCAGGTCGACCGCAAGTACTGGATCGACATGGAGTACCAGCAGGTCATGCTGCGCGCAGAGACCGGCTGGATCCGGAGCCTCCAGCAGGAGCTCGGAACCGGCCAGCTGACCTGGTAGCCACCCCCGGCTCCGCGTTCGACGAATAATTTCAGACATCCCCAGGCATCACCACCAGCACTAAGGAACCACATGGAAACTGTAGCCAGGCCGTGGCCGGCACTCTGGTCCCTCGTTATCGGGTTCTTTATGATCCTGATCGACACCACCATCGTCTCGGTGGCCAACCCCCGCATTATGGAAGGCCTGAACGCGGACATCAACTCGGTAATCTGGGTGACCAGCGCCTACCTGCTCGCCTACGCGGTGCCGCTGCTGATCACCGGCCGGCTGGGCGACCGCTTCGGCCCCAAGAAGCTCTACCTGACCGGCCTGGTCGTCTTCACGCTGGCCTCCCTTTGGTGCGGTCTCTCCGGCGACGTCCAGATGCTGATCGTGGCCCGGGTGTTCCAGGGCTTCGGCGCCGCACTCATGACACCCCAGACCATGGCGGTGATCACCCGGATCTTCGCACCGGACCGGCGGGGTGCCGCGATGGGCGTCTGGGGCGCCACCGCAGGCATCGCGACCCTCGTCGGCCCGATCCTCGGCGGCGTCCTCGTCGACGGCCTGGGCTGGGAATGGATCTTCTTTATTAACGTTCCGGTTGGCATCGTCGGGTTTGTCCTGGCCGTGCGGTACGTGCCGGCCCTGAGCACCCACCCGCACAAGTTCGACATCCCCGGTGTAGTGCTCAGCGCCGTCGGATTGTTCCTGCTGGTATTCGGCATCCAGGAAGGTGAGACGTACGACTGGGGGACCATCACCGGGCCGATTACGGTATGGGGCCTAATCATCTCGGGAATCGCCGTCCTGGTGGTCTTCGTTTGGTGGCAAAAGATCAACAAGGGCGAGCCGCTGCTGCCGCTGTCCCTCTTCAAGGACCGGAACTTCTCGCTCGCGAACATCAGCATCACCACCGTCGGCTTTACCGTCACGGCCTTCACCCTGCCGCTGATCTTCTACTACCAGATTGTCCGCGGGCTGACGCCCACCCAGTCTGCCCTGATGATGGTTCCGATGGCCGTGATCGCTGGTGGCCTGGCACCCGTCGTCGGGAAGATTATCGACAGGGTCAATCCGAAGTACATCACCGCCACAAGCCTGGTTCTGATGTCCGTGGCGCTGTTCTGGAATTCCTCCCTGATGCACCCGGACACGCCGATCTGGCTGTTCCTGCTGCCGAGCGCTGTGCTGGGCTTCGCTAACGCCGGAATCTGGGCGCCCCTTAGTTCGACCGCCACCCGAAACCTGCAGCCCCGCCAGGCCGGTGCCGGTTCCGGGGTCTACAACACCACCCGGCAGATTGGGGCCGTCCTCGGCAGCGCTGCCATTGCAGTGCTCATTCAGTCCCGCCTGGCATCGGAGCTGCCGGCAGCTCCCGCCGGCGCCAGCCCGATGGCATTTGGCGGCACCCTGCCTGAGGCCCTGCGCGAGGGATTCTCGACGGCGATGGGCCAGTCCATTATGCTTCCCGCTGCCGTGATTCTGCTCGGCGCGGCGGTGGCGCTGTTCTTCGCGAAGCCCCAGCCGGTTCAGGGCTGGGGCAGGCCCGCAACCGCTCCGGCGGGGGCTTCGTCAGATGAGCAGGCGCCGGCAAAGCAGCGCTAACGCTCCAACCCCGGCGGCTTCCGGATCAGCCCAGCAGCACGCTGGTCTGGATGCCGCCGGCGGCCAGGCCCAGGCTGCGGGCGATGGCCAGTGCGCCCTTGTTGCTGACCTCGGCACGCCATTGCAGCGTCAGCCCTGAGGCGAGTGCCTCATGAGCCGCGATGGAGGCCGCCAGTGATCCCAGCCCCCGGCGGCGCCAGTCCGGGGCGACCAGCACCCCCATCTGGGCCAGGATGCCTTCCCACTCGGTGTAGGCACCGCAGGCCACCGGGGTCTTGCGGCCGTCTTCCACATGCATGATGGTGAAACGGTGCTCAAGGTCCGCGAGGCCTACTTCGTTGACGTCATCCGGCGGGCAGGCGGATTCCAGCTCGACAGCTTCCGGGCTGCCCGGCGAGACGGTGAGCTCCTCAGCGGGTTGTTGCAGGGGCAGATCATCTGCGAAAAAAAGTGCCGTGGCGCCGAGACCGTGGCCTCCGTGCTCCCGGGTGAGGGCGAGCAGCGTGCCGTGTTGCGCCAGCTCCCCGTCGGTTAGCCCCCTGGCGGCGTCCAGCGCCCATTGTGGTCCCACGAATGCAGAATTGCCGAACAGCCGGACAAACCGGACGGCGCGGGCCGAGTCGTCTGCCCGCGTGATGCGTTCGCCCGCCGCAGCGGCAAACGCGCCGTCGTCCAGACCGAGGGAACGGGCCCACGCGAGCTGGATGATGTCGACGGAACCGGGCTCAAGTGTCATGACTCCACCCTACCCACCGGCGCGCCGGGGCCCGGGGCCTAACCGAAGAGGACCGCGGCCTCGTCGTAGCGGTACTGCGGGACGGTCTTGAGGTTACCGAGCGCGGCGTCGAAGCCTACATGGACGATGTCGGTGCCGTTGAGGGACACCATGGTGCCCCAGCGCGCTTCGACGACCGAATCGATCGCGGCCATGCCCAGCCGGGTCGCCAGGACACGGTCGAATGCGGTGGGAACACCGCCGCGCTGGATGTGGCCCAGGACGGTCGCACGGGTTTCGATGCCGGTCATGGCTTCCAGCTCGGGGGCCAGCCTTTCCGAGATCCCGCCAAGGCGCGGACGTCCGAAGGTGTCCAGCCCGCGTTCGGAGTGCGGCGTTTCCTGGTCATCCGGGACGAATCCCTCGGCCACGACAATGAGCGGCGCGCGGCCACGGTCCCGAGCCGAGACAACCCAGTCGGCGATCTGCTTCATCGAGGCTTTCTGCTCCGGGATCAGGATGGCGTGGGCGCCCGAGGCCATGCCGGCGTGCAGGGCGATCCAGCCCACGTGGCGTCCCATCACTTCGGCGATCATGCAACGGTGGTGGGACTCGCCGGTGGTCCGCAGCCGGTCGATCGCCTCGGTGGCAATTTCGACGGCGGTGTCGAAGCCGAAGGTGTAGTCAGTGGCGTCGAGATCGTTGTCGACGGTCTTGGGGACGCCCACGATCTTCAGGCCGGCGTCGGTGAGGCGTTTGGCGGCCGCCAGCGTGCCTTCCCCGCCGATGGCGATGAGGGCGTCGATGCCCAACCGGTCCATATTGGCCTTGATCACCTCGGGTCCGCCGTTGTTTTCAAACGGGTTGGTCCGGGACGTCCCCAGGATGGTCCCGCCCTGTTTGGCGATGCCGCGGACCATGCTGCGGGGGATATCGATGGTGTCTGCTTCGACGACGCCACGCCAGCCGTCCAGGAACCCCACGAACTCGTGGCCGTGCACGGCGATGCCCTTCAGGACGGCGCCTCGGATGACGGCGTTCAGTCCCGGGCAGTCGCCGCCACTGGTGAGGATTCCAATTTTCATGTCTCGGCTCAAATCCTGGTTCGTAGGTTTTCAGGAAGAGCGCCACGCTGAGCTCACCTAGAGTCTAGTGGCGCCTGTGGGGCAGGACACAACCTGTGACTTCGGGAAAGTGCCCCGGCCGGCCGGCCGGGGCACTGCGTTTCCTCGCGGGGACGGCGTCAGGGTCGTCCCGAGCGCTTGGCGAGGAACGTCTCAAGGACGACGGCGTTCCGCTGGTCCGGGAGGAGAAGCCAGGCCGCAAGATAAAGCACAAAAGCCGGTCCAGGCAGCAGCGCGACGAGCAAAAAGGCGATCCGGACGAACGCAACATCCACGTTCAGTTTGGCGGCGATGCCTCCGCAGACTCCGCCCAGCCAACGCTGCGGGCCGCGTTTGAGCCCAAGGCCCCTGACGGTGCTGAAGAATTTTTCCATGGTTCAAGACTTCCTTGTCGGGGTGGCTTTGTCACGTCCGCGCGATGAGAGCAGCCCGCCGACGACGAGAGCGGCTCCGGCGCCAATCATCAGGCCGATCACCACGTAGCTGCCGTTGAGCGACACGAGGCGCAGCTCGGAAACGATGATAAGTGCGGCCAGTGCCATCACTATCAAGCCCCAGACGATGGTGCCCACGCGGGGCGGTGATTCCACCTGCGGTTCCCGCGCTCCCGGCGGAGGCGGGGCTGCCGGGCTGCCGGCCGGTGCGTCATAGCTGCTCATGTCAATTACCTTCCTTGATGGTGACGTTGCTGAAGGTGCCGTCTATCTTGACGATCAGGGTCGCCCCCGGCATTTCGGTGTTGTAATCGATCTGCCGAGTGGTCATGCCACTGTGATTCTGGCTGCCCTCATTGAGGTTGCCCATGGTCATGTCTGCCTGGATTTCCACCGGAACGGTGTCCGGGATGACCACCGTGAGGTTGCTTGCTGTCGCGTCGAGAGGGACCACAAGGTCGGTTTTCAACGGAGGGTTGAGCGAGAGCCCGGTAAGGTCCACGGTTCCGGTGCCGGCCGTGATGTCGAAGCCTCCCAGTGCCTGCTCGATGCTCACCGGTGACCAGTCCGCATTCTGCGGACGGAAGCGGTCGCCGTTGGGCAACACATTGAAGATTCCGCCGACGACCAGGGCGAGCGCTGCCAAGAACCCGAGGCTGCCCGACGTGCGGCCCCTGAGACCGGCGATAAGGATGCCGAGACCCAGGACCACGGCGGCGCTGGCCCAGATAACGGCGCTGCTGGAGGTACCGAGGTTGATGAGGTTCGCGACGTCGAGGATCTTGATACCGCCGCCCACCAGCAGGGCAAGGCCGGCTGTCACCGCGACGGCGGGAGTGCCCGGGCCCAGCTTCCGGGGTTTGCCCGGCTGGACGGGCCCGGGCACCGGCTGGTAGCCGCCACGGAACGGGCGTGTTGCACCCGGCGGTTGGGGTGTGCCCCAGCCCGGTGCCGGCAGCGTTGACTCGCCGTTGTGGGCCGGTGTTTCCGAGGCCCCGTAGCCGGTTGCGGCGAAGGGGGCCACCCCTGCCGGTACCGCGGGCGTTGCCTGCTTTGGCGGGTAGGCGGTGTGGACCGCCGGGTCACCGTCCGGATGGCCAGCGGACAGGCCGGTGGCGCCGTTCCGGGACTTGTTGCGGTGCGTGAGGTAGTAGATGAGGTAGATGGCGCCGCCGACCCAAAAAACTGTCCAAAGGAAGGGGCCAGCGCCGTAGCGGTCCCAGCCCCAGGCGCCGCTGCCCAGGCTGGGGAAGCCGACGACCGTGGTGATCAGGGCCCCGGTCATGCCGGATGACCAGCGGCCCGCGGCGGCTTCCTGCAGATGGATGCGCCCGTCCGGTTCGGGCAGGAGTGCCCACGCGATGCCGTAGAGCAGGACGCCGACGCCGGCGAAGATTGCCAGCACTATCAGGATGCCGCGGACAATCAACGGGTCGACGCCGAAGTGCCGGGCTATGCCACTTGCCACCCCGCCGACCCAGCGCTCGCGGCCTCGGTGGACGCCGTGGCTCCGGATCCAGTCGAAGAAATCCTGCGGCGGGCTGCCGGCCGGCGGAGGCGTTGGCGCGTAGTCGTAAGGCGGAGGCGGAGGAGGTGTTGGCGCGTAGTCGTAGGGCGGAGGCGGAGGAGGTGTTGGCGCGTAGTCGTAGGGCGGAGGAGGCGGGTTGCCGGCCCCGGAACCGGCCGAATCCTCCAGCGGCGCGGTCGCGGAGGTGTTGGCGGCAGTGCCGGCAGAGGTCTCCGCGGCCGGCGCCGCAGGCTCTTCTGCGGCACCGCCTGCAGGGGCGTTTCCTTCATTGGGGTGCTCAGGGTGCGGATTCATACTTCGATCCTGCCGTCCGCCACGATTCCGTTCTACTGGGGAACACCCTGAACTGCCCCTGAGTCGACCCCGGTTCGGGCCGGAAACACGGCAGGGAAACCCTGATCCGTGTTTGGATTGCCTTATGACAACAGCCGCTTCCCGCCCGCCGCTGGTCCGCGGCAGCGACCGGGTGATCGCCGGGGTCTGCGCCGGCCTCGCCGGGCATCTGGGCTGGCCGGTGCGGATGATCCGAGTCGGTATGGCGGTTGCCGCGCTCGCCGGCGGTGCCGGGGTGGCGTTCTACGCCTGGCTTTGGATCATGGTTCCCACCGCTGATGAAAGCGCCAGGCGCAGCGCCCGCCAGCCGGTGTCGCCCATTGCTCCCGCTGTGAGCGTGCCGGACGGTGAGTTTCCAGCCGGGTGGTGGCGCGGCAGGATCACCGGAATGCGCTACGGCAAGGAGATCCTGCTTGGGTCGGGCCTGCTGCTGGCCGCCGGCATCCTGATTGCCCGTCTGCTCGGCGTTGACATTCCGCTCGGGACCCTCGTCCCGGTTGCGGCCATCCTGTGCGGCGCGGCCATCGCCTGGATGCAGTTGGATGAAACCCGCCGGGCAGGCCTTGTGGACAAGACCAAAGCGGACCAGGCCGGCGGCTGGGCACGTCTTGCGGCCGGGTTGGCACTTGTTGTCACCGGCGTCCTGGTTATGGTGTCCGGCTCCGGGTCGTGGGAACAGACCTGGCTTGCGCTGCTGGCCTCGGTGGCGGTGCTAGGGGGCGTGGCGCTGGTCCTCTTGCCCTGGGGGCTGAAGTTCTGGCGCGACCTGGAGGCGGAACGGGCCGGGCGGGTCCGCGCCACCGAACGGGCCGAGATTGCCGCCCACCTCCACGACTCCGTGCTGCAGACCCTGGCCCTGATCCAGCGGCGGGCCGGCAACGAGACCGACGTCGTCCGGCTTGCCCGCGCCCAGGAACGCGAGTTGAGGGGCTGGCTGTACCGGGATCCGGGCCGGGAATCCGGTCAGTTGTCCGAGCGTATTAGGGCCGCCGCGGCGGACGTGGAGGACGCCCTGGGCCGCGCGGTCGAAGTGGTCTCTGTGGGGGACTGCGCCATGGCCGAACGCCACGAGGCGCTCGTCCAGGCCGCCCGAGAGGCGATGCTGAACGCTGCCCGGCACGGCGGCGGCGCCGTGTCCGTGTATCTGGAGGTCGCCGACGACGCGGCGGAGGTCTTCGTGAAGGACCGCGGTCCCGGCTTCGACCCGGACGCCGTCCCTGCTGACCGGCTGGGGGTCCGTGAATCGATTGTCGGCCGGATGAACCGCCATGGCGGCACCGCTACCATCAGCAGCAACGAAGACGGCACCGAGGTGCGGCTGAGGCTTCCGTTGGCGGCGGGAGCAGCCACGGGCGCTGCGGCCGCCAACGGCAACGGAGAGGCAACACAGTGAGCATTAGCGCGGAGGAACGTCCCGGACCGGGGATCCGGGTAGTAATTGTGGACGATCATGCCATCTTCAGGTCCGGCCTGAAAGCTGACCTGGACCCGAACATTGTCGTCGCCGGCGAGGCTGGGACTGTGGAAGAAGCCATCGCGGTGATCGCGGCGGTGCGCCCCGACGTGGTGCTCCTGGATGTCCATCTGCCCGGCGGGCTCGGCGGCGGCGGCCGAGAGGTGCTGGCCGGTTCAGCTCCCTTGCTGGGCAGTACCCGGTTCCTGGCCCTGAGCGTCTCCGACGCGGCAGAGGATGTTGTGTCGGTGATCCGGGCCGGGGCCCGCGGCTACGTCACCAAAACCATCTCCGGGAAGGAAATTTCCGACGCCGTGCGTCGGGTGGCGGGCGGCGACGCCGTCTTCTCGCCCCGGCTGGCCGGCTTTGTGCTCGATGCTTTCGGCACCGCCCCGGCCGACATTGCCGACGACGAACTGGACAGGCTCTCAGCCCGCGAGCTCGAAGTGATGCGGCTCATCGCCAGGGGCTACAGCTATAAGGAAGTCGCGAGGGAGTTGTTCATCTCGATCAAGACGGTGGAAACGCACGTCTCGGCCGTGCTGCGCAAGCTCCAGCTCTCCAACCGGCACGAACTCACCCGCTGGGCCGCCGAGCGCAGGCTCCTCTAATCCCACAAACCCGACGCTCCCGCAGTTTCGGCGGGTTGACGGGGAACGCTCCCGCAGTTTCGGCGGGTTGTCGGGGAACGCTCCCGCAGTTTCGGCGGGTTGTCGGGGAACGCTCCCGCAGCGGCCGGCAGCGGCTGCGGGAGCGTTCGTGATTCGCCCGCCGGAAGTGCGGGAGGGTTGTTTACTTGGCTTGGCCGAGGAAGTCCTGCAGGCGGGCGACGCCTGTGGCGAGGTCCTCATCGCCCAGGGCGTAGGAGAGGCGTAGGTACCCGGAGGGCCCAAAGGCCTCACCCGGAACCACAGCCACTTCCACCTCATCGAGGATCAGTGCCGCCAGCTCCGCGGACGTGGACGGCCGGACGGGTCCGTTTGCGGACGGCAATTCCTTGCCAAGCAGGGCACGGACGTCCGCGTAGACGTAGAAGGCACCTTTCGGCGTCGGGCAATCCACGCCCTCGATGGCGTTCAGTCCGGCCACGATGGCTTTGCGGCGCCGGTCGAAGGCGAGCTTCATCTCGTCGACGGCGCTCAGCGGACCGGACACCGCGGCGAGCGCCGCAACCTGCGGGATGTTGGAGACGTTCGACGTGGCATGCGACTGCAGGTTCGTGGCGGCCTTGATGACGTCGGCGGGGCCGATCATCCACCCGACGCGCCAGCCTGTCATGGCGTACGTCTTCGCCACGCCGTTGAGGATGACCACCCGGTCGCCCAGTTCAGGGACGGCCGTGGCAATCGAGGTGAATGGCACCCCGTCGTAGGTCAGGTGCTCGTAGATCTCGTCCGTGACCACCCAGAGTCCCTTGGCGGCTGCCCACTGGCCGATCTCCCGGACCTGTTCCGGCGAGTACACGGCGCCGGTGGGGTTGGAAGGGGACACAAAAAGGAGTATTTTCGTGCGGTCCGTAACTGCCGCTTCCAGCTGCTCCACGGCAACCAGGTATTCCTGCTCCGGTCCGGCGAAGACCTCGACCGGGACGCCGCCCGCGAGCCGGATGGCTTCCGGGTAGGTGGTCCAGAACGGAGTCGGGACAATCACCTCGTCGCCCGGGTCCAGTAGCGTGGCGAAGGTGTTGTAAACGGCTTGTTTGCCGCCGTTGGTGACGAGCACCTGGGACGCCTCTGCCCGGTAGCCGGAATCGCGGAACGTCTTGTCCGCGATGGCCTGCCGCAACTCCGGCAGGCCGGCGGCCGGGGAGTACCGGTGGTACTTGGGCTGGCTGGCGGCTTCGATTGCCGCCTGCACAATGTAATCGGGGGTCGGGAAGTCCGGCTCCCCGGCGCCGAAACCGATGACCGGCCGGCCTGCCGCCTTCAACGCCTTCGCCTTGGCATCAACAGCCAATGTGGCGGATTCGGCTATGGCGGAAATACGCTGTGAAATGCGGGCGGCAGGCATCGCGGGTCCATTTCTTCGCTTGCAGCTTCGGCGGCTGCGGGTGGGATTCGACGGAATCTACTCTATGCTGTTCATCGGATCCTCAGAGGTGCCCGTGCGGAAGTGTGACTGCAGCGTGGAAAGTCGTGGTCGCGGCTTTTTGCTCAACTGCTCCCGGCCGGACGCACGGTCCGAAGGGGCCGGTTCGACGTAGACGCAGTTGTTGCGTAGACTGGTTCTCCGGTGTTGAAAACACGACGATGGCCTGCGCCTCAGCGAAGTCTGGGGAAACAGGCCGGGGGCTTGTTTTTGATCCATAGGGTAGTGGCGCAATTGGTAGCGCAGCGGTCTCCAAAACCGCAGGTTGCAGGTTCGAGTCCTGTCTGCCCTGCGCAAGCTGTTCCGGTTTCTCCGGAACAAGCGCAGCAACCATGGTTCAGTTCAGGGCCGGGTATCCGACATTGCGAGGATGAGTGAGATCCAGGTGACCGAAACGGCTGCAGGCAGCTCCAGTGGCCGCCCCGCCAAGAATGCCCCCAAGGCAGGTTTCTTCGCCCGGATCGCGCTTTTTGTCCGCCAGGTCATCGGCGAACTGAAGAAGGTTGTCGCTCCGACCCGCAAGGAACTGATCAACTACACGCTTGTGGTGCTGGTGTTCGTCGTCATTATGATGCTCATCGCCACAGTGCTGGATCTGGCCTTCGGGGTCGGCGTGGGCTGGGTCTTCGGCGGCACAGGCCCCACGGACCGCTAAGGCGACCGGTCCGCAGACTTCGTGGCTTACCCCGGGATTCCGGCGGTTCTGCGGGGTGTGCGGAATTGAGTCATTTAAATAGGCATGTTAGGCAATGAGGAAGCAGGAGACCAAGTGTCTGAGCAGGAGCTCGAGGTAACTGAGACTGAGCTGGATAAGAGCCAGGACGCCGCGGTGGAAACCGGGGAACTGTCCGAGGCCGCGTCTGCTGCGCCCGCATCCGACGTCGCTGACGAGGCCGCTGACACAGCAGAAGCCGGGGAAGCCGCCGCGGAAGAGTCTGCTGAGGCGGACTCGGACGAGGCAGCCGTTGCCGGCGACGAAGCAGCCGGATCCGATGACGAATCGGCCGACGCGCTGGCAGCTGCTGCGGCCGCTGCAGAGGTTGACCCGGCCGACGAGTTCAAGGCCAAGCTGCGCCGCCAGGAAGGTGACTGGTTCGTCATCCACTCCTACGCAGGCTACGAGAACCGCGTCAAGGCCAACCTTGAGACCCGCATCCAGACCCTGGACATGGAAGACTACATCTTCGAAATCCAGGTTCCGATGGAGGAAGTCGTTGAGATCAAGAACGCTCAGCGCAAGGTGATCAACCGCGTCCGGATCCCCGGCTACGTCCTGGTCCGGATGGACCTGACGGATGCCTCCTGGGGCGCCGTCCGCCACACCCCGGGCGTTACCGGATTTGTGGGCAACGCCCACAACCCGGTCCCGCTGCGCCTCGATGAGGTCTTCTCCATGCTCGCGCCGGTCTTCGAAGAAGAGCAGGCCGAGAAGGGCAAGCCCATCAAGCACGCTGCGGCGCAGATCGACGTCGACTTCGAGGTCGGCGAGTCGGTCATCGTCAAGGAGGGCCCCTTCGAGACCCTCCCGGCCACCATCTCCGAAATCAAGGTGGACTCCCAGACCCTGGTGGTGCTGGTTTCCATCTTCGAGCGCGAGACGCCGGTCACGCTGGCTTTCAACCAGGTCAGCAAGATCTAGCTGTTCCCACAGAATTCGTCCCGGGCTGCCCGCTTTAGCAGCCAGGGGCGGCCGGCCGCCTCGCCATGGCGGCCACCAAGCTGCGGCACGCTCCTGTGTCCCAGGAAGTAATTGAGAGAAGGACCCTACATTGGCTCCCAAGAAGAAGGTCACCGGCCTCATCAAGCTGCAGATCCAGGCAGGTGCCGCTAACCCGGCCCCGCCGATCGGTCCTGCGCTTGGCCAGCACGGTGTCAACATCATGGAATTCTGCAAGGCGTACAACGCTGCGACGGAAGCCCAGCGCGGCAACGTTATTCCGGTTGAAATCACGGTCTACGAGGACCGTTCATTCACGTTCATCACCAAAACCCCGCCGGCTGCAGAGCTCATCAAAAAGGCTGCAGGCGTCGCCAAGGGTTCGCCTACCCCGCACACCGTCAAGGTCGCGAAGCTTACCCAGGCCCAGGTCAACGAGATCGCCACCTCCAAGATGGAAGACCTCAACGCCACCAGCCTTGAAGGCGCCGCGAAGATCATCGCCGGCACCGCCCGCTCCATGGGTATCACCGTCGAAGGCTAAATGCCTTTACCGCCGGGCAACCGGCACCACCTAAACATTTGAATGTTGGAAGCCCGGCACGGATTATCGAGCCGGAGTCCCAACTGTGGCAGGGCCCAGCGCGGTCCGCAGACCACAACTGCACAAGGAGAAATAAGCAGCATGGCAAAGCGCAGCAAAGCATATGAGGCAGCCGCAGCCAAAATCGACGCGGAGAAGTTCTACGCGCCGTTTGAGGCAGTGACGCTGGCCAAGGACACCAACCCGTCCAAGTTCGACGCCACCGTTGAGGTAGCTTTCCGCCTGGGTGTTGACCCTCGCAAGGCCGACCAGATGGTCCGCGGCACCGTTATCCTGCCGCACGGCACGGGTAAAACAGCCCGCGTCCTGGTCTTCGCAACGGGCGACAAGGCTGAGGCAGCAATCGCAGCCGGCGCCGACTTCGTTGGTTCCGATGACCTGATCGAAAAGATCGCAGCCGGCTGGACCGACTTCGACGCCGCCGTCGCCACCCCTGACCTTATGGGCAAGGTTGGCCGCCTCGGTAAGGTCCTGGGTCCGCGTAACCTGATGCCGAACCCGAAGACCGGCACCGTGACCGCTGACGTCGCCAAGGCCGTCAACGACATCAAGGGTGGCAAGATCGACTTCCGCGTCGACAAGCACTCCAACCTGCACTTCATCATCGGCAAGGTTTCGTTCGACGCCCTCAAGTTGGCCGAGAACTACGCCGCCGCTCTGGAAGAAGTTCTTCGCCTCAAGCCGTCCGCTTCCAAGGGCCGGTACATCCAGAAGGCTACCGTCGCCACCACGTTTGGCCCGGGCATCTCGGTTGACCCCAACGTCACCAAGGTCCTGACCGAGGTCTAATCCTCACCAGCCTTACAGCACACGACGGAAAGACCGTCCCGCATCCGCGGGGCGGTCTTTCCTGCATTCCACGACGAACGGCCAGGGCCCGGCGCGCGTCGCTGGTGGACCGGTATTGATGGAACAGCGGCCCAAAGCGGCATATGCTGGCCGTGGTTGCCCGGTTATCGCCGGGTTTCCGGCACGCACGGATGGCAGAACCGCTGGGGATGATGGCCGCAATGGCAAATGAAGTACGGATTGAACAGCTGTGGATCCCCGATTCGCTTGACGGGTCGGATGCCTCCGACTTCGTTGCCGCCGTCGAAGTGGGACGCAAGGTGCGAATGCAGACGTGGGGCAGCGATGATCTCGCCTACTTGCCGCAGGAAAAACTGCTGGAAATGGCGGACCCGTACGAGCGCCAGGTCATTCTCGTTGCCAAGGTGAGCGGGGAAATCGTCGGTACTGTGGACATCGCGCTGCCGCTCGCGGACAACCTCGACCTGGCCGAATTCGCGCTCGACATCCTGCCCGAATTCCAAGGACGGGGCGTGGGCCGGCAACTGCTTGAAGCTGCGGAGCACTTCGCCCGCGACGAGGGCCGGCACACCATCCTGGTCGACACGAACCATCCGAGTTCCTCGCTCGGTGACAGCGAAGCCGGGCAACTGGTGCCGGGCACGGGCTTCGGGTTCGTCCCGGACAACAGCCGCGAAGTCGAGTTCGCCCGCCACAGCGGCTATGCCCTGCAGCACATCGAGCAGTTCAGTGCCTGCGCGCTGCCGCTTGACGGCAAGCTCGTGGCGGAGCTGGGAACCGAGGCCGAGGAGGCGAACGCAGGACGCTACCGGCTGCACCATTGGACGGACCGGTGCCCGGAGCAGTGGCTTGAGGCCGTCGCGGCACTGGAAAACAACGCGGGCGAAGACGGCGTGCCCGGTGTCGATGATTCAAGCATGGTGTTCGACGGCGGAATCCTCCGGCAAGCGGAAGATGTCGCCATTGCGCAGGGCCGCCGGACAGTGGTCACCGCCGTCGAGCGTCTGGGCAGCGGTGACCTGGTCGGTCTGACCACGATCAGCGTCCTGGCACTGCGGCCCGATGTGGTCTTCCAAGATGACACAGTCGTCCTCCCGGAGCACCGCGGCAACAAACTGGGCCTGCTGATCAAGGTCGCCAACATGGAGCGGCTCTCCGAACAGTTCCCGGACGCCCGGGTGCTGTACACCTGGAACGCACCGGAAAACCGTTACCTGCTCACGGTCAACCAACAGCTGGGATTCACCACCGCCGGAGTCACCGGGATCTGGCAGAAGGAACTTCCGGATTTGGGCCCCAGCAACAGCTGAACCGTCCGACGTCGCCGATTTGGAGCAAGGGCCAGGTTTCGCGTAGGCTGGGGGGACCAAAGACCGTCGGTTGTTGGACATTCACTCTCCCAAGCAAGGCTCACTTCTGCAGCTGCGCCGGGAGAACCAGTGAATCTCCAGACGAAGGACCCTGAACATAGGGCGGCCGGCGCAGGTGAACGAAGCAAAGCTCCGCAGTCATGGACTGCGTCGAGACAAGCCCCGTGCATCTGCGCGGGGCGTTTTTAGTTTTTAGCTCTTTTGAGCGGGGACCGGGAACTACCGGCTCTATCCCCGGAAGGAGGGTTATGGCAACGCCTAGCAAGGTTTCAGCAGTAGCTGAGATCACTAACGATTTCAAGGAATCGAACGCCGCTGTCCTGACCGAATACCGCGGGCTCACCGTTGCACAGCTCAAGCAGCTGCGTGTTTCTCTCGGCCAGGACACCAAGTTCTCGGTCGTCAAGAACACCCTGACCGCCCTTGCAGCCAAGGAAGCCGGTGTCGAAGCATTCGACGGCCAGCTCGCCGGCCCCACTGCAATCGCGTTTATCAAGGGTGACGCAGTTGCCGCTGCCAAGAGCCTGACGGATTTTGCCAAGGCCAACAAGCAGCTGGTTATCAAGACCGGTTACTTCGAGGGCAAGGCACTGAACGCCAGCGAGGTAGCTGCCCTGGCAGCACTCGAGTCCCGTGAGCGCCAGCTTGCCATGGTTGCAGGCATCCTCAAGGCTCCTGCTGCCGCCGCTGCACGCACCATCGATGCTCTGCGCCTCAAGCTTGAAGAAGCGAACGGTGCCCCGGCCGAAGCCGAAGCGCCCGCCGCTGACGAAGCTCCGGCCGAAGCTCCCGCAGATGCAGCAGTAGAGACCGAAGCTCCGGCTGACGCCGCAGCCCCCGAAGAGAACTAACTCTCTTTCAAACCAGACTCCGGTGCGAAGGCGAGCCCCCGGGCTGCCGAGCACCACTATAGGAAGGACGCCACACCATGGCGAAGCTCACCAACGAAGAGCTCATTGAAGCTTTCAAGGAACTGACCATCATCGAGCTCTCTGAGTTCGTTAAGCTCTTCGAAGAGACCTTCGAAGTTACGGCCGCTGCCGTTGCCGTTGCTGGCCCCGCTGCCGGTGGTGCTGCAGAAGAAGAAGAGCAGACCGCATTCGACGTCATCCTGGAGCACCCGGGCGACAAGAAGATTGCAGTCATCAAGGAAGTTCGCGCCATCACTTCGCTGGGCCTCAAGGAAGCCAAGGACGTTGTTGACAGCGCACCGAAGGCCATCCTCGAAGGTGTCACCAAGGAAGCTGCCGAGAAGGCTGTTGCCCAGCTCGAAGAAGCCGGTGCCCGCGTTACCCTCAAGTAACCCGCCGCTTCAGGACCTGGCCGGGAACCTCGTGTTCCCGTTCCGCTCCGGGAAACCCCGCGCACCCCGGTGTGCGGGGTTTCCTGCGTTCCGGGCGGACATCAACGGCAGGTGAACTTCCCAAAGAGTTTGTGGAATCCCTGTTCTCGCGGGTGAATGCGCGCCTAGACTGTGGCTTTGTGCCAACAGGCCGCCAACGCTGAGGAGTCCCCACAATGACCGATCCCCATCACTCGCTTTCGCGCCGGACCATGCTGACTGCAGCCCTGGTGGGCGGCAGCGCGGCGGCTGCGGCCCTGTCCGAAGCCCCGGCCGCCCAGGCAGCCCCCGCAGCGGGCCGGAAGACGTTCAACCTGACGGTGCTTGGCACCACCGATCTGCACAACAACGTGTTCAACTGGGATTACTTCAAGAACGTCCCCTATGCGGATACCGCAGGGAACAAGATCGGCATCGCGCAGGCGGCCACCCTGATCAAGGCGATGCGGGACGAACGGGGAGCGTCGAACACGCTTACCATCGACGCGGGCGACACCATCCAGGGCACACCCCTGGCCTACTATTTCGCCAAGATCAGCCCCATCTCGGCGACGGTCACCCATCCCATGGCCTTGGCCATGAACGCGGTGGGTTACGACGCCGTTGGCCTGGGAAACCACGAGTTCAACTACGGCATCCCGCTGCTGCGGACCTGGGAAAGCCAGCTGAACTTCCCGCTGCTTGGCGCCAACGTCCACGACGCCACTACCGGCAAACGCGCTTTTACACCCTACGTACTCAAACGCGTGAAGACGAACAACGGCTGGCTGACCGTGGGCCTGGTTGGCTTTGTCACCCCCGGCTGCGCCCTCTGGGACCGCGACAACGTCCAGGGAAAACTGGATTTCAACGGCATCGTGGAGGAAGCCAGGACGGTTATCCCGCAGCTCAAGGCAGCCGGAGCCGACGTCGTTATCGTCACCAGCCACTCGGGCGCAACCCCGGGGTCGTCCTACGGCGATGCGCTGCCGTTCCCGGAGAACGCCTCCACGCAGTTGGCCGAAGAGGTCCCCGGCATCGACGCTATCCTGGTCGGGCACGCGCACCTGGAAATCCCGGAACGTTTTGTCACCAACAAGGCCACCGGAAGGCAGGTACTGCTGACGGAGCCGCTGAAGTGGGGCATGCGCGTGGCTGTAATGGATTTGGAAGTGGCCAAGGACAAAGGCCGTTGGACGGTCACCGCCGCCCACTCGCACTTGCTGGACGCCAAGACGGTCGATGCCGATCCCGCCGTTGTGCGCGCCATCCAGGCAGGGCACGAGGCGACTGTAAAGTATGTCAACGAAGTCATCGGCACGTCCACGGCGCCGCTGAACACCGCCACCGCTTGCTGGGAGGACTCGGCGGCCATCGATGCCATCAACTATGTCCAGGCCAGCACCATCAAGGCCGAACTGGCCGGCGGCCCGTCCGCCGGGTTGCCGGTGCTCTCCATCGCTGCGGCCTTCTCCCGCTCGGTGGACGTCAAAGCCGGGCCGCTGACCATCCGGGACGTTGCCGGGCTGTACATCTTCGACAACACGCTGCTCTCCGTCAAGGTCACCGGGGCTCAGGTCCGGGACTATCTGGAGTGGTCCGCGCGGTACTTCAAACCGGTGTTCAGCAGCCCGGCACGCGCCGCCGACGTTACCAACGCTGCCACCGCGATGGCGCCGGGCGGGACGCCGGACTACAACTACGACGTTGTCTACGGTCTTGACGCAGCACTGAACTACGAGATCGACCTTGCCAAACCGGTGGGGGAGCGGATCACCGGGCTGCGCTACGGTGGCGAGGTCCTTCGGCGGGACCAGGAATTCGCGCTGGCCATCAACAACTACCGGCAAAGCGGCGGCGGCAACTTCCCGGCAGTCATGGCGGCTCCGGTACTCTCCAACAGCCAGCAGGAGATCCGGCAGCGGATTATCGACTACGTTGTGGATCACGGCACCCTGGACGTTTCGGTGTTCAGCCAGGACAACTGGCGGCTGACCGTCAACGGCGCGGCACTCACCGTCACCGCCTAGCCGGCCCGGGTCGACCCGGGCGATTTAACCCGGACAGGCTAGATCCCGCGCCGGCACGCGCCGTCCCGCGCCGTCACGTGCCGGCACGTGCTGGCACGTGCCGGCCCGCGCCGGCACGTGCCGTCACGTGCCGTGCCGCGCCGCGGCATGCTTTCCGTTCGGTTCGGAGATGTCCGCGACCACGGCGTCGAGGGCGGCGGCCAAGGCATCGGCGTCCACAAACGCGCTGTAGCCATGCTCGCCCGCGCCCAGGGCAATCCTGCGCCCGGTGATGCTGCGGTCCACATAGACCGGCAATGGCCTGGTACTTCCCAGCGGGGTGATCGTGCCGCGTTCGTAGCCGGTGGCGCCAAGGGCGACCTCCGCGCTGGGAAGGGACAGTTTGTTGACACCAAGCAGCGCGCGCAGCTTGGGCCAGGAAATCTGCCGGTCGCCCGGGATGAGCGCAAAGAGGAAGCTGCCGTCCTTGTGTTTGACCACAAGGGACTTCACGATATCCGCGGGCTGAATTCCGAGGATATCGGCCGCCTCCTCGAGGCTTTTCGCGGCTTGGCGTTCCACCAGACGGATGCTGAGGCCACGGGCGGCGGCGTCCGCCAGGAACCGCTCCCGGCCGGTGCCGCCACGAGCGTCCGCCGCCGCGCCTGGATCGGTCATGGTGGGCTCACTCACCGAACTCAGTCGCGGAACAGCAGGAGCGCTTCGCCCTGGCCTCCGCCGCCGCACAGCGACACGGCAGCCTTGCCGCTGCCTCTCCGCTTCAGCTCGTGCGCCGCATGCAGGGCCAGCCGGGCGCCGGAGGCGCCGATCGGGTGGCCCAGGGCGATCGCGCCGCCGTGGATGTTGCACTGCGCCAGCGGGTAGCCGAGGTCCTTGAGCGACTGCACGGCCACCGAACCGAAAGCCTCGTTGATCTCGATGAAGTCCAGGTCCGCGGCAGACCAGCCGGCTTTCTGCAGCGCGCTGGCAATCGCGTTGGCGGGCTGGGAGTGCAGCGAGTTGTCCGGGCCGGCCACCTGCCCGGGCTTGCCGACGACGGCCAGGTACTCAAGGCCGTTCTCTTCGGCAAACTTCCGTGAGGAGAGCACGAGGGCGGAGGCGCCGTCGGACAGGGGGGAGGAATTGCCCGCCGTGATGGTGCCGTCGGTGACGAACGCCGCCCGCAGGCCCGCCAGTGAGCCGACAGTTGTGTCCGGCCGGATCCCCTCGTCCGAGGCCAGGACAATCGGCTCGCCTTTGCGCTGCTTGACGCTGATGGGGGCGATTTCGCCGTCGAACACACCGTCCTTGGCGGCCCGCGCGGCGCGCTGGTGGGACGCTGCCGCCACTTCGTCCTGGGAGCTGCGGTCAATGCCCAGCGAAAGGTTCTTGGTCTCGGTGGACAGGCCCATGGATTGCCCGTCGAAAGCGTCGGTCAGGCCGTCGTGCGCTGCAACATCCAGGGCCTGGATGGACCCGTAGGTCCAGCCCTGCCGGGAACCGGGGAGGATGTGCGGCGCGCGGGACATCGACTCCTGGCCGCCGGCTATAACGACGGCGGCGTCGCCGCTGCGGATCATTCGGGCCGCGTCGATGACGGCAGTTAGCCCGGACAGGCAGACCTTGTTGATGGTCACACTGGGAACGTTCCAGCCGATTCCGGCCGCGATGGCGCTCTGCCGTGCAGGGTTCTGGCCCGCGCCGGCCTGCAGCACCTGTCCCATGATGACAGAGTCCACCTGCTCGGCCTTTACACCGCTGGCGGCCAGGGCCGCCCGGATGGCGTGTGCGCCGAGTTCTACGGCCGTGAAACTTGCGAGCTGGCCGTTGAGGCGCCCCTGGGGGGTGCGGGCGGCGGCGAGGATGACAACATCATTGTTGTCTGCAGAGTGGCTCATGGTTGTCTCTTCCAATCGTGAACGTTGTACAGCAAGGCTATCGTGACCCCAGTCACGGGGCCATCCGGCGGCCTGTGGCACAGGGGGTGGACACCCCAGCCGGGAGCCGGGTCCAGTGCTTGCAATCGCGGGCGAAGTGGGGTAGACAAGTAGGTTGCTTTGCCGTATCGTAGATATTTGCGTCTTCCCTGTTTACCTTCAGCCTTCATATAGCGGTGGGCTTAGCCTGGCAGCTGCGCCATCATTGTGCCGTCTACAACGTGCACCACCATGGCCAGCGCGGGTCCCGGGTCATATAGCGGAACCGGACTGGTAGCACTGCGGAGTCACTCCGCAGGGTGCATAGCGGGGGAGATCTGAAAACGCCTGAAGGTCTGTGGAAGGATCCCTCTTGGTCGCCTCGAGCACCTCTAATGTAAACAACGCTGCAACCGCTATCAATGCCGACAGTACCGACGGTGCAACCCGCCGGCTCTCATTCGCAAAGATTCACGAACCTCTTGACGTTCCGAACCTGCTTGCCCTGCAGACGGACAGCTTTGACTGGCTGGTCGGAAACGAACGCTGGCAGGCACGCGTCGCCAAAGCCGTCGAAGAAGGCGACCTCAGCGTCGCCACCTCCTCGGGTTTGTCGGACATCTTTGAAGAGATCTCCCCGATCGAGGATTTCCAGGGCACCATGTCCCTGAGCTTCTCGGAGCCGGAGTTCGCTGATCCGAAGTACACCATGGCTGAATGCAAGGACCGGGACGCAACGTACTCGGCTCCGCTGTATGTCAAGGCCGAATTCATGAACAACAACACGGGCGAAATCAAGCAGCAGACCGTGTTCATGGGTGACTTCCCGCTGATGACCGAGAAGGGCACCTTCGTCGTCAACGGCACCGAGCGTGTTGTTGTCTCGCAGCTGGTCCGTTCCCCGGGCGCCTACTTTGAGCGCACCGCCGACAAGACCAGCGACAAGGACATCTTCACCGCGAAGATCATCCCGTCCCGCGGCGCCTGGTTTGAACTCGAAATCGACAAGCGCGACCAGGTCGGCGTTCGCCTCGACCGTAAGCGCAAGCAGTCCGTCACGGTGCTGCTGAAGGCCCTCGGCTGGACCGAAGGCCAGATCCTCGAAGAGTTCGGCCAGTACGACTCCATGCGCGCGACGCTGGAGAAGGACGCCACCGAAACCCGCGAAGATGCCTTGCTGGACATCTACCGGAAGCTCCGACCGGGCGAGCCGCCCACGGTCGAGGCTGCCCAGTCCCTGCTGGACAACCTGTACTTCAACTCCAAGCGCTACGATCTGGCCAAGGTTGGCCGCTACAAGATCAACCGCAAGCTCGGCATCGACCGCTCCCTTGGTGACAAGGAAGCCTCAGTGCTGCACGTTGAAGACATCGTCGCCATGATCAAGTTCCTCGTTGCCCTGCACGCCGGTGAGAAGACCCTCACGGGTAAGCGCGACGGCCAGGACCACGAGCTCCGTGTGGAGATCGATGACATCGACCACTTCGGCAACCGCCGTATCCGCGCCGTCGGCGAGCTCATCGAGAACCAGGTCCGCACCGGCCTGTCCCGGATGGAGCGCGTTGTCCGCGAACGGATGACGACCCAGGACGTCGAGGCCATCACGCCGCAGACCCTGATCAACATCCGTCCCGTTGTGGCAGCAATCAAGGAGTTCTTCGGAACCTCCCAGCTGTCCCAGTTTATGGACCAGAACAACCCGCTCTCGGGTCTGACCCACAAGCGCCGCCTGTCCGCACTCGGCCCGGGCGGTCTGTCCCGTGACCGTGCAGGCATGGAAGTCCGAGACGTTCACCCGTCCCACTACGGACGTATGTGCCCCATCGAAACTCCTGAAGGCCCGAACATCGGCCTGATCGGTTCGCTGGCGTCCTACGGGCGGATCAACCCGTTCGGATTCATCGAAACCCCGTACCGCCTCGTGGCTGAAGGGGTCGTCTCCGACGAGGTCGAGTACCTCACGGCCGATGACGAAGCTGAAGTCCTGATTGCACAGGCCAACGCTCCGCTCGATCAGAACAAGAAGTTCGCCGAGGATACCGTCCTCGTGCGTGCCCGTGGTGGTGGAGGCGAGCCCGTGCTGGTTCCCGCCGCCGAGGTCGAGTTCATGGACGTCTCCCCGCGCCAGATGGTGTCAGTGGCTACCGCCCTGATCCCGTTCCTCGAGCATGACGATGCCAACCGCGCACTTATGGGTGCCAACATGCAGCGCCAGGCCGTGCCGCTGGTCCGTTCCGAGGCGCCGTTCGTCGGCACCGGCATGGAGCGTGCCGCAGCCGTCGACGCCGGTGACGTCACCATCGCGAAGAAGGCAGGTGTGGTGACCGAGGTCTCCGCTGAGCTGGTCATCGTGTTGAACGACGACGGTACGGAAACCAACTACCGCATCAACAAGTTCGCCCGCTCCAACCAGGGCAACTGCTACAACAACCGCGTTCTGGTGAACGAAGGCCAGCGCCTGGAAGTCGGCGGCATCATCGCTGACGGCCCGGCAACGGACCAGGGCGAACTGGCCCTCGGTAAGAACCTGCTCGTGGCATTTATGTCATGGGAAGGCCACAACTTCGAGGATGCCATCATCCTGTCCCAGCGGATCGTGGCTGAGGACGTTCTTTCCTCCATCCACATCGAGGAGCACGAGATCGACGCCCGCGACACCAAGCTTGGTGCCGAGGAAATCACCCGTGACATCCCCAACGTGTCCGAGGAAGTCCTCGCCGGCCTGGACGAGCGCGGCATCATCCACATCGGTGCCGAGGTTGAAGCAGGCGACATCCTGGTCGGAAAGGTCACCCCGAAGGGCGAGACCGAGCTGACCCCGGAAGAGCGCCTGCTGCGCGCCATCTTCGGTGAGAAGTCCCGCGAAGTGCGTGACACCTCCCTGAAGGTTCCGCACGGTGAGTCGGGCACTGTAATCGGTGTCCGCGTCTTCGACCGCGACAACGACGACGAGCTGCCCCCGGGCGTCAACCAGCTGGTCCGGGTGTACGTCGCTGCCAAGCGCAAGATCACCGACGGCGACAAGCTTGCCGGCCGTCACGGCAACAAGGGTGTTATCTCCAAGATCCTTCCGATCGAGGACATGCCCTTCCTTGCCGACGGTACCCCCGTTGATATTGTCCTGAACCCGCTGGGTGTTCCGGGCCGTATGAACGTCGGCCAGGTGCTGGAAACGCACCTCGGCTGGGTTGCCAAGACCGGCTGGAAGATCGAGGGCGAGCCCGAGTGGGTCAAGCAGCTGCCGAACCTGCCGCGCGAGAGTGGCCAGACCACTGTCGCTACGCCGGTCTTCGATGGTGCGCGGGAAGAGGAAATCACCGGTCTCCTCGACTCCACCAACGTCACCCGCGACGGCGTCCGCCTGATCAACTCCTCAGGCAAAACCCGCCTCTTCGACGGCCGCTCCGGCGAGCCGTTCCCGGATCCGATCTCGGTCGGCTACATGTACATCCTGAAACTCCACCACCTGGTGGACGACAAGATCCACGCGCGCTCCACCGGCCCGTACTCCATGATCACGCAGCAGCCGCTGGGTGGTAAGGCACAGTTCGGTGGCCAGCGCTTCGGTGAAATGGAAGTGTGGGCGCTCGAAGCTTACGGTGCCGCTTACACGCTTCAGGAACTTCTCACGATCAAGTCGGATGATATCCACGGTCGTGTGAAGGTCTACGAAGCCATCGTCAAGGGCGAGAACATCCCCGAGCCGGGCGTTCCTGAGTCCTTCAAGGTCTTGATCAAGGAAATGCAGTCGCTGTGCCTGAACGTGGAAGTTCTTTCCACGGACGGAACCACAATTGAAATGCGTGACTCTGATGACGCAGTCTTCACGGCTGCGGAAGAACTGGGCATCGATCTGTCTCGTGCAGAGCCCAGTTCCGTAGAAGAGGTTTAGCAGGCGTCCGACGGCGGGTGGTCCCCATCCGCCGTCGGCACCTCCCTCTTCCCGTAACCCAAGACTTCAGAATTTAGAGAACAAGAGAGAACAGGGACCATATGTCCAGCGAATCCTCCTTCGGCCTCATGCAGATCGGCCTCGCCACCGCGGAAGACATCCGTGGCTGGTCTTACGGCGAGGTTAAGAAGCCGGAAACCATCAACTACCGCACGCTCAAGCCTGAGAAGGACGGCCTCTTCTGCGAGAAGATCTTCGGCCCGTCCCGCGACTGGGAGTGCTACTGCGGTAAGTACAAGCGCGTGCGCTTCAAGGGCATCATCTGCGAGCGGTGTGGCGTTGAAGTCACCCGCGCCAAGGTGCGCCGTGAGCGTATGGGCCACATCGAGCTGGCCGCCCCGGTCACGCACATCTGGTACTTCAAGGGTGTTCCGTCCCGTCTGGGCTACCTCCTTGACCTGGCACCGAAGGACCTCGAAAAGGTCATCTACTTCGCCGCCTACATGATCACGAGCGTCGACGCCGACAGCCGCCACGAAGAACTGCCCAACCTCCAGGTTGAGCACGACATCGAGAAGAAGCAGCTGATCGACAACCGCGACTCCGACATCGCCACGATCGCCCGCGACCTCGAGAACGAGCTTGCCCGTCTCGAAGGCGAAGGCGCCAAGGCTGCCGACAAGAAGAAGGCCCGCGACTCCGCCGACCGCCAGATGGCTAACGTCCGCAAGCGCGCGGATGCTGAAATCGAGCGCCTCGAGCAGGTCTGGGACCGGTTCAAGAACCTCAAGGTCGCCGACCTCGAAGGTGACGAAGGCCTGTACCGCGAACTGCGTGACCGCTACGGCATGTACTTCGAAGGCTCCATGGGTGCCGAGGCGATCAAGAAGCGTCTTGAGAACTTCGACATGCAGGCCGAGTCGGACATGCTCCGGGACATCATCGCCAACGGCAAGGGCCAGCGCAAGACCCGCGCCCTGAAGCGGCTCAAGGTGGTCAACGCCTTCCTGACGACCAACAACAGCCCGCTCGGCATGGTGCTGGACGCGGTCCCGGTGATCCCGCCGGAACTGCGCCCGATGGTCCAGCTGGACGGCGGCCGCTTCGCGACCTCCGACCTCAACGACCTCTACCGCCGCGTGATCAACCGCAACAACCGGCTCAAGCGCCTGCTTGACCTCGGCGCTCCGGAGATCATCGTCAACAACGAGAAGCGGATGCTTCAGGAAGCCGTTGACAGCCTCTTCGACAACGGCCGCCGCGGCCGTCCGGTCACCGGACCGGGCAACCGTCCGCTGAAGTCCCTGTCCGACATGCTCAAGGGCAAGCAGGGCCGGTTCCGCCAGAACCTCCTCGGCAAGCGCGTTGACTACTCCGGCCGTTCGGTCATCGTCGTCGGCCCGCAGCTGAAGCTGCACCAGTGTGGTCTGCCGAAGCAGATGGCGCTGGAGCTCTTCAAGCCGTTCGTGATGAAGCGCCTGGTTGACCTCAACCACGCGCAGAACATCAAGTCGGCCAAGCGGATGGTTGAGCGTTACCGCCCGCAGGTCTGGGACGTCCTCGAAGAGATCATCACCGAGCACCCCGTGCTGCTGAACCGTGCACCCACCCTGCACCGTCTCGGCATCCAGGCGTTCGAACCGCAGCTTGTTGAAGGCAAGGCAATCCAGCTTCACCCGCTGGTTTGTGGCGCCTTCAACGCCGACTTCGACGGCGACCAGATGGCAGTGCACCTGCCGCTGAGCCCCGAAGCCCAGGCGGAAGCCCGGATCCTGATGCTGTCCTCGAACAACATCCTGAAGCCGTCCGACGGCCGCCCGGTGACCCTGCCGTCGCAGGATATGATCATCGGTCTCTACCACCTGACCACCAAGCGTGTCGGTTCAGCTGGCGAAGGCCGGATCTTCTCCTCGGTGTCGGAAGCCATCATGGCGTACGACCTGCACGAGCTGCACCTGAACTCCCAGGTCAAGATCCGGCTGGAGGGCTTTGTCCCTTACGCCGGCTGGGAAGCTCCGGAAGGCTACGAGCCGGGTCAGACCGTGCTCGTCCAGACCTCCCTGGGCCAGGTCCTCTTCAACGAGACCCTGCCCGCGGACTACCCGTGGGTGGAGAACGTTGCGGACAAGGGCGAACTGTCCACGATCGTCAACGATCTCGCAGAGCGCTACCCGAAGGTGATCACGGCGGCAACGCTGGACAACCTGAAGGATGCCGGTTTCTACTGGGCCACCCGGTCCGGCGTTACCGTCGCCATCTCCGACATCGAGGTACCCAAGGACAAGCCGCGGATCCTCGCCGGTTACGAGACCATGGCTGCCAAGATCCAGGGACAGTACGACAAGGGCCTGATCGACGACGACGAGCGTCGCCAGGAACTGATCGAGATCTGGAACAAGGCAACCAACGAAATCGCCCAGGCGATGCGTGACAGCCTGTCGCCGATGAACACCATCAACCGCATGGTCTCCTCGGGCGCACGTGGTAACTGGATGCAGGTTCGCCAGATCGCGGGTATCCGTGGCCTGGTGGCTAACCCTAAGGGCGAGATCATCCCGCGTCCGATCAAGTCCTCCTACCGCGAGGGCCTGTCGGTGCTGGAATACTTCATCGCCACGCACGGTGCCCGTAAGGGTCTGGCCGATACCGCACTGCGTACCGCCAACTCGGGTTACCTGACCCGCCGTCTGGTGGACGTCTCGCAGGACGTTATCGTTCGGGAAGAAGACTGCGGCACCGAGCGCGGCCTGATGACCGCCATTGCCGTGGCTGACGCCAACGGTGAGCTGGTCTTGGACGAGAACGTTGAGAACAGCGCGTACGCCCGGACCCTGGCCGTGGATGTCGTTGACTCCAAGGGCAAGGTTCTGGCAGCGGGCGGCACCGACTGCGGCGACGTTGTTATTGCCGAACTGTTCGCCGCCGGCATCACCGAGGTCAAGGTCCGCTCCGTACTCACCTGTGAGTCCAGCGTCGGCACCTGCGCCCTGTGCTACGGCCGTTCGCTCGCCACTGGTAAGACCGTCGACATCGGAGAGGCCGTGGGCATCATCGCCGCACAGTCCATCGGTGAGCCGGGTACCCAGCTGACGATGCGTACGTTCCACACCGGTGGTGCTGTCTCCTCCAGCGGCGGCGACGACATCACCCAGGGTCTGCCCCGTATCCAGGAGCTCTTTGAAGCCCGTACTCCGAAGGGTGTCGCGCCGATTGCTGAAGCAGCCGGCCGGATCACCATCGAAGAGTCCGAGCGCCAGATGCGCCTGGTCATCACCCCGGATGACGGATCCGAAGAGATCGCTTACCCGGTGCTGCGCCGTTCACGTCTTCTCATCGAAGACGGCGATCACGTCAGCGTCGGCCAGAAGCTCATCAACGGTCCGGTCGACCCCAAGCAGGTTCTGCGCATCATGGGCCCCCGGGCCGCGCAGAAGTTCCTGGTGGACGAAGTCCAGGGTGTGTACCGCAGCCAGGGCATCGGTATCCACGACAAGCACGTCGAGGTTATCGTCCGCCAGATGCTGCGCCGCGTCACTGTCATCGAGTCCGGCGAATCGGATCTGCTGCCCGGCGAGCTCGCCGAGCGCAGCCGCTTCGAAGATGCCAACCGCCGTGTTGTGTCCGAGGGCAAGACGCCGGCTTCCGGCCGTCCCGAGCTGATGGGCATCACCAAGGCGTCCCTGGCGACCGAGTCCTGGCTGTCCGCAGCTTCCTTCCAGGAAACCACCCGCGTCCTGACGCAGGCGGCCATGGAAGGCAAGAGCGATCCGCTGCTCGGCCTGAAGGAAAACGTCATCATCGGTAAGCTCATCCCGGCCGGCACGGGTCTCCCGCGCTACACCGAGGTCACGGTGGAGCCCACTGAAGAAGCAAAGGCCAATCTGTTTACCGGCCCCAGCGCGTTCAGTGACTTCTCCTACGATTCCCTGGGCGGCGACGGAGCTCCTGAGTTCCACGCCATCCCGCTGGATGACTACGACCTGGGCAGCGACTTCCGCTAAGCCGCCAGTTCGACGCCGGGCCCCGTCACCGCTCCGCCTAACAGCGGAGCGGAGGCGGGGCCTTTGCGTTTGCTGGGTTCGATTAAGGGCTGGCAGCGGGCCGTGTTAGACTTGAAACTAATTGTTATTGTGGCAGTGGATGAGTGCGCCGGTTACAGCTGAAAGGCTGGGCCAGGACGACGTTTCCGGTTTGCAGGGTTCTTGTGCAACGTATGCCACATTTTCGCATGCCTAGGGGCAAGGGTGGGCATTAGTCCGCGGATCCCGGCGTGCGGCCCGACTATTAAGGCTTCGCCTCAGCTGCTCTGGAGAGAACTTCAAAGCTCGAGCGGCGGGGCGCAGCGACAAGAGAGCGGCCGCCAACGGCCGCTCCGGATAAAACGGAGAACACGAGAGTGCCTACGATTAACCAGCTGGTCCGCAAGGGCCGCACGCCTAAGGTCAAGAAGACCAAGGCCCCCGCGCTTAACGGCAGCCCGATGCGCCGCGGTGTTTGCACCCGCGTCTACACAACAACCCCGAAGAAGCCGAACTCGGCTCTGCGTAAGGTTGCACGTGTCCGCCTCAACGGTGGCGTTGAAGTTACCGCCTACATCCCCGGCGTGGGCCACAACCTGCAGGAGCACTCCATTGTGCTCGTCCGTGGTGGTCGCGTTAAGGACCTTCCGGGTGTCCGCTACAAGATCGTCCGTGGTGCCCTCGATACCCAGGGTGTCAAGAACCGTAAGCAGGCTCGTAGCCGCTACGGCGCAAAGATGGAGAAGAAGTAATATGCCTCGCAAGGGTCCGGCCCCCAAGCGGCCGCTAGTTCTAGATCCCGTTTACGGCTCCCCGCTGGTCACCCAGTTGATCAACAAGGTGCTCGTTGACGGCAAGAAGTCCACCGCCGAGCGTATCGTTTACGGTGCACTCGAAGGTGCTCGTGCCAAGTCCGGCGGCGACCCGGTTGCAGCCCTCAAGAAGGCCATGGAGAACGTCAAGCCTTCCCTCGAGGTCCGCTCGCGCCGCGTCGGTGGCGCTACCTACCAGGTTCCGGTTGAGGTCAAGCCGGGCCGCTCCACCGCCCTCGCCCTGCGCTGGCTGGTTGGGTACTCCAAGGCCCGCCGCGAGAAGACGATGACCGAGCGCCTCCAGAACGAAATTCTGGATGCCTCCAACGGTCTCGGTGCCGCTGTGAAGCGCCGCGAAGACACCCACAAGATGGCCGAGTCCAACAAGGCCTTCGCACACTACCGCTGGTAATACTTCCCGGACGCCGCCGGCTCAACCGAGCCGGCGGCGGACGTGCAGTCCATCCGAAAGGGAGACACCGTGGCACAGGACGTGCTTACTGACCTTAGCAAGGTCCGCAATATCGGCATTATGGCCCACATTGATGCCGGCAAGACCACTACTACCGAGCGCATCCTGTTCTACACAGGTGTGAACCACAAAATCGGCGAAACGCACGACGGCGCTTCGACGACTGACTGGATGGAACAGGAAAAGGAACGCGGCATTACCATCACGTCTGCCGCCGTGACCTGCTTCTGGGAAAACAACCAGATCAACATCATTGACACCCCCGGGCACGTTGACTTCACTGTTGAGGTGGAGCGCTCCTTGCGCGTCCTCGACGGTGCCGTTGCCGTGTTCGATGGCAAGGAAGGTGTGGAGCCGCAGTCTGAGACTGTTTGGCGCCAGGCGGACAAGTACAACGTCCCGCGCATCTGCTTCGTCAACAAGATGGACAAGCTCGGTGCTGATTTCTACTTCACCGTAGATACCATCATCAGCCGCCTCGGTGCCAAGCCGCTGGTTATGCAGCTGCCGATCGGCGCCGAGAACGACTTCGTCGGCGTCGTAGACCTGCTCTACATGCGCGCACTGGTGTGGCCCGGCGACTCCAAGGGTGACGTCACCATGGGTGCCAAGTACGAGATCCGCGAGATCCCGGCGGACCTCCAGGAAAAGGCCGAGGAGTACCGCGCAACGCTCGTTGAGACCGTAGCGGAGTCCTCCGAAGAGCTGATGGAGAAGTACCTCGAAGGTGAAGAAATCACCACCGATGAACTCAAGGCCGGCATCCGAAAGATGACGATCAACTCCGAGCTGTACCCGGTCTTCTGCGGCTCCGCGTTCAAGAACCGCGGCGTCCAGCCGATGCTCGATGCCGTGGTGGACTACCTGCCGAACCCGCTCGACGTCCCGCCGATGATCGGTCACGATCCCCGCGACGAAGAGAAGGAACTGACGCGCAAGCCGTCTTCCGAGGAGCCGTTCTCGGCTCTGGCGTTCAAGATCGCTACGCACCCGTTCTTCGGTCAGCTCACCTTCATCCGCGTGTACTCCGGTCACGTGGAGGCAGGCTCCCAGGTGGTCAACTCCACCAAGGGCAAGAAGGAGCGCATCGGCAAGCTGTTCCAGATGCACGCCAACAAGGAAATGCCCGTTGAGGGCGCTACCGCCGGCCACATCTACGCAGCGATCGGTCTGAAGGACACCACCACGGGCGACACCCTGTGTGACTCTTCGAACCAGATCGTCCTGGAGTCCATGAGCTTCCCGGAGCCCGTGATCTCTGTTGCGATCGAGCCGAACACCAAGGGCGACCAGGAGAAGCTTTCCACGGCCATCCAGAAGCTCTCCGCTGAGGACCCGACCTTCCAGGTCTCCCTCAACGAGGACACGGGCCAGACCATCATCGCCGGCATGGGCGAACTCCACCTGGATATCCTGGTGGACCGCATGCGCCGCGAATTCAAGGTCGAGGCGAACGTGGGCAAGCCCCAGGTCGCTTACCGCGAAACCATCAAGCGTGCTGTGGAGCGTCACGACTACACACACAAGAAGCAGACCGGTGGTTCGGGCCAGTTCGCTAAGATCCAGATTGCGATCGAGCCGCTGGACACGTCCGAGGGCGAGATGTACGAGTTCTCGAACAAGGTCACCGGCGGCCGCATTCCGCGCGAATACATTCCCTCGGTTGACGCTGGCATCCAGTCTGCGCTGAACGACGGCGTCCTGGCCGGCTACCCGGTTGTCGGCATCAAGGCCACGCTGATTGACGGCGCGTACCACGACGTTGACTCCTCGGAAATGGCGTTCAAGATCGCCGGGCGGATGGCTTTCAAGGAAGCTGCACGCAAGGCGAACCCCGTTCTGCTCGAACCGCTGATGGATGTCGAGGTCCGCACCCCTGAGGAATACATGGGTGAAGTTATCGGTGACCTCAACTCCCGCCGCGGCCAGATGCAGTCCATGGAAGACGCGCAGGGTGTCAAGGTCATCCGTGCGCACGTCCCGCTGTCCGGCATGTTCGGCTACATCGGTGACCTGCGCTCGAAGACCCAGGGCCGTGCTGTGTACTCCATGACGTTCAACAGCTACGCCGAGGTCCCGAAGGCAGTCGCCGACGAGATCATCCAGAAGAACCGCGGCGAGTAGCCTCCAAGGCTTCCGCAGCAACAAACTCGGGTGCGTTTCCGGTTCCGGAAATTCACCTGGTGCAGGTGGCCGGCTTCGGTCCGCCGGACCGGCCACCAGCACCGACAGGCTCAAGGGACTAGTATTAGTTCCTGAATCTGCAATTTCATCAATCCAAAGCCCCCCAAGTAGACTTACTGAAGTTTCGCCGCGACAAGCGCGGTCGAAGGGTAAGTCATTTGAAAACGTTCTAGGAGGAACCTGTGGCAAAGGCAAAGTTCGAGCGGACTAAGCCGCACGTTAACATCGGCACCATTGGTCACGTTGACCACGGTAAGACGACGTTGACGGCCGCGATTTCCAAGGTGCTGTACGACAAGTACCCGACTCTCAACGAGCAGCGCGACTTCGCGTCCATTGACTCTGCTCCCGAAGAGCGTCAGCGCGGCATTACCATCAACATCTCCCACGTTGAGTACCAGACCGAGAAGCGCCACTACGCACACGTAGACGCTCCGGGTCACGCTGACTACATCAAAAACATGATCACCGGTGCCGCACAGATGGACGGTGCGATCCTTGTGGTTGCCGCCACTGACGGCCCGATGGCTCAGACCCGCGAGCACGTTCTGCTGGCCCGCCAGGTTGGCGTTCCCTACCTGCTGGTCGCGCTGAACAAGTCGGACATGGTCGATGACGAAGAGCTCCTCGACCTCGTCGAAATGGAAGTTCGCGAGCTGCTTTCGGCTCAGGGCTTCGATGGCGACAACGCCCCGGTTGTGCGCGTTTCCGGTCTCAAGGCCCTCGAAGGCGACCCGGTTTGGGTCAAGTCCGTCGAGGACCTTATGGAAGCTGTCGACGAGTCCGTTCCGGACCCCGTCCGTGACCGTGACAAGCCGTTCCTGATGCCGATCGAAGATGTCTTCACGATCACCGGCCGTGGCACCGTTGTAACGGGCCGCGCCGAGCGTGGAACCCTCGCCATCAACTCCGAGGTCGAGATCGTCGGCATCCGCCCGGTCCAGAAGACCACGGTGACCGGTATCGAGATGTTCCACAAGCAGCTCGACGAAGCATGGGCCGGCGAGAACTGTGGCCTCCTGCTCCGCGGTCTGAAGCGTGACGATGTTGAGCGTGGCCAGGTTGTCGTCAAGCCGGGTTCCATCACCCCGCACACCGACTTCGAGGCTAACGTCTACATCCTCTCCAAGGACGAAGGCGGGCGTCACAACCCGTTCTACTCCAACTACCGCCCGCAGTTCTACTTCCGCACCACGGACGTAACCGGCGTCATCACCCTGCCGGAAGGCACGGAAATGGTTATGCCCGGCGACAACACTGAAATGAGCGTTGCGCTCATCCAGCCCATCGCCATGGAAGACGGCCTCGGCTTCGCTATCCGCGAAGGCGGCCGCACCGTTGGTTCGGGACGCGTTACCAAGATCCTCAAGTAATACTTGCTGATCCGAGTTAGTCGCTGACCGGTCCGGCTGCCTGACGGCCGCCGTGAAGCAAGGAACAGCCCCGCTGCACTGCAGCGGGGCTGTTCTTTTTAACGTCCTGCTACCGTTGCAGGTGAAGAGAGGAGTCCGGCATGGAATGGATCATTTTCCTCGTGGTTGTCCTCGCTGTCGTCGCGGGCGGCTTGTGGGCCAAGAGGTACTTCCGGCACGAAATCAAGCGGGCGAAGCGGATCGACCGCGCCAACATGCGCCAGTAGCCGCGCCGGCGGGCTAGGGATCGGATCGACTTTTCCGGGCCCGGCTTAGTGCCTGATACCAGTAGAACGAGTCCTTGGGCGTGCGCTCCTGGGTGTCAAAATCCACGTGGATCAGGCCGAAGCGCTGGGAATAGCCGGCCGCCCATTCAAAGTTGTCCATCAGGGTCCACACGTAGTAACCAAGCAGTTCAACGTCCTCGGCGACGCCGCCAGGCGCCGTCGCATCCAGGGCATGGCCCAGATGGGCCGCGATGTATTTGATCCGGTCCGCATCCGCTATGGCGCCGGAGACGTGGTCGGGCTCCGGAAAGCTGGCGCCGCTTTCGGTGATATACAGCGGGGGCAGCGCTGCTCCATAGCGGTCTTTCAGCTCACGGAGCAGCAGGCCCAGGTGCTCCGGTGCCACCGGCCAGCCAAAGCCAGTGGTCGGGTACTCCGGGAATGCCACCAGGTGGAAGGGCATCTTCAGCATGGCGTCCACGTTGCCCGCAGGGGTGTCGCCCTGGCCGCGTCCGGTCGCGACCTTCACCGGATAGTAATAGTTCAGCCCGTAAAAATCGAGGGGCTGGTGGATGGTCCGGAGGTCGTCGTCGGAGGCATTGCCGAGTGCGCGGAACCAGGGCCTCGCGATCAGGGGGACCTTCGGGTACCGCCCCAGGAGGATCGGATCCGCATAGACCCGGTTAAGGACCAGGTCAAAGATGTCGGCAAGCATCCGGTCCGTGACCGACCGGCCGGCCGGCCGCACCGGGGAGTGCAGGTTGGTGACACCCACGGCGCCGGCAACTCCCTCGGCCCGCAGCGCCTGTACGGCGAGGCCGTGGCCCAACAGCTGGTGGTGGACGGCGGGCAGGGAGTCAAAGAGCAGCTCCCGGCCCGGCGCGTGCACCCCCAGGGCGTAGCCGTTGAGCGTCACGGATGCCGGTTCGTTCAGCGTTACCCACTGTGAAACGCGATCACCGAACCGGCGGCCGGCGGCCGCACTGTACTCCGCGAAGCGCTCCGCTGTGGAGCGGTTCAGCCAGCCGCCCCGGTGTTCGAGCGGCAGCGGAGTGTCCCAATGGTACAAGGTCGCCATCGGAGCGATGCCGGCCGCGAGCAGCTGGTCAATGAGCCGGTCGTAAAAGTCCAGCCCCTCGGTGTTGAACGGCCCGGACCCCGCCGGCTGGATGCGGGGCCAGGAGAGCGAGAAGCGGTAGGAGTCGACGCCGAGAGTGCGCATCAGCTCGACGTCTTCGGGAGTGCGGTTGTAGTGGTCGCAGGCGACGGCGGGGGAGTGGCCGTCCCGGATGCTGCCTGGTTTCTGGACAAAGGCGTCCCAGCCGGAGGGGCCGCGGCCGCCGGCGTCCAGCGAACCTTCGATCTGGAAGGCGGCCGAGGCGACGCCCAACAGGAAATCCGGGCTCAAGCGGTCGGCAAGAGCCTGCAGCGCCACAGCATCCTGCACGGTCATCTGCCCATCATCCCCACGCTGCCTGCTGAAGGCAATGAGTGTCCATCCGTTCCGGCGTCGACCGGGCTGAGAGACTGCCGCTGGCGCGGTGCCCGGACCGCCCGCCGCGGCTGCCGATTCGCTTCTGCCCATAAATTCCGGCATACTAGATGAGTTGTTCAAGCGCTCTTTCGCGTCCCGATCCGGATAATGCCGGGTGTCAGGGTCCAAGTAGGAGACCAAACATAACCCACTCCCCATGGAACTGCGGATGTGTATGCGTGAAAAGCGCGACACGCCCGACCGCGGGGGTCGGTTACGCCGGCAGGTTGAGGAACCCGGATTTGTCCGGATTCAGCTTGTGCGGCGGGTGGTAGTTACGACTTCAATTGCCTCGGCAGCCACATGCAACACGCAAGTAAACAGAGCAGCCCTCACTGGAGCAGCACTAACTGAAAGAGAGTCAGGCGACATGGCGGGACAAAAAATCCGCATCCGGCTGAAGTCATACGACCACGAGGTCATTGACGTTTCAGCACGGAAGATCGTTGAGACGGTCACGCGCGCAGGCGCCACGGTAGTAGGCCCTGTGCCGCTGCCGACGGAGAAGAACATCTACTGCGTCATCCGCTCTCCGCACAAGTACAAGGACAGCCGTGAGCACTTCGAAATGCGTACTCACAAGCGTCTGATCGACATCATCGACCCCACGCCCAAGGCTGTTGATTCGCTTATGCGTCTCGACCTGCCGGCCGACGTGAACATCGAAATCAAGCTCTAGGGAGGTGCTGAGAGACTATGACCGCAACCCGTAACGTAAAGGGCCTGCTGGGCACGAAGCTCGGCATGACCCAGGTCTGGGACGAGAACAACAAGCTCATCCCCGTCACTGTGGTCCAGGCTGACTCCAACGTCATCACGCAGCTGCGCAATGCAGACACTGATGGCTATGTCGCCGTTCAGATCGGCTACGGCCAGATCGATCCCCGCAAGGTCACCAAGCCGCTGGCTGGTCACTTTGAAAAGGCAGGCGTCACGCCTCGCCGCCACGTCGTCGAACTGCGCACTGCAGATGCTGACTCTTACGAGCTGGGCCAGGAGCTCTCCGTAGAGCTCTTCGAAGCCGGCCAGAAGATCGACGTTGTTGGCACCACCAAGGGCAAGGGCTTCGCCGGTGTAATGAAGCGTCACGGCTTCCACGGCGTTGGAGCTTCCCACGGTGCACACAAGAACCACCGCAAGCCCGGTTCCATCGGTGGCGCATCCACCCCGAGCCGCGTCTTCAAGGGCATGAAAATGGCCGGCCGCATGGGCGCCGTTCGTCACACCACGCTGAACCTCACGGTCCACGCGGTTGACGTCGAGAAGTCGCTGCTCCTGATCAAGGGCGCCGTCCCCGGCGCCCGCGGCCAGGTCGTACTCGTACGCACCGCCGTGAAGGGAGCCTAGTTCAATGACTAGCACTGTCAAGGTTGACCTGCCTGCAGAGATCTTCGACGTACAGACCAACGTGCCGTTGCTGCACCAGGTCGTCGTTGCCCAGCTCGCTGCTGCTCGCCAGGGTACCCACAAGACCAAGACCCGCGCCGAGGTTTCCGGTGCAGGTCGCAAGCCGTTCAAGCAGAAGGGCACCGGCCGCGCCCGTCAGGGTTCAATCCGTGCTCCTCACATGACCGGTGGTGGCGTTGTCCACGGCCCCACGCCGCGTGACTACAGCCAGCGCACCCCCAAGAAGATGATTGCTGCTGCACTGCGCGGCGCTCTCTCTGACCGCGCCCGTAACGGCCGCATCCACGTCGTCGCTGAACTGGTAGCCGGCACCAAGCCGTCCTCCAGCGCAGCACTGGCAACCCTGCGAGGTGTCTCCGAGCGTAAGAACCTGCTCGTTGTCATCGAGCGCGCCAACGACGTTGCTGCACTCTCCGTGCGTAACCTCACGGATGTTCACGTTCTGTACGCAGACCAGCTGAACACCTACGACGTTCTCGTCTCCGATGACGTTGTCTTCACCAAGGCTGCCTACGAAGCATTCGTTGCTGACCGGGCAGTGGCAAAGAACCAGGAGGATGCCAAGTGAGTGCAGCCACCCTCAAGGATCCGCGCGACGTTGTGCTTGCACCCGTCGTCTCGGAAAAGAGCTACGGCCTGATCGACGAGGGCAAGTACACCTTCCTGGTGGACCCCCGCTCGAACAAGACCGAGATCAAGCTGGCCGTGGAGAAAATCTTCTCCGTCAAGGTCGACTCGATCAACACCATCAACCGTGCCGGTAAGCGCAAGCGCACCAAATTCGGATGGGGTACCCGCAAGAACACCAAGCGTGCAATTGTGAGCCTCAAAGAAGGCACTATCGACATCTTCGGCGGTCCGCTCTCGTAGCGGAGACCACTTTAACGAGGAAATAAATTATGGGAATCCGTAAATATAAGCCGACTACCCCGGGCCGTCGCGGCTCGAGCGTAGCGGACTTCACTGAAATCACGCGGTCGACGCCGGAAAAGTCGTTGGTACGTCCCCTCCCGAAAAAGGGTGGCCGTAACAACACCGGTAAGATCACGACCCGTCACAAGGGTGGTGGACACAAGCGCCAGTACCGTCTGATCGACTTCCGTCGCCACGACAAAGACGGCGTCAACGCCCGCGTTGCCGAAATCGAGTACGATCCGAACCGCACGGCTCGCATCGCACTCCTCCACTACGTTGATGGCACCAAGCGTTACATCATCGCCCCGAACAAGCTGTCCCAGGGTGACACGGTGGAAGCAGGTGCCGACGCTGATATCAAGCCCGGCAACAACCTTCCGCTGCGCAACATCCCGGTGGGTACCGTTATCCACGCAGTTGAACTGCGTCCGGGTGGCGGCGCCAAGATGGGCCGCTCTGCCGGCGCATCGATCCAGCTCGTGGCAAAGGAAGGCCGCTTCGCCCAGCTGCGTCTGCCTTCCGGCGAAATCCGCAACGTTGACGTGCGCTGCCGCGCAACCGTCGGCGAGGTCGGCAACGCCGAGCAGTCGAACATCAACTGGGGTAAGGCCGGCCGTATGCGCTGGAAGGGCGTTCGCCCGACCGTCCGTGGTGTCGCCATGAACCCGGTCGACCACCCCCATGGTGGTGGCGAGGGTAAGACGTCCGGTGGACGTCACCCCGTCAACCCGAACGGTAAGCGCGAAGGCCGCACCCGCCGTCCCAACAAAGAGAGCGACAAGCTTATTGTTCGTCGCCGTCGTACTGGCAAGAACAAGCGATAGGAGCCTGGACACATGCCACGCAGCCTGAAAAAAGGTCCTTTCGTTGACCAGCACCTCTTTGTAAAGGTAGCCAGGGAAAACGAAAAGGGCACCAAAAACGTCATCAAGACCTGGTCCCGCCGTTCGATGATCGTCCCCGACATGCTCGGTCACACGATCGCCGTACATGACGGACGCAAGCACATCCCCGTGTTTGTCACTGAGTCGATGGTCGGGCACAAGCTCGGCGAATTCGCTCCCACGCGGACATTCCGCGGCCATGTCAAGGACGACCGTAAGGGCAAGCGCCGCTAGGCGCCTGCACTTACGTCAAAGACGAGAGAAGGAAAGCAATGGAAGCCAAGGCAATTGCGCGTCACATCCGCGTAACGCCTATGAAGGCCCGGCGCGTCGTCAACCTTGTTCGTGGTAAGCAAGCGAATGAGGCTCTGGCAATTCTGAAGTTTGCCCCGCAGGCAGCTTCGGAGCCGGTATTCAAGGTAGTTCAGTCGGCAATCTCCAACGCCCGGGTCCTCGCGGACCGTGACGGCGTGGCGTTTGACGAGGGTGACCTCATCATCAGCGAAATGTATGTTGATGAAGGCCCGACCATGAAGCGGTTTCAGCCGCGAGCCCAGGGTCGTGCATTTCAGATTAAGAAGCGCACGAGCCACATCACCGTGGTAGTCGCTACCCCGGAGAAAGAGGAGGCTCGCTAAGTGGGACAGAAAGTTAACCCGCACGGGTTCCGACTCGGCATCACCACCGATCACGTATCGCACTGGTTTGCTGACAGCACCAAGCCCGGCCAGCGGTACAAGGACTTCGTTCGCGAAGACATCCGGATCCGCCAGCTTATGTCCACGGGCATGGAGCGCGCCGGTATCGCCAAGGTTGAAATCGAGCGCACCCGCGACCGTGTCCGTGTGGATATCCACACTGCACGTCCGGGCATCGTTATCGGCCGCCGCGGTGCAGAAGCAGACCGCATCCGCGGCGAGCTCGAAAAGCTCACCGGCAAGCAGGTTCAGCTGAACATCCTCGAGGTCAAGAACCCCGAGATGGAAGCCCAGCTTGTTGCCCAGGGCGTTGCTGAGCAGCTGACTTCCCGCGTGGCTTTCCGCCGTGCGATGAAGAAGGCCATGCAGTCCGCACAGCGTGCCGGTGCCAAGGGCATCCGGATCGCTTGCTCCGGTCGACTGGGCGGCGCAGAAATGTCCCGCTCGGAGTTCTACCGCGAAGGCCGTGTGCCCCTGCACACCCTCCGCGCGAACATCGACTACGGCTTCTACGAGGCCAAGACCACCTTCGGCCGTATCGGCGTGAAGGTCTGGATCTACAAGGGTGACGTCACCGCCAAGGAACTGGCTCAGCAGGCTGCTGCTGCTCCGTCCCGCGGCCGTGGTGCCAGCGATCGTCCGGGCCGCCCGGGCGGCGCTGACCGTGGTGACCGCCGTCGTCGTAACGATCGCCCGGCTGAGGCTGCACCCGCTGCTGCCGAAGCTCCGGCTGTTGAAGCCGGAGCCGCAGGCACGGCGCAGTCAGTAGAAGGAGGACAGGCTTAAATGCTTATCCCACGTCGAGTCAAGCACCGTAAGCAGCACCACCCGGGTCGTTCCGGCGCTGCAACGGGCGGCACGAAGGTCTCTTTCGGTGAGTGGGGTATCCAGGCTCTGAGCCCGGCATACGTCACCAACCGTCAGATCGAGTCTGCCCGTATCGCGATGACCCGCCACATCAAGCGTGGCGGCAAGGTCTGGATCAACATCTACCCGGACCGTCCGCTGACGAAGAAGCCGGCCGAAACCCGCATGGGTTCCGGTAAGGGTTCTCCGGAATGGTGGGTCTCAAACGTCAAGCCGGGCCGGGTTCTCTTTGAGATCTCCGGGGTCGATGAAGAAACGGCCCGCGAGGCACTGCGCCTGGCGATCCACAAACTCCCGTTGAAGGCACGCATTCTGCGTCGCGAAGGTGGTGAATAGAAATGTCAGTAGGATCCAAGGAACTTGCATCCGCACAGCTGGACGGTTTCGACAACGAGCGACTCGTTGAGGAACTCCGTAAGGCCAAGGAAGAGCTGTTCAACCTGCGTTTCCAGTCCGCCACCGGTCAGCTGGAGAACCACGGTCGGCTGCGCGCGGTAAAGAAGGACATCGCCCGCATCTACACCGTTCTCCGTGAGCGCGAGCTGGGCATTCGTGCCGAGGTTGCCGCACCGGTTGTGGAAGCCAAGGAAGAAAAGAAGTCCAAGAAAGCTGCAACCAAGAAGGCCGACAAGGCTGAAACGGTTGAGACTGAGGAGGACACCAAGTGAGTGAAAAGGACGAGAACGTGACGGAAACTGTTTCCGGCGCAGCTACGGCTGACGAGCGCGGTGACCGTAAGACGAAGCGCGGCTACGTGGTCTCGGACAAGATGGAAAAGACCATTGTTGTCCAGGTCGAGGACCGTGTGAAGCACGCCCTCTATGGCAAGGTCCTTCGCCGCAACACGAAGATCAAGGCTCACGACGAAGAGAACAGCGCCGGCATCGGCGACCTCGTTCTCCTCGCCGAGACCCGCCCGCTCTCCGCTACCAAGCGGTGGCGTCTGGTGGAGATCCTCGAGAAGGCCAAGTAACACCTGCAGCCTCGCTGTGAGTCGAGAAACCCCCGTTCCCTTCTGGGCGCGGGGGTTTCTCCGTTTCCCGCCGGCGTCGCTGCCGTGATATGGGGATACGCCTGAAACGTGCTAAGATTTTGAGTTTGTATGGCGCCCTCTGTGCGCTGTCATCAAACTCGTAAACAATCGTGCCACGGCATAGTGCCCCCTGCTGCCCCGACCCGTCGGGATTCATCAGGGAAGCAAATGTTTTTGGCACGGGAGTTTAGGCCTGGTCTGGCAAAATCCAGGCAGGTCAAGAGACACCCCGATCAACCGTTCCGCAAGGCTCATTCCGTAGGAAGACTTTCGGTCTGAGAACCCGCGCGACGCAAGGAGTAAATAGTGATTCAGCAGGAGTCGCGACTCAAGGTCGCCGACAACACGGGTGCTAAGGAAATCCTTACCATTCGCGTTCTCGGTGGATCTGGCCGTCGCTACGCAGGCATTGGCGACGTAATCGTCGCTACCGTCAAGGACGCAATTCCGGGCGGCAACGTAAAAAAGGGCGACGTCGTCAAGGCTGTCATCGTCCGTACCAAGAAGGAACGCCGCCGTGCGGATGGTTCCTATATCAAGTTTGACGAGAACGCAGCTGTGATCCTGAAGGCTGACGGTGACCCCCGCGGTACCCGCATCTTCGGACCGGTTGGTCGTGAACTTCGCGATAAGAAGTTCATGAAGATCGTTTCTCTGGCTCCGGAGGTGCTTTAGTCCATGGCTAAGATCAAAAAGGGCGACCTGGTTCAGGTCATCACCGGTGCCAAGGCTGAGCGCGGCGGTGACAAGGGCAAGCAGGGCAAGGTTCTGCGCGTATACCCCGAGTCCAACCGCGTGTTGGTCGAAGGTATCAACCGCGTAACCAAGCACACCAAGGTCGGTCAGTCGCAGCGCGGCACCAAGACCGGTGGCATCGAAGTCGTCGAGGCTACGATCCACATCTCCAACGTGGCACTGGTTGACCCGTCCACCAAAAAGCCCACCCGCGTCGGTTTCCGCACCGAGACCGTTGAGCGCGATGGCGTGAAGCGCGAAGTGCGTGTCCGCGTGGCCAAGAGCTCAGGAAAGGACATCTAATGACTGAGACTCTCGAGACTCCGGCAAGCAAGATCGTTCCTCGTCTGAAGACCAAGTACGCGGATTCCATCAAGAGCACGCTCGTTGAGGAATTCAAGTACGAGAACGTCAACCAGGTTCCCCGTCTGGTGAAGGTCGTTGTGAACATGGGTGTTGGAGATGCCGCCAAGGACTCCAAGCTGATCGACGGCGCTGTCCGCGATCTGACCCTGATCACCGGCCAGAAGCCGCAGGTAACCAAAGCCCGCAAGTCGATCGCACAGTTCAAGCTGCGCGAAGGCATGCCGATCGGTGCACACGCAACTCTGCGTGGGGACCGTATGTGGGAATTCCTGGACCGTCTGGTCACGCTGGCTCTGCCGCGTATCCGCGACTTCCGGGGCCTCAGCGGCAAGCAGTTCGACGGCAACGGCAACTACACCTTCGGTCTGACCGAGCAGGTTATGTTCCACGAGATCGACCAGGATTCCATCGACCGCGTTCGCGGCATGGACATCACCGTCGTGACCACTGCCAAGACCGACAACGAAGGCCGCTCGCTGCTCAAGGCGCTTGGCTTCCCGTTCAAGACCGAAGATTAATCTAGCTACGTAAAAGGTCCGTCCGTGCTGGTTCCGAACTTGTTCGGCTGCCCAGCACGGTGGAAACCGTTATGAGGAAGGGCAAGAGCCCACCATGACAATGACAGATCCCGTCGCAGACATGCTTACGCGTCTGCGCAACGCAAACTCGGCATACCACGAATCCGTGTCTATGCCGTACAGCAAGCTCAAGGCACGCGTTGCCGACATCCTGAAGGCCGAGGGTTACATCGCCTCCTGGAAAGAAGAAGACGCGGAGGTTGGCAAGAAGCTGACCCTCGAGCTCAAGTTCGGTCCGAACCGCGAGCGTTCAATCGCTGGCGTTCGTCGTATTTCCAAGCCGGGACTGCGCGTTTACGCAAAGTCCACCAACCTGCCGCACGTGCTCGGTGGCCTGGGTGTCGCAATCCTGTCCACCTCTTCCGGCCTCTTGACTGACAAGCAGGCCGGCAAGAAGGGCGTGGGCGGCGAAGTCCTCGCTTACGTCTGGTAACGGGAAAGGAAGAGAATAATGTCACGTATTGGACGTCTCCCCATCACCGTTCCTGCCGGCGTTGAGGTCAAGGTTGACGGCTCTGTCGTCAGCGTCAAGGGTTCCAAAGGCGAGCTGAGCCACACTGTGGCCAGCCCGATCGAGGTTTCCCTGGAAGATGGCACCCTGACCGTCGCCCGCCCGAACGATGAGCGCGCCTCACGTTCGCTGCACGGCCTGACCCGCACCCTGATCGCCAACATGATCCAGGGTGTCACCGCAGGCTACGAGAAGAAGCTTGAAATTGTCGGTACCGGTTACCGCGTTCAGGCAAAGGGAACTGACCTGGAGTTCGCTCTGGGCTACAGCCACCCGGTTAACATCACGGCACCGAACGGCATCACCTTTGCAGTAGAGACCCCGACCAAGCTCTCTGTTTCAGGTATCTCCAAGCAGCAGGTCGGCGAGGTTGCTGCCAACATTCGCAAGCTGCGGAAGCCGGACCCCTACAAGGGCAAGGGCATCCGCTACGCAGGCGAAGTCATCCGCCGCAAGGTCGGAAAGGCTGGTAAGTAACCATGGCGATCGCAATTAACAAGAAGCGTACGAACAAGAGCAAGTCTGCCCAGCGCAGCCGTCGCCAGCTTCGTATCCGCAAGCGCATTTCCGGAACGGCTGTACGTCCTCGTCTGGTCGTCAACCGGTCCGCACGCCACGTATTCGTCCAGGTTGTTGATGACAGCAAGGGCCTGACCGTAGCGAGCGCCTCCACTTTGGAAGCCGACCTTCGTGCATTCGACGGTGACAAGACTGCCAAGGCCAAGCGCGTTGGCGAGCTCGTCGCCGAGCGTGCCAAGGCTGCCGGTATCGAAGCAGTTGTCTTCGACCGCGGTGGTAACAAGTACCACGGCCGGATCGCCGCCGTCGCTGACGGCGCACGTGAAGGTGGGCTGGCACTGTGACCGAAAATAACGAAAAGGACATTCAGGTGACTGAAGCTGTAGCTGCTCCGGCAACTGAGACCGCTGCGCCTGCTGCTGCCGCTGACGGCGCCCGTGGTGGCGCTCGTCGCGGCGAGCGTGGCGACCGCGGCCAGGGCCGTGGCGACCGTGGTGGCCGTGGTGGCCGCGATGGTGGCCGTGAAGCCGAAAAGAGCCAGTTCGTAGAGCGCGTCGTAACCATCAACCGTGTTTCCAAGGTCGTCAAGGGTGGTCGTCGCTTCAGCTTCACCGCCCTCGTCGTCGTCGGTGACGGCAACGGTATGGTCGGCGTTGGCTACGGCAAGGCTAAGGAAGTTCCTGCCGCCATCGCGAAGGGCGTCGAAGAAGCCAAGAAGTCCTTCTTCCGCGTCCCCCGCATCGGCAGCACCATCCCGCACCGCGTTCAGGGTGAAGCCGCCGCAGGCGTTGTTATGCTGCGTCCGGCTTCCGCCGGTACCGGTGTGATCGCCGGCGGTCCGGTCCGTGCAGTACTGGAGTGCGTGGGCATCCACGACATCCTCTCCAAGTCGCTCGGATCTTCCAACGCCATCAACATCGTGCACGCGACCGTTGACGCGCTGAAGCGCCTCGAAGAGCCGGCAGCAGTGGCAGCACGCCGCGGCCTCCCGCTCGACGAGATCGCTCCGCCGGCAATGGTGAAGGCGCTTTTGAACCAGAAGGCAGGTGTCTGAGTCTTGGCTAAGAACGTGCTTGTCTCCGACGCACAGTTGGAGATCACTCAGATCAAGTCCGCCATTGGCGGCAAGCAGAACCAGCGCGACACCCTTCGGTCCCTCGGCCTGAAGCGGATCGGACACACCGTTGTCCGCACCGCCGACGCCGTGACCGTCGGAATGCTCAACACGGTTCCGCACCTGGTAAAGGTAGAGGAGGCGAAGTAAATGGCAGAGAAGAACACCGCCGAAAAGGCACAGGGCGCCGCTGCTGAGAAGCAGAACGCACTGAAGGTTCACCACCTGCGTCCCGCCCCGGGTGCCAAGACCGCCAGGACCCGTGTTGGTCGTGGCGAAGGTTCCAAGGGTAAGACCGCTGGTCGCGGTACCAAGGGTACGAAGGCCCGCTACCAGATCAAGGCTGGCTTTGCCGGCGGCCAGTTGCCGCTGCACATGCGCCTGCCGAAACTGCGCGGTTTCAAGAACCCGTTCCGGGTTGAGTTCCAGGTAGTAAACCTGGACAAGCTCAACGAGCTGTTCCCGGAAGGTGGCGCAGTCACCGTGGAGAACCTGGTCGAAAAGGGTGCGGTTCGCAAGAACCAGCCCGTCAAGGTGCTGGGCACCGGTGACATCACCGTCAAGGTTGACGTCACCGTGCACGCATTCTCGGCCAGCGCCGCAGAGAAGATTGCCGCAGCAGGCGGAAGCACCACCGCCCTCTAAGGAGGCGGCGGGGCAGTTGCCCGTTGTGAAAACTCCCGGTAGCCGGGGCTTCGGCCCCGGCTGCCGGGAGTTTTTCTCGTTTCCCGGTCCGGCGATTGTTCGCAGGGCGCGTCCACCCGTTAGACTCGGTTGTTGGGTTTATTTGACCTGCCTCACACGACTTTACTTAATACTCAGGAGGACGCTTGCTTAGCGCATTTGGCCGGGCCTTTCGCACGCCTGATCTGCGACGCAAGTTGTTGTTCACGCTGGGAATCATCACCATCTTCCGCTTGGGTGCCTTTGTCCCCTCGCCCGGTGTGAGCTACCAGAATGTCCAGCAATGCTTGCAGAACGGTCAGACCTCGGGCGGTATCTACCAGCTCGTCAACCTGTTTAGCGGCGGTGCGCTGCTGCAGGTGTCCGTCTTCGCCCTGGGCATCATGCCCTACATCACGGCCAGTATCATCGTCCAGCTGCTCCGGGTGGTTATTCCCCGGTTCCAGATGTTGTACGAAGAAGGTGCCTCCGGCCAATCGAAGCTGACGCAGTACACGCGTTACCTTACGATCGCGCTGGGCCTGTTGAATGCCACGACCCTGGTGTCGTTGGCCCGCTCCGGCCAACTGCTGCCCAACTGCCAGCTGCCGATCATCCCGGACACCGGCATCGTGACCACCATCCTGATCATCATCACGCTCACGGCCGGCACCGGCCTGATCATGTGGATGGGCGAGCTTGTGACCGAAAAGGGTGTTGGCAACGGCATGTCGCTGCTCATCTTCACCTCGATCGTCTCCAGCTTCCCCGGCTCCCTGGGTGGCATCTGGACCTCCAAGGGTCCGGGCACCTTCTTCCTGGTCCTGGTCATCGGATTGCTGACGGTGGCCGCCGTGGTCTTTGTGGAGCAGTCCCAGCGGCGCATCCCGGTGCAGTACGCCAAGCGCATGATCGGCCGCCGCACCGTGGGGGGCACCAGTACCTACATCCCGATCAAGGTGAACATGGCCGGCGTCGTTCCCGTCATCTTCGCTTCGTCGATGCTGTACCTGCCGGGCCTGATCTCGCAGTTCAACCAGCCCAAGCCCGGCGAGCAGCTGGCCCCCTGGGTGGAGTGGATCAACAACAACCTGGTCCGCGGTGACCACCCCGTCTACATGGCGCTCTATTTCGCCATGATTGTGTTCTTCACTTACTTCTATGTTGCGATCACTTTCAACCCTGAAGAAGTATCTGAGAACATGAAGAAGTACGGCGGCTTCATTCCGGGTATCCGTGCCGGCAAGCCGACTGCAGATTACCTGCAGTACGTGCTTGCCAGGATCACGCTTCCCGGTGCCATTTACCTCGCTTTTGTGGCACTTATCCCGCTGGTCGCCCTGGTCCTGATCAACGCCAACCAGAACTTCCCGTTCGGTGGTACGTCGATCCTGATTATGGTCGGCGTCGGGTTGGAGACCGTCAAGCAGATTGACGCGCAGCTACAGCAGCGTCACTACGAAGGGCTTTTGCGATGACGAGAATGTTGATTATCGGACCTCCCGGATCCGGCAAGGGTACGCAGGCGGAACGCATTTCTGAGCGCCTCGGCGTTATTGCGATCTCCACGGGAGATATCTTCCGCGCCAACGTCAAGGGTGAGACGCCGTTGGGCATCGAAGCCAAGAAGTACATGGACGCCGGCGACTTTGTCCCGGACAGCGTGACCAACAAGATGGTTCGCGACCGGCTGCAGGAGGGCGACGTCGGGAACGGCTTCCTCCTCGACGGCTACCCGCGGACCACAGCGCAGGTCGACTACCTCGACGGGATCCTCGCCGAAGGGGACCAGAAGCTCGACGTCGTCCTGCAGCTGACGGCCGACGACGAGGAGCTTGTCACCCGCCTGCTGGGCCGCGCCAGGGAAACCGGACGCTCCGACGACAACGAAGCCGTCATCCGGCACCGCCTCGACCTCTACCACGGCCAGACGGAAGCCGTCGTCGCCAAGTACGCCGAGCGTGGCATCCTGACCCGTGTTGATGGCATTGGCGGCATCGACGAGGTCACCGACCGTGTGATGGAAGCGATCAAAGCGGCCCAGTCGGCCTGACCGGATCATGAACCTTGAGGCCCCTCCCGTGAACCGGGAGGGGCCTCAGCCATTTGGCCATCCGCCCATCGGGGCGGCCGGCCCCACCGAAAGGAAGTTGCGAATGGCATTCGGCCAGCCACGCATCGAATACAAGACCAACGCCCAGATGCGTTCCATGCACCAGGCCGGGCTCGTCCTCAGCCGGGCCCTTGACGCCGCGACAGCGGCGGCCGCGCCGGGGAAGACCACCAAAGACCTTGACGCTGTGTTCGCCGCCGTCCTCAAGGACGCTGGTGCCACATCGAATTTCCTCGGATACCACGGGTTCCCCGCGACCATCTGCACCTCGGTCAACGAGGAAGTAGTGCACGGCATCCCCGGCGGCCGCGTCCTGGCGGACGGGGATATCCTTTCGATCGACGGCGGCGCGATCCTGGACGGGTGGCACTCGGACTCCGCGCGAACCGTTATCGTGGGCACGGCCGATCCTGAGGACCAGAGGCTCTCCGACGTCACCGAGAGCGCAATGTGGCATGGGATTGCCGCCCTCGCGACCGGGAAGTTCGTCGGCGACGTCGGGAACGCCGTCGACGATTACGTTTCCTCCGTGCCCGGCAAGGCCTTGGGCATCCTCGAGGACTATGTGGGCCACGGCATCGGTTCCGAAATGCATATGGCCCCGGACGTACCGAACTTCCGCACCACTCACCGCGGACCGAAGATCCGTCCCGGGCTGTGCCTGGCCATCGAACCCATGCTGGTCCGGGGCAGCATCGAAACCGCTGTCCTGGACGACGACTGGACAGTCGTGACCACCGACGGCAAACGGTCCTGCCAGTGGGAACATTCCGTTGCGGTCCACGAGAAGGGCATCTGGGTTCTGTCCGCGCCGGACGGGGGAGCGGCGAAGCTGGAACCGTTCGGCGTCGTGCCCGTCCCGATTCCCTAAACCCGCTTAACCCAAGTAGCTCGCAGTTGTGGCCGTTATGAGTGCTCAAAACGGCCACAACTGCGAGCCAGTTGGGTGGGAGGGACTTAGCTCTTGAGTTTAGGCTTCACGTCCTTGGTGTAGATCCCTTCCAAGGTGCTTTTGAGTGCCGTCATTGTCGCCTGGACATCGCCCTGCTGGGTGAGGATCGCCGCGGCGGACTTGGCCATTTCCTGGTCGGCGCCGGGCAGGAACACCCGCGCGTTGTCCTGCACGCGCGTCACGGCGAGCTGGTCCATGGCTGTCTTGATCTGCGGGGTGGCAGCGAGAACAGCGGTCATGTCCGCGGACGTCCGGGTGGGCATGTAGCCGGTGGCCGCGGAGAAGTCTGCCGTGTTTTCCGGTTCCGTAATGAACTTCAGGAACATGGCTGCTGCGAGCTGGACCTCCTTGCTGACGCCGCTGGGGATGCCCAATCCCGCACCGCCGGTGGGGCACACAGGGCTCTCGTTCTTGGGTCCGCCCGGGAGGTAGCCGACGCCGACATTAAACTTCGCGGACTTCAGGACCCCCAACAGCGAACCCGTTGAGGAGATCGTTGATGAGGTAATGCCCGCGGCGAAGTCGTCGGCAGCTTCCTTGGAGGAGACGCCTGCCCACTTGTCCTTGAAGATGGAGTCCTGGGCCCACTGCAGCGCGGCGACCGACTCGGCGGAATCGCAGTTGATGGACCATTCATTGGACCAGCTGCCGCCCCAACCCCACAGGTTATTTTGCAATGTCCAGCCGGCGTACCCGGCCAGGGCCGGGTAAATGTAGGCATACTGGGCGCCGGAGCTGGCCTGCAGCTTAGGGGCCCACTCGGCAAATTCCTGCCACGTCTTCGGCGCGCGGTCCGGCAGCCCGGCTGCCTTGAAGTGGTCCTTGTTGTAGTAGAACAGCGGGGTGGAGCGGCCGTAGGGGAGCGCCCACTGCTTGTCCTCGTACTGGTAGTCGGCGACCAGGGACTTTTGGAAATCCCCCACCTTGATGTCCAGCTGCTTGACCAGGCTGTCCAGCGGGATGATGTTGCCGTTGGTGTAGTAGCGGAACCACCAGACATCGGAGAGCACCACAAGGCCCGGAAGGCCTGACTTGGCGGCCTGGGATGTTTGGAACTTCTGTGCGATTTCCTCGTAGTTCGCCCCGGCGGTGACGAGGTTGACTTTGATCTCCGGGAATTTGGCCTGGAACTTGTCGATCATGGCTTTTTCCACGTCCTGGGACTTGCCCGGGTGGTTGCTCCAGAAATCGATCGAAGCTGCCGGCTTGACGCCGTTGAAGTCGATGTCGGCGGCGGTGGTTGCTGCCGCAGTGCCGCCGGTGGACGGGCCGCCGCAGGCAGACAGCGCAGCGGCGCCGGCGCCTGCGCCGGCCAGTCCCAGGAAGTGCCTTCGGCCAAGATTCGATGCCATGGTGGATCCTCTCGATGATGCTGACTCGTTGAACGGTGTAGACGTTGTGGGCAGGGGAACTTTCGAGCGCTGTGTCATCCGGTGACGCTGCCCTGGGTGAGGCCGGCGACGATATAGCGCTGCAGGGCGGCAAAGACCAAGAGGATGGGCACAATGACCAGTACGGCGCCGGCCATCAGGATGCCCCAGCCGGAGCCGTTTCCTTCCGAGTTCTGCAACAGCGTCAGGCCGACGGGCAGTGTCATGGTTTCCGGCCGGTCGGTAATGATAAGGGGCCAGATGTAGTCGTTCCATTCGCTCACCACTGTGACCAGGGCGACGGTAGCTATGGAGGGGCCGGAGACCGGGACAGCGACCTGCCACAGCCGGCGCCAGTGGCCCGCGCCGTCGATCTCGGCAGCCTCCAGGATGGAGCCGGGCAGCGTCATAAAATGCTGGCGCAGCAGGAAGGTGCCGAAGGCGGTGCCGAGTCCGGGCAGGATGATGCCCCACAGCGTGTTTTTTCCGCCCATGCCCGCGATCAGGATGTAGTTGGGCAGGATCGAAACCTGCGGCGGCACCATCAGCGCGACCAGGATAAGAATGAAAATGGCGTTCTTGAAGGGAAAGCGCACAAAAACCAGGGCGTAGGCGGTCAGGATGGCCAGGATCACCTTCACGGTGGCGCCCACGGTAGTCACAATCAGGCTGTTGAGGAAGAACTGGGCAAACGGCACGGTGGTCATCGCAACGCGGTAGTTGTCCAGGTTTACGCTCTCCGGCAGGAGCTTGAGGTCCATGGTGATGATTTCACCGGGTTGCTTGAGGGAACTGAGGACCATCCATAACAGTGGCAGGACCACGACGAGGGTGCCGAGGATGAGGGGGACGTAGCCGCCGGCGATTGTCTGCACCAGGTTGGCGCGGGAAAACGGCCGCTGGCGCGGCACCTCAGCCTCGGTGCCGGAGGCGGCTGCGGCCGGGGGATCGGGATTCACGGGCGAGAGTGTGCTCACGAGTAGTGCACCTTCCGTTCGACGAACCGCACCTGCAGCACGGTGATGATGAGCAGGATGCCAAAGAGGATCACGGAGATTGAGGCGGAGTAGCCGGCCCGGTTGAAGGCACCGAAAGCCTGCAGGTATGCCTCGTAAATCAGGGTGCTGGTGCCGTTGCCCAGCGGGGTCATGATCCGGATCAGGTCGAAGGCCTGCAGGGAGCTGAGCATTGTGGTGATCAGCAGGAAGAAGGTTGTGGGAGAGAGCAGCGGAACCGACATGCTGACGAAGCGGCGGAAACCGTTGGCGCCGTCCAGGGAGGCGGCCTCCATCACATCCTGGGGGAGCGACTGCAACCCGGCGAGGTAGACGACGGCGCAGTAGCCGAGGTTTTTCCAGACATAGACGATGATGACCATCACCAGGGACAGTTGCGGGTCGTTGATCCACTGGGGGCTCTGCTGGCCGAAGCCTCGCAGCAGCCAGGCGAGCACGCCGTAGCCGGGATCAAAGATGAACAGCCAGACCAGCCCAACGCCCACACCGCTGAGCACGTAGGGGGCAAAGACGGCGGACCGGGCGAAGGTGGTTCCGCGGACTTTGGAGTTCAACGCGAGGGCTACCAGCAAACCGAGGACCATGGAGCCGCCAACGGTGATAACGGTAAAGACGGCGGTGGTCCCCAGGACCTTGGCGGCGTCGGCGCTGGTGAAGAAGTTGATGTAGTTGTCGAAGCCGACGACCGTGGCGGAAGCGGAGCCAAGGGTCCAGTCAAGCGTGGAGTAGTAGATGTTATTGATCAGCGGCAGGTAGGTAAACACCGCTATCAGTGCAAGGTTTGGCAGGGCCAGCGCCAGGAAGACCATAAAATCCCGGCGGGTCCGGTTGGACCAGCGTCCCCGGCGCGGGTCCGGTGCGACAGTCCGGGCGATAGCCGGAGGACTCTCGGTCAATTGTCGTGTCATAGGGGTCTCTAACGGATCCGGGCCTGCCGATGGCAGGCAAGTGGGCGGGGGATCAACAACACTTCACCACACAGGTGGTGGGCGGAACCCCGATCAAGCCCCGGTCGGAGCATTGTTTTGGCAGGCTTCCGTGCCCGTTTACCTAATGTTGGTTGCAGTATTACACAAAGTTCGCCCGGGACCGTGTGATGTGCGCCGGTCATGTTCACGGCGGCTGCGCGCACAATGGACCCATGACTGCAATCACTTCGATTACGGACGTGCCGGGAATCCGGGTGGGCCACACGGAAAGGACGGCCGCCGGGTGGCTCAGCGGGGTGACGGTGGTGCTCCCTCCGGCCGGCACTGCGGGCTCCGTCGACGTCCGCGGCGGCGGCCCAGGAACGCATGAAACCGACGCGCTGGACCCCACAACCCTGACCCGCACCGTTGACGCCGTCGTACTCACCGGAGGGAGCGCCTACGGCCTGGCCGCCGCCGGCGGGGCCCAGCGCTGGTGCGAGGAGCACGGCCGCGGGTTCACCGTGCCCGGCGGACTGGTCCCAATCGTGCCGGCGGCGGCGATCTTCGACCTTGGCCGCGGCGGCGACTTTGCTGCCCGCCCGGACGCCGCCATGGGCTACGCGGCCACAGCGGACGCGGCCGGCCGCACTGAAGGGCACGCCGTCGAACGAGGCAACGTAGGCGCCGGCACCGGCGCCCTCATTGGCCGGGGGACCTATAAGGGCGGCATAGGCACAGCCTCGATCACGCTGGAGAACGGCGTCGTGGTCGGGGCCCTCGCCGTAGTTAACGCCCTGGGCCTGCCCTACGAGGGTTCCGGCGCGATCACTGATCGGCAAGCGAAAGTCACGGCTGCGCCGCCGCTCAACACCACCCTTGCCGTTGTAGCCACCAATGCGGTCCTGGACAAAGCCGAATGCAAACGCACCGCTTCGGCGGCGCATGCCGGCCTGGCGCGGGCACTGTATCCCAGCCACACCCTGGCCGACGGCGACACCGTCTTTTGCCTCGCCACCGGCGCCCTGTCGCTGGACCGCAGCAGCGAGGCGGCTCGGCAGGGGAGCCTGATCAGCCTGCAAAGTGCGGCTGCCGACGTCGTCCGCCTGGCGATCCTGGACGGGATCGCCAGCGCGCGGGCCGTGAGCACTCCGTCGGGCCACTTTGGTGCATACGGACGCTGAGTGCGCTACGATTGCTGGATTTAACATTTCGGCGGCAATGCCGTAGTGTTGTCTGTTGGTTGTCTGCCCTGTTGTGCCCTTTTGTGGCCGGGAGGCATCAGCCAATCAATCAAAAACGTCCGTGGTCATTTCCGGTGCAACCGGAAGGGCTGCGGCAAACAACAGTTAGCGGAGGGTATGGCCAAGAAGGACGGGGTCATTGAGATCGAGGGCGTTGTGACTGAGGCGCTGCCTAACGCGATGTTTCGCGTTGAGCTCACCAACAAGCACGTCGTTCTGGCACACATCTCTGGAAAGATGCGCCAGCACTACATCAGGATTCTCCCTGAGGACCGGGTAGTGGTGGAGCTGAGCCCGTACGACCTGACACGTGGTCGTATCGTCTACCGCTACAAGTAAACACTGGACGGCCAAGGCGACAGCCGAAGGCCGGTCCAGCTGACCACTGCAACACGCAAAGGAACGCCATGAAGGTCAAGCCGAGCGTCAAGCAGATCTGCGAAAAGTGCAAAGTGATCCGCCGTAATGGCCGGGTCATGGTGATCTGCGAGAACCCGCGCCACAAGCAGCGCCAGGGCTAATTTCCCTTTCGGGAAATCCTGGGTTGCTAACCCACGCAAGTAAATAAAAGGCAGCACAAGCTGATCTGGGACGTATGGGCCCGGACAGCTAACCCCCGGTCGGAGGCTGGGGCCGCACGCACCGTGCGGGTGTACTGCCTACGACCTCCGGTTTATTCAAGGAGCACTGCCTCTATGGCTCGTCTCGCTGGCGTAGACATTCCCCGCGAAAAGCGGTTGGAAATTGCGCTTACTTACATCTACGGCGTGGGCAAGACCCGTGCACACGAAACCCTGGCTGCCACCGGCATCAGCGCGGACGTTCGGGTCAAGGACCTGTCCGACGCCGAGCTCGTCCAGCTGCGTGATTACATTGAAGGCAACTACAAGGTTGAAGGTGACCTTCGCCGCGAAGTAGCAGCAGATATCCGCCGCAAGGTGGAAATCGGCAGCTATGAAGGTATTCGCCATCGCAAGGGCCTGCCAGTGCGCGGACAGCGTACAAAGACGAACGCACGTACCCGCAAGGGCCCGAAGCGCACCGTCGCAGGCAAGAAGAAGACGCGCTAAACCGCTCGTCTTCCACCCGATAACTTTCTGTAGGAGAAATAATGCCCCCGAAGACTCGTGGCGCGGTTCGCAAGCCGCGTAAGAAGGACAAAAAGAATATCGCGCTGGGCCAGGCGCACATCAAGAGCACCTTTAACAACACCATCGTTTCCATCACGGATCCGAACGGTGCTGTCATCTCCTGGGCTTCATCCGGTGAGGTTGGCTTCAAGGGCTCACGTAAGTCCACCCCGTTCGCAGCCCAGATGGCCGCCGAAGCCGCCGCAAAGCGTGCGCAGGAGCACGGCATGCGCAAGGTTGACGTATTCGTCAAGGGCCCGGGTTCGGGTCGCGAAACGGCTATCCGTTCACTGCAGGCCGCTGGCCTTGAGGTTGGATCCATCCAGGATGTAACCCCCAGCGCCCACAACGGTTGCCGTCCGCCGAAGCGCCGCCGCGTCTAAGGCTTTCCAACGCACCGGTGCTTGCCCGGACCTTCGATGGTCCGGGCAAGCCCGGCGGCGTTAAGTCCTCAGACCGATCTTTCCACCACCTGTGTTGCGTCATATAGCGGATGCTCGCCGAAAGGAAACCTAAGTGCTCATTGCACAGCGCCCCACCCTCTCCGAAGAGGTCGTCTCCGACAACCGCTCCCGTTTCATCATTGAACCGTTGGAGCCCGGCTTCGGATACACCCTCGGAAATTCCCTCCGCCGTACCCTGCTCTCCTCCATCCCCGGTGCCTCTGTCACGAGCATCCGGATCGATGGCGTGCTGCACGAGTTCACCACGGTTCCGGGTGTCAAGGAAGATGTCACTGAGATCATCCTTAACATCAAGAACCTCTCGGTCTCCTCCGAGCACGACGAGCCGGTTGTTGCTTACCTGCGCAAGCAGGGCCCGGGAGTCGTCACGGCCGCGGACATCGCTCCGCCGGCCGGCGTCGAATTCCACAACCCGGATCTGCACATTGCCACACTGAACTCGAAGGGCAAGTTCGAACTCGAACTGACCATCGAGCGCGGCCGCGGCTACGTTTCGGCAGCTCAGAACAAGTCCGGCGACTCCGAGATTGGCCGCATCCCGGTCGACTCGATCTACTCGCCGGTGCTGAAGGTTACTTTCCGCGTGGAAGCTACCCGTGTTGAGCAGCGCACTGACTTCGACAAGCTGATTGTCGACGTCGAGACCAAGCAGGCCATCGCCCCGCGCGATGCGGTTGCTTCGGCAGGTACCACCCTGGTGGAACTGTTCGGTCTGGCCCGCGAGCTGAACACCGCAGCTGAAGGTATCGAGATTGGCCCGTCGCCGACGGATGCTGCGCTGGCAGCAGACATGGCCTTGCCGATCGAGGATCTGGACCTCACCGTCCGTTCCTACAACTGCCTCAAGCGTGAGGGCATCCACACCGTGGGTGAACTCGTTGCCCGCTCCGAGGCTGACCTGATGGACATCCGTAACTTCGGTGCGAAGTCCATTGATGAGGTCAAGGCAAAGCTTGTTGAACTGGGCCTGTCCCTCAAGGACTCCCCTCCCGGATTTGACCTCGCAGCACGCGCCGCAGCAATTGAAGAGGACGACGCCGCGTTCAGCGACGACGAGCTCTAACAAACAGATCTTGGCCTGCCGGCTGGATGCACCACGGTGCGCAGCCCCACGGCTTCCATATGAGGAGAAACTATTATGCCTACCCCCGCTAAGGGTCCGCGCCTCGGAGGCGGAGCAAGTCACGAGCGCCTGATGCTCGCGAACCTGTCCGCCGCACTGTTCGAGCACAAACGGATCACCACCACGGTGACCAAGGCCAAGCGACTGAAGCCGTACGCCGAGCGCCTGGTGACTTTCGCCAAGCGCGGCGACCTGGCTTCCCGCCGCCGTGTACTCGGCTTGATCAGCGACAAGGGCATCGTCCACGAGCTGTTCACCGACATTGCGCAGGCAGTGGAGAACCGCAACGGCGGATACACCCGCATCACCAAGATCGGCAACCGTAAGGGCGACAACGCTCCCATGGCTGTCATTGAACTGGTTCTCGAGCCGGTTTCCGCGAAGCAGGCAGTCGTAGCCGAGGCTACCTCCGCCGCCAAGCGCGACGCCGACAAGGCGGCCCCGGTTGCTGAGACCGAGGCTGCCGAGACCGAAGAGGCTCCGGCCGCCGAGGTCACCGAGACCGAAGCAGTTGCTGCCGAAGAGGCTCCGGCCGCTGAGGAAGCCGCCGCAGAGTCCAAGGACGCGAAGTAATTCGCTGACTTCTTCTTCGCCTAGACTTAAGTCTATGAACGACCAGAAACCCGTTGCCCCCGTCCGAGGGGGCGGCGGGTTTTTGCGTATCCGGCTGGATCTTGCGTACGACGGCGGGCCCTTCAGCGGGTGGGCCGTCCAGCCCGGCCGGCGAACTGTCCAGGGCACGCTCGAGGACGCCATTGCGATGCTGATCCGCCGGCCCGTCAGGGTCACCGTCGCCGGGCGGACCGATGCCGGGGTGCACGCACGCGGACAGGTGGTGCACGTTGACCTCAGCGCGGCAGAGTGGACGGGCCTGAACCGCGGCGTGGAACTGGACCCCGCAGTGGCCCTGCTCCGCCGCCTCCGCGGCTCCCTAAGCCGTGGTCTCGGCGACCTCACCGGCGCCATCGAGGTCCATAGGGTCGCCATCGCCCCGGAGGGCTTTGACGCCCGGTTCTCAGCGCTCTGGCGCCGCTACAGCTACCGGATTGCTGACGGGCCTGCGCTTTGGGATCCACTGGGGCGGACCTCCACCCTGTGGCACCCGGAACAGTTGAACGTCGGGTTGCTCAACGAGGGTGCCTCCCAGTTGCTGGGCCTGCAGGATTTCCGTTCGTACTGCAAACCGCGGCAGGGCGCCACCACCATCCGGGAGCTCCAGCGCTTCGAGTTCGCCCGCGGTGCCGACGGGGTATTAGTGGCCACGGTCCAGGCGGATGCGTTTTGCCACAACATGGTCAGGTCGTTGGTTGGATCAGCGCTGTTCGTGGGGGCCGGCATCGAGACGCCGGACTGGCTCTTCGAGCGGCTGATGGCCCGCCAGCGTGATGCCAAATCCGTGCTGGCTGCCCCGCATCCGCTGGTGCTGGAGGAAGTGGCCTATCCCTCGGCGAGCGGGTTGCTGGCTAGGGCCGAGTTGACCCGGGCGTTGCGCCGAGAGCAGCCCGCAGTGGATTAGAAGGCCGGCGGGGCGGCCTCGGCGGGCAGAACCATGGTGAAGGTGCTCCCGCAGCCCGGACGCGTCGTGCAGCTAAGGGAACCGCCGTGGCCCTCAATGATCGCCTTGGTGATGGACAGGCCCAGCCCGGCCCCGGGGATCGGGCCCTCACGAACCGCCGGGCTGCGGAAGAACCGGGTGAAGATCCGTTCGGCGTCGCTGGCGGTCATCCCCATTCCGGCATCCTCCACGTGCAGCAGCACCAGCCCCTCCGCCGTACTGGCGGAGACGTGGACGCTGCCGCCGCCGGGTGAGTACTTAATGGCATTGGAGACGAGGTTGTCCAGGGCCTGGCTGATCCGCAGCGGATCAACATCGGCCCAGAGCGGGTCCGGCAGGTCCATGGTCAGCAAGACCCGGGACGCGTGGGCGTGGGCTTGGGCCGAGCCGAGGCTCGCTTCCACAAGGCTGGTCAGGTCAGTCCGGCGCGGATGGACGTAGACGGTCGCGGTCGCGGACATCAACAGGTCCGAGACAAGGGCCAGCAGGCGCTCGGCGTTGCGTTGGGCCACTTCGACCCGCCGCTCGGTGGTGGTGGAGAGCTCCGCGGAATCACCGAGGACCAAGTCCAGGTTGCCGATGATCGAGGTCAACGGGGTGCGGAACTCATGTGAGACGGTGGAGACGATGTCGTCCCTGACGGCGAGGGCCTCCACCAGTCCGGTGACCTCGGTGAACACCACGACGGAGCCGCAGAATCCGCCGTCGTCGTCCCTGAGTGGCCGCGCGCCAGTGGAGACCACCCGGCTGCCGGGGGGTTCGCCAAAGCGCACCAGGTAGTCCGCGAAAGTCTCGCCGGAGGCCGCCCGCCGCAGCGGCCGTCGTTCCGGGGCGAGGGGTGTCTCAGGGTCCTGCCCGGTGAGCAGCAGCCGTGACTCGTCCGTACCCTTCGCGGCGCCGGCAGGGGTGGCGGACTCCTCCAACGCCGTTTGCCAGCTGTTGGTCAGCAGGCGGCTGCCCGCGGCGTTGACGGCGACGATGCCAACATCGACAGTGTCCAGGATGGTTTTGAGAAGCCGCTCGCGTTCCCTGCTGGCAGCAAGCAAGGCGTGCAGCTGGGCCTCTTGGGCTTGGATTCGCCGTTGCTCCTGGTGCACCCGAAGGCGGGCGAAGCGCAGGGCGACCGACACGGCAAGTGCCGTGCCCGGCAGGAGCAGCAGCGCTGCGATCCGGTCCGGCCCGGCGGCGTTGGCCGGGATCCACGGCAGGACGGCCAGAAGCGGCCCGAAGAAGCTGATGGACAGGCACGCGGCTGTGGGCAAGCCGGAGCTGGAGATCCAGACCACCGGCAGGATGGACAGCACGCCGACGCTGGACAGGCCCCCGGGGCTGCCGCTGAACCCGATCGCGATGAGGTCCAGAAGTGGGATCATCAGCGTGGCAAGCCGTCCGAGACGTTCCCACGGCACCACAACGCATGCCAGCAGGGCCAGTGTGTGCAGTGCCACGGCGAAAAGAAACACCGGATCGCTGAAGAGCCCTTGCCAGCTGGCGGGTGATGCCAGGACGACGACGGCCATGGCCACCGCCAGCGGCAGCTGGCAGGCCAGCGACCGCACCCGAGGCCCCAAGGCACTGAAGTAGCCGTCCACCCTTCGGACCAGTTGCTGTTCACTCACTGAAGCTTTACTCCTTCCTCGCTTCTCCAGTTTTACACCTCCTGTCACACAAGATTGACTCAACACTTAGGAATTGGCCTTCTATTCCTGCGCCGGAACCGTCTTTTCCGGGTCCCCGTGGGTATCCTGACAATGCCGGTGGGGGCCGGTGTGATCAGCATTGCCGGCGCGTCCGCGTCGGAAGATGGAGCAGGACCTGATGTGAGGGGCGCCATGACTGACCTTGGAGTCGCTGTCGTCGTTGAGGACGACGAAGACGTTCGAAACCTGATCGAAGCCGTACTGAGCCAGGCGGGATTCGACGTCCATTTGGCAGACCGCGGCCGGGAAGGGGTGGACGTCGTCCGTCGCTTGGACGCTGACGTCGTCACCTTGGACGTTGGGCTGCCCGACATCGACGGCTTCGAAGTACTGCGCCGGATCCGCCTGTTCAGTGATGCGTACGTCGTGATGTTGACAGCGCGAACGGACGAGGTGGACACACTCACCGCGCTGCACACCGGCGCCGACGATTTTTTGACCAAACCCTTCAGGCCCCGCGAACTCCGTGCCAGGGTGGCGGCGATGATGCGGCGGCCCCGGCAGAACACTATCAGCGCACCACTCGGCACTGCGGTCGCTGCGGGTTCGGCCGCCCCGGCTGTGCCGCAGGATTCCATGTTGCGTCACAACGGTCTGGAACTTAACCCGGACAGCAGGACGGTCACCGTGGAAGGTGCGGCCACCAGCCTTACCCGCAGCGAGTTCGATCTACTGCATGCCTTGCTCAAGGGAGCCGGTGCCGTCCGCTCCAAGTCTGACCTGGTCCGCGTGGTGCGTGGCGAGTATTACCCGACGGATGCCTATATCGGTGAATCCGACGAGCGGGCCGTTGAGGTCCATATCGGGAATCTTCGGCGGAAGCTGCGCGAGGATCCGCTGCAGCCGCGCTGGCTTCAGACGATCCGCGGTGTGGGGTATCGGCTCGCTCCCCAGCGCGGCTAGTTTTCCCGGAGGATGAAGCCGTACTGCAGTTCGTCCACGGTGTCGCTGCCGCTCTCGGCAACTTCGGCCAGGAGGGACCGGGCGCGGTCCATGTCGCCGGCTCGGATGGCAGCCTCAAGTTCTGCGGCGAGCTCGGCCAGTCGCACTCCGCCAACCATCTCCGAGGACGTTTTAAGGCTCAGCACAGCCTCCAGGGAGCCGGCCTGGTCCCGGCGCCCCAGCGCCGACGCCAGGCAGCTGTAGCGGCGATCCCACATCTTTGCGTAGTCTCTGGCGAAACCTTTGGCTGCGGAAGGGCTGTCCAGCTGGGTACCGAGATCCTGGAGCGCCGCAGGGTCGACGAGGGGTGCAACTGCTGGATCGGCTGCCTCGCGGACTTTCAGGCTGGGTCCGCTGGCGGTGGCCTCGCCCGAGGGGGCAGTGTTCGCGCCGCCGTCGTCTGGGGGACTTGTAATGCACATGTGCCCAACGTTACTGCCTCCACCCGGACACGCTCCGCGTTCTGGGGGTTCCTGCGGAAACCTTTCGGCTTGCCGCAGGAAGGTCTCCTTACAAGCCGCTGAAAGTCGCGATGGCGTTAATGACGGCTGGGCCGAGCAGTGCGATGAAGAGCACGGGCAGGATGCAGAGCATGAGCGGGAAAAGGACCTTGACGGGGATCTTCATGGCTTGCTCCTCGGCCCGCTGCCGGCGCTTCCGCCGCATTTCGCTGGCCTGCGTCCGGAGTACCGCGGAAATCGAGATTCCGTACCGGTCCGCCTGCAGGATGGCGTTGACGAAGCGACGGAGGTCCGGCGCGCCGGTCCGGTCCGCGAGGGCCAGGTACGCCTCGCGGCGAGACATCCCGATGTGCATATCCTGCAGGGTCCGGACCAGCTCGGCGGCCAGTGGTCCTTTTCCGTTTTGGCCGGTCCGTGACATGGCGGCATCGAACCCCAGGCCGGCTTCCACAGCGATGGTCATCTGATCCAGCGTATCCGGCAGTTCCAGTCCGATGGTGGCCTGGCGCTCGAGCCCCCTGCTGTAGATCAGGAGATCGGGGAGGAAATAGCCAACCATGGTTACGGCGATCGAGAGCCACAGTGTCTTGGCGCTGGGATCATCTCTGATCAGCAGTAACCCGACGACGACGGCGATGCCCGCGGCGGCGAATTTGGCGGCCATGAGGCGCTTGAGCGGCCACGCGGGAGGACGGCCCGCCAGGGCGAGCTGCCGGTCCAGGTTTGCCACCAGACGCCGGGGGGTGAACCGTCCGGCGAAAGACTCCAGTACCGAGTTCCTCGCTTTGACGGGCTTCTTGGCGGGAACAAGCCCCCGGGACAGGTTTGCCACGATGGAATCCTTCCCGGCGACACGGGTGCCGACGACGGACCACGTTGCCAGGGCAATAGCCGCCATGATCAATCCGATAGCTGCACTAGCCGTTGCCGACATAAGAAACTTCTCCTCTCAGGCCTTCGCTAGAACTTGAACTGAACGACTTTGCGCAGCCAGAGTCCGCCCAGACTGAAGAGGACTGCCGCGGCGCCGACCATCGTGAGGCCCAGCGGTGTGGTCACCATGGGATCCATGTACCCCGGGCTGATGACCATCAAGGCTCCCGTGATCGCCACCGGCAGCAGCATCAGGACCAGCGCCGAGATCTTCCCTTCGGCGCTGAGAGCCTTCACCTGGCCGCGGATCTGGCTCCGCTCCCGGATGGTCTGGCCCACCTGGTCCAGCACGTCAGCCAAGTTGCCGCCAACCTCCCGGTGGATGGCGATGGCTTGGGCCACCCATGAAAAATCCTCCGAGCGCATGCGCAGGGCGGCGTCGTCCAGAGCCTCGCCCAGATCCCGGCCGAGCCTCGTTTCGTTGATGATCCGTGCGAACTCAGCGGTGGTGGGGGCCTCGGCTTCCCCGGCCACCGCGTCAATGGCGCGCAGCAGGCTGTGGCCGGCGCGCAGGCCACCGGCGAGAAGCTGCAGGGTCTCGTCGAGCTGTGCGGCGAATTTTGCTCGGCGGCGCGATGCCAGGAACCGCAGGATGAAGCGCGCACCGAACGGCGAGAGTAGCAGGAGAATCAACGCCGGAAGCGGACCTAGCACGGCCAGCGCTACGGCGCCGATGATGGCCGCGCCGGCCAGTCCGAGCACCACAAACTCCGCGGCCCTCATACTGAGGCCTGCCTGTTCCAGCGATGCCGCCACCGCTGCAGTGTAGTTCCGCCGCTTCAACAGGGATTCCACGGCTGCAGTTGCCCGGGCCCCCATACCCCCGGCTAAGGTGCTCCGGCCGGGAACTGTGGCGGCCCGCCGGTTGAGCAGGGTGGCCGGCCTACGCGGCGCCACAACGAACAGAACGGCAACGCCCAGGGCCGCGTAGCTCAACAGAAATCCCAGGATCATTTCCATGAGTTTGCCTTCGTCATCGGGCCCGGGCCAATACGGGAGCAGGATTGAAAATCCCGGGGGAGAGCTCTATGCCGAGTTCCGTGAAGCGGTCCGTAAACCGCGGGCGGACCCCGGTGGGCATCGGCTTGCCGAGGAAACGGCCGTTGGCATCGAGTCCGGCGCTGTAGTCGAAGACAAATGCGTCTTGAAGGGTCACGATCTCGCCTTCCATGCCCTGGACTTCGGTGACATGGGTGACGCGGCGGGTGCCGTCGCGGAGCCGGGTGAGTTGGACGATCACGTCCACGGCGGAGGCGATCTGTTCCCGGACTGCGCGCAGCGGCAGGTCCATCCCGGCCATCAGTACCAGGGTTTCGAGCCGGGCGATGGCATCCCGGGGGGAGTTTGAGTGGACCGTGGACAGGGAACCATCGTGGCCGGTGTTCATGGCCTGCAGCATGTCCAGGGTCTCTCCGCCTCTGACCTCACCCACCACGATCCGGTCGGGCCGCATCCGGAGGGAGTTGCGGACGAGGTCGCGGATGGTGATTTCGCCTTTACCCTCAATGTTGCTGGGCCTGCTCTCCAGCCGGACCACATGGTCCTGCTGCAGTTGGAGCTCGACGGCGTCCTCGATGGTGACGATGCGTTCGCCGTCCGGAATGAAGCTGGACAGGACGTTGAGCAGCGTGGTTTTGCCCGTCCCGGTGCCGCCCGAGACGATGATGTTCAGGCGGGCTTTGACGCAGGCGTCGAGGAGCTCGGCCATTTCCGGGGACAGCGTGCCGAAGCCGATGAGGTCGTGGACCTGGAAGGGGTCGGTGGCGAATTTGCGGATGGTCAGTGACGACCCGTTGACGGCCAGCGGCGGGACAACGGCGTTGACTCTGGATCCGTCGGCCAGCCGGGCGTCCACCAAGGGCGAGGATTCATCGATGCGCCGTCCCACCCGCGCAACGATGCGCTCGATGACCTTCCGGAGGTGCGCTTCGGAGGCGAAACGGACCCTGCTGCGGGTCAGTTTCCCATCCTGTTCGACGTAGATCATGTCCGGGCCGTTGACCATGATCTCCGTGATGCTCTCGTCGTCAAGGAGGCGCTGCAGGGGTCCGTAGCCCAGGACGTCATCGCTGACGCCCTTGATCAGGCGTTGTCTTTCATCCTTGGTCAGCGGCACCTGCTCGGCCTCGACCACCTCGATGAGCTCTTGCTGCACCAGCGCGTGCAGCTGATCCTCGGTCAGGGACGTATCAATCAGCCGGGTGCCCAGCCGTTCGAACAAAATGGAACCGGCCCGATCTTTCAACTTCGCCAGGGCGTCCCGGGCCGGGGCGGCCGCCGCCGGCGCGGGTTTCCGGGGACTCCCGGCGGCGTACGGGGGAACCGGCTGGGTGGTGCCTGCCGCGCGAACGGAGCGGGCGTCCGGCGCACTCTTGACCGGGGCCGGGACCGGGACCGGTACAGGGCCAGGCGCAGGGGCAGGGATAGAGGTCGGGTCCGGGGCGGGCATCAGTGAGGATGCGGGTGCGGGGCGGTCAGGACGTGCGGGTGCTTCGTAACGGGGCTGCTGTCCGGCAATGTCGCGGGCAGCCTGCAGGCGCTGGGCGAGGTTCATTTGGCTCCTACCCGGTGCCGGGGCCCGAACCGCCGGGGCGGGACTGCAGGGGCGACGAAGCGGGCCAACAATGTTTGCAGTGCTTTGGTGGCCGGTCCGCGGACCGCTCCGTTCAGCAGGGGGGATCCCTGGTTGGTGGAAAGAGCGACCGCTCGGGAGCGCGGTATCACCACGTCCACGCTGGTTCCCAGCGCAGTCTCCACATCGCGCAGTGAGACGCCGGCCTTGAAGTCCGCGCCGTTGAGGATCATATGCCGCTTGAGCGGATGCATCCCCAGCTCGGCCAGCACGTCCAGTTCCCTGCGCATGCCCCGGACGCCCGGCACATCAGGACCGGTGACGAAGATGAAATCCGTGGCTTGGTCCAGGGCGGCAAGGGTGTGGTCCGACAGGCCGGGGGCGGTGTCCACTACAACATAGCGGTACTGGCTGGCCAGTTGGCCGAGCAGGTGGGCAACGTCCTCGCCGGTCAGTCCCTCGGCGGCGTCGGGGGAGTCCGGGGCGCAGAGTGCATAGAGACCACTGGGATGGGCGCTCAGGAACGTCTTGAGCACCATGGTGTCCCGCCGCGCGGGACCGTGTACGGCGTCGGACACCGAGTGTTCAGCGGAGATGGCGAGTGCGCTGGCAACGTCGCCGAACTGCAGATCCAGATCCACCAAAACTGCGCCGTGCGGCGCTGACCTGGCGAGGCCCACTGCGAGATTGCTCGCGATAGTCGTCTTTCCGACGCCGCCCTTGGGTGAGACGACGGCGATGACCCGCCCGGCAGGCGTCGCAGCCTTGGTCTGTTCCACGGGCACAGCTCTGCGGTGCACAGCGGCGCTACGCACGGCACGGTGGAGCAGCGCCGCGATCTCGGCAGCACCGGCCTCCGGTTCCAGCAGGTCAAGGACTCCGGCGCGCAGCGCCGCCAGCACAACGCCGGGGTCCGGCTGAGCCGCCAGGAGTACCGCCACTTCGGGGCATTCTACGTCGAACGCCGTCGCGAGCGTCAGCGCCAGCTCCAGCGGCATGCCCGGGCCAAGGATCAGAACCTCGAGATCAGCGGGGCGTTCCAACTGGCTCCGAACGTCGGCAGGGCGCCCCGGAAGCCTGCCGCCCTGCCAGCGGTGGACGTCCCCCTGCAAGGGCCCCGTGGCGGCTGCCCCGATCCGGCCCGGCAGGCCAGGATCATCGGTCACGACGACGTAACGGCTCACTTGTAGATCCCCTCGCGGCTCAGTTCGCGGGTGCCGTCTTCCCCGGCGGTTGAGGGTTCGCCGGAGAGCCAGATGGTGCCGAACTCCTGTCCATAGACAACTTTCTCCGCGTTTGCCGAGGTCAGTGCCAGGGTCACCAGCAAGTTCTCGGATGCGGCCCCCGGGCTGGCTTCGGAGCTCGATTTTTCCGTGACAGGGGCGGTTGCTCCCTGGACGGCAGTGACTAGGACTTTGTGCAGCGTCAGATGCGTGACTTCCGCCGGCGGTTTGGTTATGCCAGCACCGAGGGAGATGAAGATCCCCACGGTGTCCCCGGCCTTGAGCAGTCCGCCCACCGCGCGCTGCGGCGCCAGGAGGATCGACACCTCCTGCATCCCGGCCGGCACAGTGGCAGTCCCCGGGTCCGTCGTGGTGGCCGGATCCCGGAATCGGGTGCGCAGGAGCTGTTCACCGGGCACCAGGTCCACGGTTGTGACGAGTCCGCTGATGGCTGCAGGATCGGACACGGCGTCAGCCGCAAGAGTCTTTGCGGGCACAGCTTGCCGCGTGGCGCTCTGCAGCACCGTGGCTGAAGGGGTTCCGGCGGGCACCGCCGCGCTGACTATGAGCACCTCGGAGGTCTGGACTCCAGCGAAAGCTCGCTGCTCTGCGCCGTTGGTGTAGGAGACCAGCAGGATGCTCCCGACCACTGCCAGCACGACGGCTGCTACCGATGCCAGGACTCTGCTGTTCACTCTGATTGCTCCTACAGGGTTAACGCGACGAAGAAGGCGTTGAGGGACTTTCCGTCCAGCTCCTCAACGCCGAAAGACTGGAGATCCGCGAGGGAGACCAGCGTAATGAATTTGCCCTTGACGCCCGTGCACTTATTGCAGCCAGCCTCCGATCGCTGCTCGCTCGGCCAGCTGTGCGCGGTCACTTTGAGGGCGGCGAAACCGTCGATAACGTATGACACGTTGTTTCCGTTGCCGGAGGCGCTGGCGTAGACCGGAAGGAGGATGGTGGTGCCATCAATGTGGCATCCCTTGGGGCCGCTCTTGCCCGGCTCGCCGCCGATGACCTGGTGGACGTCGACGGAAGTCTGGCAGTCATTCCTTGCGTCTGCGTCTAGCCAGCCAAAAGCGCCCGGTAATGTTTGGCCACCTGCGCCGGTGCAGGTGGAGGTACTGGTGATCCAAAGCTCAACATCTTTGGGTGCCGAATCGAAAATGCAACGGGGGGCGGTGAACGGAAAAACGGTGGCTTTTGACGGGCTGCCCCACGAGGCCTTTGCCTCCGCCTCTACCGTGGTGGACTTGATGCCCAGGACCGGGGCAAACCAGTGCCGGACGGCGCTGCCGCCGTCCGGGGTGGCGGTGCTGGTCCGGACCGTCACGGAGTTCCCGGAAATGACGGCCGTGGCGGCGGAAACCCCGTCGTGGGCGTTCTTCCCGGCGAGCAGCGTGGCCGTGGCGTCGGGATTGGTGCATCTTCCCGCAGCGCAGTCCTGAGCAATGGCCAGAGCCGCAGCGTCGGCCCCGTTCTGTAGCTGGAACCGTTCCGCATAGATCATGCCGACGTCCACCACGATTGCGGTCATGCCGAGCAACACCACCATAAAAATTGCCATGATCACGGCCACGGCGCCGTCTTCCCCGTTCCTCAGCTGCCTGTTCAGCCGCCGCATCGCATCACCGCCCGTCCGGTCAGCGGGACAGAGTCGGCGAAGAGGCCGGACAACAGATCCACGGAGTAGGTGATGGTGACCGTTACATCCGTGGCGGCGGCGCAGGACGCCGGCGTGACCTGGATGTTCCCGGCGTTGAGCCGGGGATTGAGGTTTGGCGCCGCAGCGATCGCCGTGTTGATCGCCGTGCCGGGCAGCTTCTGGATGGCCATCACCCGTACCGATTCCCGGGCGGCGGCGCTCAGCTGCAGCTGGGCGTTGAAGACCCGGCCAAACTCGATAACCCCCAGAAGAAGCAAAAGAAGCAACGGAACGATCAAGGCGAACTCGACTGCGGCGGCGCCGCGCTCTGAGGATGATCGTTCCATTGCTTCTTTCGGCAGACGTAGGGAATGCGGCCACAATCAACCGAGGCACCGCAGCGCCTCGAGAGGCAGCTGTCCGGCCGGGCCGGCTACTTGAGCGTGGTCTTGGCGCTGAGGCCCGTGAAGAAGGCGCTCAGGTCTTTGCCGAAAGCGGTGACACCGACGATCAGGACCACGGCGATCAGGGCCACCAGGAGGCCGTATTCGACCGCGGTGGCGCCCTTTTCATCGTTGCGAAGGCGGGACTGGAGCGTGAAACCGAGGGTGTGCAGGTTTGCTGCCAGACGAGCGAACATAAAGACTCCTGAAGAGAGATGCGGCTGGCCCAGCGCCAGCTCCAGAATATACGTTAGAACGTGCCAGGACGCTTCGGGCCGGTGCTGCGCGCAAGCTGCGCAAAGGCTTGACGTACGGGCTGTTCCTGCGCTGGACCTGTGCCTACGCTGGGAAATGGAGCGCTCCTCGCGGGCTACGACGTGAACAAAACAACCCCCAGGGCCGCCGCGAGCAGAGAGGGCCCAAAAGCAACCTCAGCCGCTCGGCCCGGTACCTGCCGCCGGATCGCGACTAGGGAGACAATCCCCCCGATGACGAAGCCCAGGGCGCCGCCGTAAAGTACCTGGCTCCAACCCAGGAAACCCAGGTAGAGGCCCACAGGAGCGGCGAGCTTCACATCGCCCATTCCGATGCCATGCGGCGACACGAGCGCCAGGCTCAGGAATACAACGAACAAGACCGCCGCCCCGGCCACTGCGCGAAGAAACCCGAACCAATCGGTCGTGGCCACGCTACTGACAGCGAAGAGCGCCAAGCCGGACACGAGCAAGGCGCCCACGAGTGGATTTGGCAGCAGGCGGAGAGTGAGGTCGATGCGGGCCAGCTGGACGGCGAGCACGCCAAGCACCAGAAAGGCTGGCAGCGACCAGACCGCACCGAACCGGAGTGCCAGGGCGACGCAAAATAGGCCAGTCAGGGCCGACGTCGTAATTCGTGTCCATCTGGCCGGCAATACGCCAAGGCGGGGGAGCGAGCGAGCGATCGCCAGCTCGGAGAGCATCGCCGCGAACAGGCCGAACAGTCCCGCGGAAATGACGAGGAGCGGCCCGGCGCTGGCTGCAATACCTGATAAGGACACTAGGACTCCCTGACTGGAGCAGCACGGGGGCGGGCCGGGCTGACCGTGCACCGTGCACGGGGACACCCCATTTTGACCCAGCGACCCGTCTTCGGCTATTCTTGGTAGTCGTTGTGCGTGTCCTTCTCGATGATGCGTGCCCACGTGGGAATCCGGTTGCAGGATGACTACCCGGTGGGCACAGTCGAGACCTCAGGATGACTGGTTACATAGAGCCCTCACCTCTGTTCCGGTAACGCATAGATAGTAGGTGCACCTTCGTGTGACGCCTAAAACAAGAACGCCAGAACAAGAACGAGGCAAACACCGTGCGTACGTACACCCCGAAGCCCGGCGATATCAACCGCCAGTGGCACGTCATTGACGCCACCGACGTTGTCCTTGGTCGTCTTGCCAGCCAGACCGCAATCCTGCTGCGCGGCAAGCACAAGGCCACCTTTGCGTCCCACATGGACATGGGCGATTTCGTCATCATCATCAACGCTGAAAAGGTTGCCCTCACCGGCGCCAAGCTGGAGCAGAAGCGCGCATACCGCCACTCCGGCTACCCGGGCGGCCTGACCTCGGTCACCTACGCGGAGCTGCTGGAATCCAACCCGGTTCGCGCCGTGGAGAAGGCCATCAAGGGCATGCTCCCGAAGAACTCCCTCGCTGCACAGCAGCTGGGCAAGCTGAAGGTCTACAAGGGTGCAGAGCACCCCCACGCAGCCCAGCAGCCCAAGACGTACGAAATCACCCAGGTCGCCCAGTAGTCCTGGCCACCAACCAACTTTTTATCAAGGAGAATCGTGGCTCAGAACGAAGAACTGACCACCGAGGCCGTTGTGGCTGAGGAAAACCTGACCAGCTACACCTCGGAAAGCGGTCCTGCAGAAGCAGAAGCGCCCAAGAAGGAACGCCCGGCCCTCACGGTTGCCGGTGCAGCAGTTGGCCGTCGCAAGGAAGCCGTCGCACGCGTTCGCATCGTGCCCGGCACCGGCAAGTGGATCATCAACGGCCGCGAACTGGCCAACTACTTCCCGAACAAGCTGCACCAGCAGGACGTCAACGAGCCCTTCAAGATCCTTGATCTTGATGGCGCCTATGACGTCTTCGCCCGTATCCACGGTGGCGGAATTTCCGGCCAGGCCGGTGCCCTGCGCCTCGGCATCGCCCGTTCACTGAACGAGATCGACACCGAGAACAACCGGGCCACCTTGAAGAAGGCCGGTTACCTGCGTCGTGACGCCCGCGTCATCGAGCGCAAGAAGGCCGGCCTCAAGAAGGCCCGTAAGGCTCAGCAGTACTCCAAGCGCTAAACTGCGCTGGCGCGAAAGCCCGTTCCGCCCATTGTGGCGGGGCGGGCTTTCGCCGTTTGCCCTCCGCAACGGCCGGTATTCGGCCGGCGCCGCGGGCTCGGCGGGGCCCGACGGGCGGAAGATGGCCCGCCATCGTCTAAACTTGACCCGATGTCTAGATTATTTGGAACAGATGGTGTCCGGGGTTTGGCGAACGGCCTGCTGACGGCCGAGCTGGCGATGCAGCTGGCCCAGGCCGCGGCAGTGGTGCTTGGCCACGACCGTAATACGAGCGTGACCCGGCCGCGTGCCGTGGTCGCCCGGGACCCCCGGGCCAGTGGTGAATTCATCGCAGCTGCCGTCGAAGCGGGGCTTTCCAGCTCCGGGATCGACGTGTACGACGCCGGTGTGCTGCCGACCCCGGCCGCGGCTTATCTGGTGGCGGATCTCGACGCAGACTTCGGTGTGATGATCTCCGCTTCGCACAATCCTGCCCCGGATAACGGCATCAAGTTTTTTGCCCGTGGCGGCCAGAAGCTCCCTGACGCCGTTGAAGACGCCATCGAGGAACAGCTCGGCAAAGAGCCATTCCGGCCGATCGGGGGCGATGTTGGCCGGATCCAGCGTTTCTCGGACGCCGAGGACCGTTACATCGTCCATCTGCTCGGCACCCTCCCACACCGCCTGGACGGTCTTAAGGTCGTTTTGGACTGTGCCCACGGTGCGGCGAGTGGCTGTTCCCCTCAGGTCTTCAAGGACGCCGGCGCTGACGTTGTTGTTATCGGCGCGGAACCGGACGGCCTGAACATCAACGACGGCGTTGGCTCCACCCATCTGGGACCGCTCAAGCAAGCAGTCCTGGAGCACGGTGCGGACCTCGGGATTGCGCATGACGGCGATGCGGACCGCTGCCTGGCCGTTGACCACGAAGGCGGTGAAGTGGACGGCGATGAGATTATGGCCATCCTCGCCGTTGCGTTGAAAGCCTCCGGCAAGCTCAAGGACGACGTCCTCGTCGCGACAGTGATGAGCAACCTCGGCCTCAAGATCGCGCTGCGCGAAGCCGGCATCAGCCTGCGCGAAACAGGAGTGGGCGACCGCTACGTCCTGGAAGGGATGCGCGAAGGCGGCTACAACCTTGGCGGCGAGCAGTCCGGCCACGTGATCTTCGCCGACCATGCCACCACCGGCGACGGCGTCCTCACCGGCTTGCAGATTGCCGCCCAGGTGGCACTGACCGGCCGTCCGTTGAAGGAACTGGCCGCGGTGATGACCAAACTTCCGCAGGTCCTGATCAACGTCAGGGGAGTGGACCGCACGCGGGTCAAGGGCGACGGCGCAGTGGCTGAAGCCGTTGCGCGGGCTGAGGCCGAGCTCGGAGACACCGGACGGGTCCTGCTGCGCCCCTCAGGCACCGAGGCTGTGGTCCGGGTGATGGTTGAGGCGGAGTCCCAGGACACGGCCCAGCACGTCGCGGAGCGCCTTGCCCAGGTGGTCCGGACCGAGCTGGCCTTGGAGCTCGTCGCCGACTGAGCTTTCCCTCACTCAGTTGTGGCGTGTCCCCCGCGGGGGACACGCCACAACTGCGTGCGGCGCCTTTAGCTGGCGCGCCCGCTCTGGAGCGCGTCGCGGATCTCGGTGAGCAGGGCGATCTGGGGATCCTCGGCTGCTTCTGCCTTGACGTCGGCGTTGATGCCGAGGCGGCGGTTGCGTCGTTCGATCATGTGGTTCATGGGGACGACGACAACAAAGTAGATAGCTGCCGCGATCAGGAGGAAGTTGACGATCGCGGTCAGCAGCACACCGAACTTGATGTCATTTCCGTTCAAGGTAACAACGGCGAAACTGTCAAAGTTGGGCGAACCCACCAGGCCTGCAATGAACGGCATCAGCACGCTCTGGACTAGTGCCGTTACCACGGCGCCAAAAGCGGCGCCGATGACGACTGCGACGGCAAGGTCTACGACGTTGCCCTTGAGAATAAAGTTCTTGAACCCGGTTAGCATGTACTCAAAATAGCCCGCCTGTGTGAACACCCCGTATCAGGGAGGTTAGTTCCCGTAGCGTGTCGGTCGGCCGCTCCGGAGCTCGGGTCCAGGCACCGGGTCTACCGGTAGCCCGGCGCCGCTTCGAGGCCGAAGTACTCCTCGAGAGTCGCAACGCCCCGGGTGTTCATATCGACCGCCGCTTCCACGCCCACGTAGCGCAGGTGCCAGGGTTCGTAGTAGTAGCCGGTTTGCTCGTGGAACATCCACGGGTAGCGCACCACAAAACCAAACCGATGGGCGTTGGCCTTGGCCCAAAGTGCTGCCGGTTGCGTGGCGAATGCGGGGGTGAAGCTGTCCTGCCCGCTGCCGTCGCCGATGTCGAAGGACCAGCCCGTCTGGTGTTCCGAATAGCCCGGCCGGGCGGAGGCGGTATCCGCACCGGCCTGCCCCTCCGCAGCCACCCACTTGTTATAAGTCGCGATCTGGGTGGCGAAGGAGCGGTACCCGCTGGCCAGGGTGATGGAGATGCCGTCGGCCGCAGCCGCAGCAAACATCTCTTCCGCTGCTGCCGCCGTCGTGCTGTTCAGTAGCGCCGCTTCGCCGGAGGTGGCCAGGCGCACGCGCGGCTGGACGAGGCCTGCCGGAGCGAAGTCGGCGGGGGAAAGTGGCCGGTGCTTGTTCACGATGACCCACGGGCTCGCCGGGTCGGTGAGTGAGTGCCGGGCCGGGGGTGCCGCAGTGGACACCGCGGGGGCCGGGGCCGGAGCTGCTGCTGTTGGCTCGGTGGCTGCGGGACTGTCCGGCAGAATCCCTGCCGCAGCCGTCGCCGAAACCGTCCCCCCGGTGGCTGCCGGCGGCGTTGCCGACACGGACGGCAGCGGCCGGATCCCTTCGGGAGCGCAGGCGCTGAGGACCGCGAGGCCCGAGCCGGCCAGCAGGAGCCGGCTGAAAGCCCGCCTGCCGGGGCCGGCGGCTGACTCCGGTGCCGGCTGAGCCGCGGCCGAACCGTCATGGCACACGTGTGCTACACCTTGCGGAGCAGCATACGGCGGATGGAGTGGTCTGCGTCCTTGGTGAGGACCAGCTGTGCACGGCCCCTGGTGGGGAGCACGTTCTCTTCGAGGTTTGGTTCGTTGATGCGTTTCCAGATATCCCGGGCAGTCTGTTCCGCCTCGGCATCCGAGAGCGTGGCATAGCGGTGGAAGTAGGATTCCGGCTGCGCGAACGCCGTGGTCCTAAGGGTGCGGAAGCGGTCCACGTACCACTCCTCTATATAGGAGGTTTTGGCGTCAACATAGATGGAAAAGTCGAAGAAGTCACTCAGCGCCAGCCCCTGCCGGCCGTCCTGGCGCGGCCTGGCCGGCGCCAGCACGTTCAGCCCCTCAACGATCAGCACATCGGGGCGGCGCACCACCACTTCCTTGCCCGGGACGATGTCGTACGTTACATGGGAGTACCAGGGTGCCCGGACTTCTTCGGCCCCGCCCTTGATCTCGCTCACAAAGCGGAGCAGGGCGCGGCGGTCGTAGGATTCGGGGAATCCCTTCCGTTCCAGCAGCTGCCGCCGCTTGAGTTCGGCCAGCGGGTACAGGAAACCGTCGGTGGTGATCAGCTCCACGTTGGGGGTACCGGGCCACCGGCGGAGCATCTCGCGGAGTACCCGGGCGATTGTCGATTTGCCCACGGCGACCGAGCCGGCGACGCCGATCACAAACGGCGTGCGCTGGGTCTGCTCTCCCAGGAATGTTGTGGTCGCGGCATGGAGCTGGCCTGCCGCCTCGACATACAAATGCAGGAGCCGGGACAAGGGGAGATAGACCTCGCGGACTTCCTTTATATCCAGGGGGTCGCCGAGGCCACGGAGACGGAGCACGTCCTCCCGGTTGAGGGGCTGCTCCATCTGGGCAGCGAGCCGGGACCAGGTCTGCCGGTCCAGCTCCACGAACGGGGAGACGCCGTCGCCGTTCGCATCATTGCGTTGCAAAGTCACCCTAGAGATTCTGCCCTTCGCCGGGCCGAGAGCGAAATGGGCCGTCAGCGGACCGCCGCGCGGCAGGCAGGTTGCGGGCTGGCTGCTGATCCTACGCCGGGGGCCCAGGAAACCCGCTAGGCTTGTGTCCATGTGTGGAATCGTTGGATATGTGGGCCACTCCGCTGGCCGGGTAAATACTGGACACAATGCTCTGGACGTTGTCCTTGAGGGACTGCGGCGCTTGGAATACCGGGGCTACGACTCTGCAGGGATCGCCGTAGTGGCGGACGGAACCATTTCATCGCGCAAAAAGTCGGGCAAGCTGAGCAACTTGATCGCCGAACTTGAGGCCAACCCGCTGCCTGACTCGCTGACCGGCATCGGTCACACTCGATGGGCAACCCACGGCGGTCCGACGGACCAGAACGCGCACCCGCACCTCTCCGACGGGGGCAAGCTGGCCGTCATCCACAACGGCATCATCGAAAACTTCGCCGAACTCAAGCTGGAACTCGTGCACAAGGGAGTGACTTTCCTCTCCGAGACGGACACCGAAGTCGCTGCGGCCCTCCTGGGCGATATCTACCGGAATCAACTCCAGGGCGACCCCGCCAACGGCGGCCTCACCAAAGCCATGCAGCTTGCCTGCCAGCGCCTGGAAGGTGCGTTTACCCTCCTCGCCGTCCACGCGGACCAGCCCGATGTTGTGGTGGCAGCCCGCCGGAACTCCCCGCTCGTCGTCGGACTCGGTGACGGCGAGAATTTTCTCGGCTCGGACGTCTCCGGGTTCATCGACTACACCCGGCGCGCCGTCGAACTCGGCCAGGACCAGATCGTCACCATCACCGCAGACACCGTGGAAATCACCGACTTCTACGGCGCCCCGGCCGAGGGCAAGGAATACCACGTCAACTGGGATCCGGCTTCGGCGGAAAAGGGCGGCTTCCCGTCCTTTATGGAAAAAGAAATCCACGACCAGCCGGACGCCGTCCTGCAGACCCTGTTGGGCCGCTCGGACATCAACGGCAAGCTGACCCTCGACGAGCTCCGGGTAGATCCGGAACTGCTCAAGAACGTCAACAAGATCATCGTCCTCGCCTGCGGCACCTCCGCCTACGCCGGCCAGGTCGCCAAGTACGCGATCGAGCACTGGTGCCGGATCCCGACCGAGGTGGAGCTCTCGCACGAATTCCGCTACCGCGACCCGATTGTGGACGAGAACACCCTGATCGTCTCGATTTCCCAGTCCGGCGAGACCATGGACACCCTGATGGCCGTCCGTTACGCCAAGGAACAGGGCGCCAAAACGGTCTCGATCTGCAACACCAACGGGTCCACAATCCCGCGTGAGTCCGACGCCGTGCTGTACACCCACGCCGGGCCGGAAATCGCCGTCGCCTCCACCAAGGCTTTCCTGGCGCAGATCACCGCCGCCTACCTCCTGGGCCTCTACCTGGCCCAGCTGCGCGGCAACAAGTTCCAGGGCGAGATCAAGGACATCCTCGCGGACCTGAACAAGATCCCGGCCAAGATCCAGCAGATCCTCGACAACGAAGCACAGATCAAGGAACTCGGCCAGTCCATGGCGGACGCCAAATCCGTCCTGTTCCTGGGCCGCCACGTCGGCTTCCCCGTGGCAATGGAGGGTGCGCTCAAGCTCAAGGAACTCGCCTACATCCACGCCGAGGGTTTTGCCGCCGGTGAACTCAAGCACGGCCCGATCGCCCTGATCGAAGAGGGCCAGCCCGTGTTTGTGGTGGTTCCCTCGCCCCGCGGCCGCGACTCGCTGCACGCCAAGGTTGTCTCCAACATCCAGGAGGTCCGGGCCCGCGGCGCCAAGACCATCGTCATCGCGGAAGAAGGCGACGAGGCTGTCAAGGCATACGCCGAGCATGTCTTCTACATCCCCGAAACCCCCACGCTGCTGGCACCGCTGCTCAGTACCGTTCCACTGCAGATCTTTGCCCTTGCCCTGGCCTCCGCCAAGGGTTACGACGTGGACCAGCCTCGCAACCTGGCCAAGAGCGTGACCGTAGAATAGCGCCATGATTGTTGGCATTGGCGTAGACGTCGTAGACATTGAACGGTTCGGCCGGCAGCTGGAGCGCACCCCCGGGCTGCGTGACAGGCTGTTTGTGCCGGCGGAGCGCGAACTGAACACCCGCTCCCTGGCTGCCCGGTTCGCCGCCAAGGAAGCCGTGGCCAAGGTCCTCGGCGCTCCGGCCGGCATGAACTGGCAGGACTGCTGGATCGGTCTTGACCAGCACGGGCCCACCGTCCAGGTCAAAGGAACTGTGCTTGCCGTGGCGGAGTCGAAGGGCGTTAAACGCTGGCACCTGTCGATGAGCCACGACGGCGGAATTGCCACGGCGACGGTCATCGCCGAAAGCTGAGCGTTACCCGCCTGACCAGAACCGGACTACCCGCAGCGAGTGCACCGCGAACGGACTGAAACGATGATCAGCGCCTACACCGGAAACCAGATTCGTGCGGCTGAAGAGAGCTTTCTCCACGCCAGCCGGGCACCCCGCGCGGGCGCTGTCCTGATGCAGCGGGCCGCCTACGGGCTGGCCAACGCGGTAGTCCGCGAGCTCCGGTCCCGCGGCAGCCGGCTCTATGGCGCCAGCGTCACGGTGCTGGCCGGGAAGGGCAACAACGGCGGGGACGGATTGTTCGCGGCAGCCATGCTTGCGGGCCGGGGAATGCGGACGACGGCCGTCCTGACGGGGGGAGAAGCCCATCCGGGGGCACTCACCGCCTTTGAAGCGGCAGGCGGCCGGGTGCTGCGTCTGTCGTCGGAGAACATCGCCGCCGCCGCGCTGGCCGCCGCCGGTTCCGGCGTCGTGATCGACGCGGTCCTTGGCACGGGCGCCCGCGGCGGGCTCCGCGGCCCTGCCGCTGCGCTGTTCGAGCAGCTGGCGGGCTCGCGGCCCGGACTCGTGGTGGCCTGCGACCTCCCCAGCGGCGTAGACGCCGATACCGGTGAAGTCAGCGGACCTGTGCTGCGCGCCGAACTCACTGTGACCTTTGGGGCGGCCAAGGCCGGTCTGCTGGCCGATCCCGGCGCGGACTTCGCCGGCCGCGTGCAGCTTGTCCGCATCGGCATTGACGATGTCCTGCCGGAGCCGGCCCTGCGCCGTTTCGAAGCCGGGGATCTGTCCGCCCTCCTGCCGTATCCGGAACGGCGCTCCCAGAAGTACTCCCGCGGTGTCCTGGGTGTCGTGGCAGGATCGACGCGCTATCCCGGCGCCGCCGTGCTGGCCTGCCGCGGAGCGCTGGCCGCAGGGGCGGGCATGGTGCGCTACCTCGGCCCGCCCGAGGTCTCCGACCTGGTCCGGCGTTCCTGCCCCGAAGTTGTCTGCGGCTCCGGCAGCGTCGCTGATGCCCGCGTCCAGGCGTGGCTCCTGGGCCCGGGCCTTGATGAGCAAGCCCACGCGCAACTGGAGCGCGTCAGCGACGCCGCCGCCGCCGGCCTTCCGGTCATCGCGGATGCCGGGGCGCTGCCTGCTTTGCCGCGGACCCTCGCCCCGCACGTTGTGCTGACGCCGCACGCCGGCGAACTTGCCGCCCTGCTGGCGCGATACGGCGACGGAGCCGGCCGTTCCGCGGTGGAAAGCGCCACGCTCGCGGCCGTCCGGCGGGCCAGCGGCCTCACCGGCGCCACGGTACTGCTCAAGGGCGCCACAACCCTCGTCGCCGCACCGTCCGGGACCGTCTTCAGCCAGTCCGAAGCGACACCGTGGCTGGCAACGGCCGGCAGCGGAGACGTCCTGGCCGGTGTTCTCGGCGGCCTCCTGGCGCAGCTGTCGGAGCACGCCGGGGCTTTCGCGCGCCGCGGCATTCCGGCCGCCGACCGCTGGGCCGCCATCGCGGCGCTGGCAGCCAGCGTCCATGGCCGGGCCGGGAGCCTGGCATCGGGCGGCGGGCCGGTGACGGCGTCGAACGTTGCGGAGGCCGTGCGGGAGGTTATGTCGAGGATGTAATATAACCGCGCGTAGAGTGCGCCACGTCAGATAGTAACCTTACTTACAAGTAGTCTTTCTAGAGAATTTTCGCCACGCACGAGGAGTACACATGGAAGTCTGGCCCGGAACGGCATATCCGCTGGGAGCCACTTTTGATGGCACCGGAACCAATTTTGCCCTGTTCAGCGAACGCGCCGATCGGGTGGAGCTGTGCATCCTCGCTGATGACCTGACCGAAACCCGGGTTGAGCTGACCGAAGTGGACGGCTATGTGTGGCACTGCTACCTGCCGCACATCCAGCCCGGACAGAAATACGGCTACCGCGTCCACGGCCCGTATGAACCCGAAAACGGCAACCGCTTCAACGCCAACAAGCTGCTGATGGACCCCTACGCCAAAGCAGTCCAAGGCCAGATTGACTGGGATCCGGCGCTCTTCACCTATGAATTCGGTGACCCCGATTCCCGGAACGACAGCGATTCGGCTCCCCACACCATGCACGGTGTGGTCATCAACCCCTACTTCGAATGGGACGGGGACCGCCAGCTGCGGATCCCTTACCACCAGTCGGTAATCTACGAGGCGCACGTCAAGGGCCTGACCGAGCTGCACCCTGAAATCCCCGAAGAGCAGCGCGGCACCTACGCCGGCGTCGCGCACCCGGCGGTTATTGATCACATGAAAAAGCTCGGCGTCACCGCGATCGAACTCATGCCGGTGCACCAGTTCGTCAATGACGGCACGCTCGAGGAAAAGGGCCTCAACAACTACTGGGGCTACAACACCATCGGCTTCTTCGCGCCGCAGAACACCTACAGCTCCTCCGGCGACGTCGGGCACCAGGTCCAGGAGTTCAAGGCCATGGTCCGCGATCTGCACCGGGCCGGCATCGAGGTGATCCTGGACGTGGTTTACAACCACACCGCGGAAGGGAACCACCTGGGCCCCACACTCTCCTTCAAGGGCATCGACAACCAGGCCTACTACCGGCTCGTTGACGACGACCAGAAGCACTACATGGATTACACCGGAACCGGAAACTCCCTCAACGTCCGGCACCCGCACTCCCTGCAGCTGTTGATGGACTCCCTGCGCTATTGGGTGACGGAAATGCACGTCGACGGCTTCCGCTTCGACCTCGCCTCCACCTTGGCCCGAGAGTTCTACGACGTCGACAAGCTCTCCACCTTCTTCGAACTCATCCAGCAGGATCCGATTGTTTCCCAGGTGAAGCTGATCGCCGAGCCGTGGGACATCGGCCCGGGCGGCTACCAGGTGGGCAACTTCCCGCCGCAGTGGACCGAATGGAACGGCAAGTACCGCGACACGGTCCGCGACTTCTGGCGTGGTGAGGCATCCACCCTGGGTGAATTCGCGTCCCGTCTGACCGGCTCGGCGGACCTGTACGAAAGCTCTGCCCGGCGCCCGGTGGCCTCGATCAACTTCGTCACCGCCCACGACGGCTTCACCATGCGCGACCTCGTCTCCTACAACGAAAAGCACAACGACGCCAACGGCGAAGGCAACAACGACGGCGAATCCCACAACCGCTCCTGGAACTGCGGCGAGGAGGGGGACACGGACAACGACCACGTACTGACCCTCCGCGCCCGCCAGCAGCGCAACTTCATCGCCACCCTGCTGCTTTCGCAGGGCGTCCCGATGCTCCTGCACGGCGACGAACTGGGCCGCACCCAGCAGGGCAACAACAACACCTACTGCCAGGACTCGGAACTGAGCTGGATCCACTGGGAGGCGATGGACCAGCCGTTGGTCGAGTTCACCGCCGTCGTCAACAAGATCCGGCACGACCACCCGACGTTCCGGCGCAGCCGCTTCTTCGACGGCCGCCCGGTCCGCCGCGGCGAGGGCGAGAAGCTCCCGGACATCGTCTGGCTGAAAACGGACGGCACCGAAATGCTCCCGGAGGACTGGGACAGCGGCTTCGGGCGGACCATCGGTGTGTTCTACAACGGAGACGGCATCCAGGAGCAGGACTCCCGCGGACGCCGGATCACCGACGACAGCTTCCTGTTGTGCTTCAACGCCCACGACGACGACGTGGACTTCGCACTGCCGTCCACGGAGTACTCGCGGTTCTGGGACGTGCTTGTGGACACCGCAGACCAGGCTGACACCGAGGAGCCGCTTAAGGCTGGTGCGGTGGTGAAGCTCGCGGCCAAGTCGATGGTGGTGCTCCGCGCCCACTCCGGTCCCGAGGTGGAAGTGGACTACTCCGCAGCCGCGTCGCTGGCCTCCATGGCCGAGCACGAGGACGCCCTCGAGGAAATGGTGGAGTCCCAGGAGGAAGCCGCCGCTACCAGCGCTTCGAAGGCTGCCGCCGAATGAGGACTCCTGTCTCCACCTACCGGCTGCAGGTCCGGCCCGGGTTCACCCTCCAGGATGCTGCCGAGACCGTGCCGTACCTGAAATCGCTCGGCGTGGACTGGATCTACCTCTCGCCGATCCTCACCGCCGAAAAGGGATCGGACCATGGCTACGACGTCACCGACCCCGCCGCGATCGACCCTGACCGCGGCGGCGCCGAGGGTCTGATCGCGGCGTCGAAGGCGGCGCGGGACGCCGGCATGGGTGTGCTCGTTGACATCGTGCCCAACCATGTCGGCGTCGCAACCCCCGCCCAGAACCCGTGGTGGTGGTCCCTGCTCAAGGAGGGACAGCAGTCCCGTTACGCCCCGGCGTTCGACGTCGACTGGGACTTTGGGGCAGGCAGGATCCGGATCCCAGTACTCGGGGAGGACTCCGACGTTGACGCGCTGGAGATCAAGGACGGGGAGCTGCGCTACTACGACCACCGCTTCCCGCTTGCCGAAGGCACGTATACCGCAGGTGACTCCTCCGCCGATGACCCCCGCGAGGTGCACGACCGGCAGCACTACGAGCTGATCGGCTGGCGCCGGGCCGACGACGAACTGAACTACCGCAGGTTCTTTGCCGTCAATTCCCTGGCCGGCATCCGGGTGGAGCTCCCGGAGGTCTTTGATGAGGCCCACGCCGAGATTGTCCGCTGGTTCCGCGAGGGCCTGGTTGACGGTCTCCGGATCGACCACCCGGACGGCCTGGCCGACCCGGAGGGTTACCTGCACCGGCTCCGCGAAGTGACCGGCGGCAGCTACCTGCTGATCGAGAAGATCCTCGAGCCCGGAGAGCAGCTTCCGGCCAGCTTCGACTGCGACGGAACCACCGGGTACGACGCCCTCGCGGACGTGGACCGGCTCTTCGTCGACCCCGCCGGGCAGGCAGACCTCGACGCCCTCGACACCGGGCTGCGCGGCGGCCAGGCGGCGGACTACGAGGACATGATCCGGGGTACCAAGCGCCGGATCACGGACGGGATCCTGCACTCCGAGATGCTTCGGCTGGCCCGGCTGGTCCCGGCCGGCACCGGGCTCAGGGCAGACCAGAGCGCCGACGCCCTGTCCGAGATCATCGCCGCTTTCCCCGTTTACCGCAGCTACCTGCCCGTGGGCGCCGACGTCCTGGCGGAAGCGTGCGAACTCGCAGCCGGCCGGCGTCCTGACCTCGCCGACGCTATTGCGATGCTGCTCCCGCTGCTGCTTGACGCGGGCCCGGAGCCCGACGCCGAGCTGGGGCGCCGCTTCCAGCAGACCTCCGGCATGGTCATGGCCAAGGGGGTGGAGGACACCGCGTTCTTCCGCTACACCCGGCTGGGCACCCTGACGGAGGTCGGCGCCGACCCTACCGAGTTCTCCCTCGCAGCGGAAGAATTCCATCACCGGATGGCGCGCCGGCAGGCGGAGCTCCCGTTGTCCATGACCACGCTGAGCACTCACGACACCAAACGCAGCGAAGACACCCGCGCGCGGATCTCGGTGCTTGCCGAATTGGCGCCGGAATGGCGGGCTGCCCTGGCCCGGCTTCAGGACCTTGCCCCGCTGCCGGACGGACCGCTGGCCAACCTGTTGTGGCAAGCCATTGCCGGAGCCTGGCCCGCGGACCGTGAGCGTCTGCAGTCCTATGCACTGAAGGCCGCCCGTGAGGCCGGCAACTCCACCGACTGGCTGGATCCGGACGCGGGCTTCGAGGTGAAGCTGGCCGCCGTCGTCGACGCGGCCTTTGACAACCCTGAGGTTGTGGCGGAACTGGAATCCCTGGTGCAGCTGCTGAATCCCTATGGTGCCGTCAATTCGCTTGGGGCCAAGCTGGTTCAGCTGACCATGCCGGGAGTCCCCGATGTCTACCAGGGCACCGAGTTCTGGGACCGCTCGCTGACCGATCCGGATAACCGGCGGCCCTTCGACTACGGTGCGCGGCGTGCCGCCCTGGCCGCGCTGGACGCGGGCGAACGTCCGGCGTCGTACACCGATGACGCGGCGAAACTCCTGGTCACCTCGAGGGCGCTGCGGCTGCGCCGCGGCCGGCCCGGGCTGTTCACGGGGTACCGCCCTGTGCTGGCTGCAGGGCCGGCTGCGGGGCATCTGGTCGGCTTTGACCGCGGCTCAGCGGCGGGACCGGGCGCTGTGACGCTCGCTACCCGGCTGCCCCGCACCCTGGAGCAGCAAGGCGGCTGGCGGGAGACCGCCATTGACCTGCCCGGAGCCATGACCGACGAACTGACCGGCGCCACGTTCGGCCCGGGTGCCGTGGAACTGGCAGCCATCCTGGGCCGCTACCCGGTCGCCCTGCTGGTTCCCGCCGAGCACTGACGTAACCTCCGAAAAGCGAACGGAAAGCTGTGATCACTTTGCCTGCCGATGGAAATGAACGCTTTGACCTCTGGGCGCCGGAACCGGCCGCCGTGACGCTGCTGGCCGACGGTCGGCAGTACCCGATGACCCGCCGGGCACCTGCCGATGCCGCTGACGGCTGGTGGACCGCACCGGACGCCCCGGCCAGCGGGGAGGTCGACTACGGCTACCTGCTCGACGGCGACACCACACCGCTGCCGGACCCCCGGTCCCGCCGGCAGCCCGACGGGGTGCACTCGCTCTCCCGGACCTTCGACGCAGGCAGCCACACGTGGTCGGACGGAAACTGGCAGGGCCGCGGGCTGCAGGGAGCGGTGATCTACGAGCTCCACATCGGGACCTTCACCCCCGAAGGCACCCTGGACGCCGCGGCCGGCAAGCTGGCCTACCTGGCGGAGCTTGGTATTGATTTTGTGGAGTTGCTGCCGGTGAACGGCTTTAATGGAACCCACAACTGGGGCTACGACGGCGTTCTCTGGTACGCCGTGCACGAGGGCTACGGCGGCCCTGCCGCGTACCAGCGGTTCGTGGACGCGGCCCATGCTGCCGGTCTGGGTGTGATCCAGGACGTGGTTTACAACCACCTCGGACCCAGCGGGAACTACCTTCCGCGCTTTGGTCCGTACCTGAAATCGGGCGAGGGCAACACCTGGGGCGACTCGGTGAACCTCGACGGTTCCGGGTCCGACGTGGTGCGCGGTTACATCCTGGAGAACGCCGCCATGTGGCTGCGGGACTACCACGTCGACGGGCTTCGGCTCGACGCCGTGCATGCCTTCAAGGACGAGCGGGCCGTCCACCTGCTGGAGGAGTTCGGTGCGCTTGCGGACAGCATCTCCGCCGAAACCGGACGCGCTGCCACCATGATCGCCGAATCGGACCTCAACGATCCGCGGCTGCTTTACCCGCGCGGCATCAACGGCTACGGCCTGGCCGGCCAGTGGAGCGATGACTTCCACCATGCGGTGCACGTCAACGTGAGCGGCGAAGCCACCGGCTACTACGCCGACTTCGAGTCCATTGAAGCCCTGGCCAAGGTCCTGGTGGACGGGTTCTTCCACGACGGCGGCTACTCCAGCTTCCGTGGGCGGCACCACGGCCGACCGATCAACACCGGTGTGGTGCATCCCGCGGCCCTGGTGGTCTGCAGCCAGAACCACGACCAGATCGGCAACCGGGCCACCGGCGACCGGCTGTCCCAAACGCTGGGATACGGGCAGCTGGCGCTGGCGGCCGTCGCGACCCTGACCTCGCCGTTCACGCCGATGCTCTTTATGGGTGAGGAATACGGCGCCACCACACCCTGGCAGTTCTTCACCTCGCACCCCGAACCGGAACTCGGCAAAGCCACTGCGGAGGGCCGGATCAGGGAGTTCGAACGGATGGGCTGGGACCCCGCCGTCGTCCCCGACCCGCAGGACCCGGAAACCTTCACCCGTTCCAAGCTCGACTGGGCCGAAGCCGCCGCGGGTGAGCATGCCCGTCTGCTGGAGCTGTACCGCAAGCTGATCTCGCTGCGGCGCACGACGCCTGAGCTCGCCGGACTCGGCTTCGAAGACACCGCTGTCGCCTTCAGCGAGGCCGAAGGCTGGCTCCGCCTGCGCCGCGGCAGTGTGGAGGTCGCCATGAACTTCTCCGCCGAACCGCGCCGGCTCAGTGTTGCGGGCGCCTCGATCTCGCTGGCCACCGAGGACGCAGTGCACCTGGCCGACGGCCAGCTCGCCCTTCCCGGCCACAGTGCCGCCGTCATCTCGAAATAGGACAGGATTGAACGTATGACTTATGTTGCAGCAGCAAGCCGTTATGACTCCATGCCGTACCGCCGTGTGGGCCGCGGCGGACTGAAGCTCCCCGCCATCTCCCTGGGGCTGTGGCACAACTTCGGGGATGATAAGCCGTTCGAGACCCAGCGGGCCATCCTGCGCCGGGCCTTCGACCTGGGTGTGAACCACTTCGACCTGGCGAACAACTACGGCCCGGCCGCCGGTTCGGCCGAAACCAACTTCGGCCGCCACCTCAAGGATGATTTCGCGCCTTACCGGGACGAGCTCATCATCTCCACCAAGGCCGGCTACAACATGTGGCCCGGTCCGTTCGGCGAATGGGGTTCCCGTAAATACCTGCTCGCGAGCCTGGACCAGTCGCTGACCCGGATGGGCCTGGACTATGTGGACATCTTCTACAGCCACCGTCCCGACCCGGAAACGCCGCTGGAAGAGACCATGGGCGCACTGGACCACGCCGTCCGGTCCGGGAAGGCCCTCTACGCGGGCATCTCCTCCTACACCCCGGAGCAGACCCTCGAAGCCGCCCGGATTCTCAAGGAACTCGGCACCCCGTTGCTGATCCACCAGCCGAGCTACTCCATGCTGAACCGCTGGACCGAAAACGGCAGCCCCAACCTGTACGAGGCGATCGAACAGGTCGGTGCCGGCTCCATCGCATTCTCGCCCTTGGCCCAGGGAATGCTGACCGACCGTTACCTGAACGGGATCCCGGCCGGTTCCCGCGCCGCCCAGGAGAAGTCCCTGGCCGAAGACAGCATCACCGAGGAGAAGCTGGACCGGGTGCGGGGCCTGCAGCGGATCGCCGAAAGCCGCGGCCAGTCCCTCGCCCAGATGGCCATCGCCTGGATCCTCCGTCCGCAGGAGAAGGGCTCCGCCGTGACATCGGCGCTGGTCGGCGCCTCCAGTGTCCGGCAACTGGAGGACACCCTGGCGGCGATCAACAACCTCGGCTTCAGCGCCGAAGAGCTGAGCGCGATCGACGAGTTCGCCGTCGAGTCCGAGATCAACCTGTGGGCGCAGAAGTAGCCTGCCTCGCCTGCGGGCGCTAAGGAAGGCGCGGCGGCCGGGAACAACTTAGGCCGCCGCGCCGTTGACTAGAATGCTAAGGGCGCCGTATGGCGCCGTGCCCGTTGCCGCCGTCGTGCATCAGAGTACTTCCGCGCCGGGCACATGAAGTTGTCCTCAAAGGAGTTTCGTGTCTTCACATCCGATTCGTGTTGCAATCGTCGGCGTAGGTAACTGTGCCACTTCACTGGTCCAGGGCGTTGAGTACTACCGCAATGCCGACCCACAGGCCACGATTCCCGGGCTGATGCATGTGGAGTTCGGCAAGTACCACGTCAACGACGTCGAGTTCGTCGCCGCCTTCGATGTCGATGGCAAAAAGGTGGGCCTGGACTTGTCCGACGCCATCCTGGCCAGCGAAAACAACACCATCAAGATCGCCGACGTCCCGCCGACCGGTGTTACCGTCCAGCGCGGCCCGACCCTCGACGGACTCGGCAAGTACTACCTCGAGACCATCGAGCAGTCCCCGGAGGAGCCGGTCGACGTTGTCCAGGCCCTCAAGGACGCCAAGGTCGATGTGATGGTCTGCTACCTGCCGGTCGGATCGCAGGAGGCCGCCGAATTCTACGCCCAGTGCGCGATCGATGCCGGAGTTGGCTTTGTCAACGCCCTGCCGGTGTTCATCGCCGGGACCAAGGCCTGGGCGGACAAGTTCACCGCCGCAGGCGTGCCGATCGTGGGCGATGACATCAAGAGCCAGATCGGCGCCACCATCACGCACCGCGTGATGGCAAAGTTGTTCGAGGACCGCGGCGTCACCCTGGACCGCACCTACCAGCTGAACGTCGGCGGCAACATGGACTTCAAGAACATGCTGGAGCGCGACCGGCTCGAGTCCAAGAAGATCTCCAAGACGCAGGCCGTGACGTCCAATGTCGAAGCCGTGCTCGCCGCCAAGGACGTCCACATCGGCCCGTCGGACTACGTCCAGTGGCTCGACGACCGCAAATGGGCCTTCGTCCGCCTCGAGGGCCGCAACTTCGGCGACGCCCCGGTGTCGCTGGAATACAAGCTGGAGGTCTGGGACTCGCCCAACTCTGCCGGTGTGATCATCGACGCCATCCGTGCCGCGAAGATCGGCATGGACCGCGGCATCGGCGGCCCGCTGCTCTCCGCCTCGAGCTACTTCATGAAGTCGCCGCCGGAGCAGTTCAACGACGACCTTGCCCGTGAAAAGGTCGAGGCCTTCATCCGCGGAGACGTGGAGCGCTAAGCCCCGCTCTTTCGCCCCCCGACAACGCTCCCGCACCTTGGTGTGGGAGCGTTCGTTTGTCCAGGAGTGTCCGGGAGTGTCCGGGAGGCGCTCCCTCACGTCCGGTCGCTTCCAGCCCGATCCTCCCTCACGTCCGGTCGTTTCCAGCCCGATCCTCCCTCACGTTATGCAGGTATCGGCGGAGCGCTCCTTCAGTCTTCGCTGGAAAAGCCGGCAGCAGAGGACGGGCTGAGGTATGCGTTGCGGAGGAGTCGCTTAATCCTGGCGGTGGCGACGGCGAAGCCGTCCGCAAGGTCATCTCTTGTCAGGACGAGCACCGTCCATCCCGCTGCCTCGAACGCTTTGTCACGACGACGGTCGCTAAATATCTGGGCAGGGAGCAGATGGTGACCGCCGTCGTATTGCACTGCCACCCGACGCCGGCGATAGCCAAGGTCCGCTGTTGGGGAGCCCGGTCTTTCCGGGCGGAGCAGGAGCTGGAGCTCCGGCTCCGGGAGCCCGGCGTCGCACATCACAAGGCGCAACAGCGTCTCCGGACCTGAATCGGATCCCACTCGCATCAGGTCAAGTGCCGCCCGGGCACGGACGATTCCCTGCAGATTCGGGTGGCGTTTCAGCATCGAACGCAGCCCATCCATGGTCGCGAAGGGTTCGCTCCGTCCTTCCAGGCCCACCCGGGGAATACGCACGAGCTCGTCTCCCATGCAGACAAGTTCGGGCAGGCTCAACCGCCGGGCGAGGTCGAGCCACGTCCGGGGCCGGGTGCTGATCCGGATGCCGTCCGCTGTTTCGACCTCGTCGTCCCAAGCGAGAACCGTATGCCCGACTATGCCCTTGCGGCGGACCTCGGGCAGCTCCCGCGGCTTGCTTAGGTGGAGCTCCTCAGAGTCCGAGAGCCAGGGAGGCAAGAGCTGACATCGAAGTCTGGCGGCTGTGACGTGTGAGATCCAGGCACCCGGCGACGCGACGGACAATGCTCGAGCCGCCGTTTCCAACTCGAAGCGCCACTCCACGGGCCGGTAGAGACCCCTGCTGATCTGCCGGATATCCGACTGTCTGAGTCTGTTTTTGGGCACTCCCCAGGACCGGGCGTCAGCGACAGTGAAGGGTGCTGTGCCGAGTGGCCCGGGAAGCTCCGTTCGCATTCTCATGCTGGAATTGTGAACCCATTCAGGTAACCGTGCAGGAGTTATCCACAGTTGCCCGGGAATGGCCCGTAGCGGTAGTCACCGGTTCCGACGTCCCTTGGCGGGTGGGTCGCGGGATGTGAGGGAGGGTTGGCGGGTGGGCTGCGGGATGTGAGGGAGGGTTGGCGGGTGGGCTGCGGGATGTGAGGGAGGGTCTAGAAGAGGCCGACCGGGTTGCCGTCGGCGTCAACGTCCATCCGCATCGCCGCAGGAACTCTGGGCAGCCCCGGCATGGTCATGACCGCTCCGGTGAGGGCCACGATGAAGCCCGCGCCGGTCTTCGGAATGAGGTCGCGGACGTGCACGGTGAAACCCTTGGGGGCGCCCAGCTTGCTCGCGTCATCGCTGAAGGAATACTGCGTCTTCGCCATGCAGACCGGGAAACCGGACCAGCCGTTTTTCTCGATCTCCGCGAGCCGCTTGAGCGCAGGGACAGAGAAATCAACCCCGTCGGCGCCGTAGATTTCCTGCACGATCGTCCGGATCTTGTCCTCCACCGACATCTCCAGCGGATACAGGTGCCGGAAGGTGTGCGGGGCGTCGATCGCGGCGGCGACCCTGGCCGCAAGCTCGTCGCCGCCGTCGCCACCACCCCCGCGGCCCCAGACGTCGGCCACCGCCGCCTGGACACCCTCCGCGGCGCACCATTCCAGGAGCCAGTCCAGCTCCTCGCGGGTGTCCGTGGCGAATTTGTTGATCGCCACCACCGGGGTGATGCCGAATTTCTCCACATTCCGCACGTGGCGCTGAAGGTTGACGACGCCGGCTGCCAGCGCATCCAGGTTCGGTTCGTTGAGTTGATCCTTCGCGACGCCGCCGTGCATTTTTACAGCGCGCACCGTCGCGACCACCACGACGGCGGAGGGGGCCACATCGGCGACGCGTGACTTGATGTCCATATATTTCTCTGCGCCCAGGTCCGCGCCGAAGCCTGCCTCGGTGACGACGATGTCCGCGAGGCTGCGCGCAGTCTGGGTGGCGATCAGGGAATTGCAGCCATGGGCAATGTTGGCGAACGGTCCGCCGTGCACCAGGGCCGGAGTCCCCGCGATGGTCTGCACCAGGTTCGGCTTGATGGCGTCCTTGAGCAGCATGGTCAGCGCACCCTGGACACCCAGTTCGGCCACCGTGACCGGCTGCCGGTCGTAGGTGTAGCCGAAGGTGATGCGGCCCAGGCGTTCCCGGAGGTCGGAAAGGTTCGTAGCCAGGCAGAAGACGGCCATGATCTCCGAGGCGACGGTGATGTCGAAGCCGTCCTGCCGGGGGATGCCCTGGGCCGGGCCGCCGAGACCGATCACCACCTCCCGCAGTGAACGGTCGTTTATGTCCAGCACGCGCTTGAAGGTCATCCGACGAGGGTCGATGTTCAGCTCGTTGCCCTGGTAGATGTGGTTGTCCACCAGTGCCATCAGGGCGTTGTTCGCCGAGGTGACGGCGTGGAAGTCGCCGGTGAAGTGCAGGTTGATCTCGTCCATCGGCAACACCTGGGAATAGCCGCCGCCGGTGGCGCCGCCCTTCATGCCCAGGACCGGGCCCAGCGAAGGCTCGCGGAGCGCGATCATCACGTTGTGGCCCGCGCGGGCCAGGGAATCCGCCAGTCCCACGGTTGTGGTGGACTTGCCTTCCCCGGCGGGCGTCGGCGACATCGCAGAAACAAGCACCACCTTGCCCGGGGATCGGACCGGCGCCCCGGGCATGGAACCCGCCAGCCGTGCCGGGTCGATCTTCGCCTTATACCGGCCATAGAATTCCAGGGCTTCGGCGTTGATGCCCGCCGCTGCCGCGATCTCCGCTATCGGCCGGATGGTGGCCTTCTGCGCGATCTCCAGATCACTGGGCACCGGGGCACCAGCGGTGGGGGTTCCTGCGGCGGATCCGTCAGTAACGGTGTCAGACATCGTCGTCCTTTGCTTCGTGGCATCGGTGGGTGTTCCGGCCAGTGGTTCGGGCCGGTGTTACCGGCCCGCGGTTCCGGTGGCGGGTGTGTGGCCCAGCGGAATGGTCAGGTTTCCAAAATACTGGCTCAGCGCCGTGTTATAGCTCTCCAACGTGATGGCGGCGGTGCGTTGCCAGCCGAATTCCTGCGCGTGCAAGGCGGCCGCGCGGCCCATGTCCCCGCGGGTCGCAGGATCGTCGTACAGCGCCTCCAGCGCGTCCGCCCAGTCGGCAGCCTTGTGGCCATCGACGAGCAATCCGGTCCTGCCGTCGAAGATGGCACGGGACAGTCCGCCGACCCGGGTGGCGACCACCGGTGTGCCGCAGGCCTGGGCTTCGAGCGCCACGAGACCAAAGGACTCGCTGTAGGAAGGCATCACAACGACGTCCGCGGACCGGTACCAGCCGGCCAGCTCCGGGGCGCTGACCGGCGCGTGGTGCGTGACGACGTCGTCCATCCCGGCCGCGCTGATCAGCGACTTCAAATCGAAGTCCCTGGAGCCGCTGATGGCACCGACGATGGTGAGTTGAAGGTCGATGTCCGGCCGGCGTTCGCGCAACAGGGCGGCGGCCTTGACCAGGATCTGCGGGCCTTTCAGCCGCTGGATGCGCCCGGCGAACAGCAGGTGGAAACGTTCGGGCGGGACGCCGTGGTCCGCACGGGCCCGGCTGCGGAACGCTGGTGTAAAGATGCCCAGGTCCACACCCGGCGGGGCCACATCGATGTGGTCGTTGTCCGCGTTGTAGTGCGAGACCAATTCGGCCGCTTCGGTACCGGTGTTGGCGATCAGCCGGGTGGCGCCGTCGACAATCCGCTGCTCGCCGTCCTCGCGCCGGCGGGGTTCCGGTTGTTCGCCGGCGACCAACAGCAGGTTCTTCACCTTGGCCATGGTGTGCATTGTGTGCACGAGGGGCAGCCCCCACAGGCCGGCGAGCTCAAGCCCGGCGACCCCGGACACCCAGTAGTGCGAATGGATCACGTCGTAGCGGCCGTGCGGCTGCAACTGCCGGATCCGGTCGATTTCGGCAACCATGCTGTGCAGAAGCTCGGGCAGTTCTTCCTTGGGCAGCTTCCGGGCCGGACCGGCCAGGACGTTGTGGACGCAGACGCCGGGGGAGGGATGCTCGACGGCGGCTTGTCCGGCGGACGTGGACCGGGTGAAGATCTCCACTTCGACGCCGGTCTCGGCGAGGGCTGCTGCAAGGGCACGGATGTACACGTTCATGCCCCCAGCGTCGCCGGAGCCGGGCTGCTCCATCGGCGAGGTGTGCAGCGAGAGGAATGCGACGCGGCGGACCAGCGACATTGTTCTCCTCCCCGCTCCGGAACGCATCCCGGCGGACGCGCACCTTGTTCAGCTGGTCCCGGGACACACGTCCGGACCTGTGTTTCGATAAAACACTACTCCTGAAGTTACCGCCGTTTCACAGGCCGGCGGGCGGTGCCGGTCAGAGAGCCTACGGTGCTGCTACCGTGACGACTGTGCGCGCACACGAAACGAGGGATTCCACCGTCCCCGGCTGGGAAATCCGGCCGGCCGCCGCCGGGGATTGGCCCGCGGTCTGGGAAATCGTTGAGCCTGTCGTCAGGGCCGGGGAAACCTTCACCTGGGACCGGACCACTACCGGGCACCAGGCATTTGAACGCTGGTTCCAACAAACGCCCGGCCAGACCTTCGTCGCGGCGGGCCTGGGGGAGCTCGCGGGCGTCATCATGGGCACCGGCGAGCTGCATGCAAACCAGGGCGGCGGCGGAGGCCACGTTGCCAATGCCGGGTACATGGTCCACCCGGACTACCAGGGCAAAGGGGTGGCCCGTTGTGCGCCTATTCGCTGGACGCAGCGCGGGCCGCCGGGTTCCGTGCGATGCAGTTCAACGCCGTGGTGGAAAGCAACGTCAATGCCGTTGCCGCCTGGCAGTCCCTGGGCTTCGAGGTGCTGGCCACCCTCCCGGAAGCGTTCCTGCACCCACGCCTGGGCTACGTCGGACTGCACGTCATGTACCGCAGGCTATAGCGCCGCGGTCTCGGCACTTAATCCCGCCACAGATTCTGCAGTTCCGGAAACGCCCGTTCGTAGCCGGCCAGCAGCCTTCCCGCGAGGTCCCCGGAGTCGAGGTCCCCGGAACCGCCGGGTCCGGAGCCGGCCAGCGGGTGCCTGGCAAAAGCAGCCCGGGCCGCATCCCGGCGCCCGGTTCCGGCGCTCCCGGCGTCCCGGCGGGTGGCGCTCACAACGAGGCGCTCGACGTCCTTGACCTGCTGCAGCAGGGCCAGTTGCGCCGGTGCCGGGCGTTCCTGCTGAAGGGGAACAACGCCGTCGGGCGTTACCTGGCAGGGGACCTCGACGACGGCGTCCGCGGGCAGTCCCGGAATAGCCGCGATCCGGCCCGCTGCCGGATCGCCGCAGGTGTTGCGGGTATTGAGGATCAGCTCCGCCGGGCCGCCGCCGGAGAGGGCGCGCATCACGGCGAGGGCAACCCGTTCGTAGCCGCCGCCGGCCAAATCCGTTTCATCCCGGCGCTCGCCGGCGGATCGGGCCTCGGCGAGGTAGCCTTCCTCACGGGATCGGCGCGCGGCGTCCCAGAGCCGGTAGGCGTCCTGGCCGGCGGCCGCGAGCCGCGGATACAGTTCGGACTGCTGCCGTTCGATGGACTCGCCGCGGGTCGTGGCGGCGGACCTGATGCCGGCCAGGGCGCGGCCGGTCTCGTAGTAGTAGTAGAGGTATTCGTTCGGCAGGCATCCCAGTTCCGCAAGGAAAGGTTGCCCAAACAGGCGTCCTTCCTCGAAACCGGCCAAACCGTCTGCATCGGCCAGCAGTCCCGGAAGCATGTCCTGGCCGCCGGACTCCAGACGGTAGAGCCAGCCCAGGTGGTTGAGGCCGTAGTACCCGACGCCGTCGAGCGTCCCCGCGGGCAGTGCGACGCCCGCGGCACCCGCAGCCCGGTGCACCAGCCCGCTGGCCGAATCGCAGATGCCGACCACCTTGGGCCCGAGGACCGGCACAAGGGCCTCGGTGACCATGCCCGCCGGATTCGTGAAATTCAGCAGCCACGCGTCAGGACAGTGGCGCCGCATCTGCTCAGCGAGCTCCAGCATGCGCGGAATCGACCGCAACGCGTACGAGATGCCGCCGGCTCCTGTGGTCTCCTGGCCCAGGAGCCCGAGGTCCAGGGCCACCCGCTCGTCGGCGGTTCGCCCGGCCGTCCCGCCGGGACGAATCGCGGCGAACACCAGATCCGTGCCGGACAGCGCCTCGGCCAGGGATGTGGTGGCCCGCACCGCGGGTAAGGTTGCGGTGCCTGGCACGTACGGTGCCGGGTACGAGGCAAGCACCGCACGGATCGCGTCGAGGCGGCCGGGATCGACGTCGTACAGCACCAGTTCCCGGACCAGCCCGGCGAAGGGCCCCGCACAGAGCGCCCGGTAGATCAGCGGTACCCGGAATCCGCCGCCGCCGGCAATCATCAGCCGCATGCCGACAGTCTATGCGCGGAGGGGACCGACTGGACCGGCAGGCGCCTTTCCAGCGGTACCTCGACGGCGTAGGGTGCCAACTATGGACGCGCTTCCGACGCAGCGATTTGATCCGCTTGCCTCCGCCCGTACCCCCGGTGCGGCGGGTTTTGACTTGTTGCTCACGGGGACGGTCTTTCAGGACATCATTTTCACCGGGCTGCCGCACGCCCCCGTCGCCGGCACCGAGATCTGGAGCGACGGGATGGGCAGCTGCCCCGGGGGCGTAGCCAACCAGGCCATCGCCGCGGCACGGCTGGGGCTGCGGACCGGGCTGGCGGCTGCCTTCGGCGATGACGGCTACGGCGACTACAACTGGAAGATACTGGCCGGACAGGAGCACGTGGACTTGTCCTTGTCCCGGCGGGTCGCCGGTTGGCATTCACCGGTCACAGTCTCCCTGAGCGTGGAGCATGACCGGTCCATGGTGACCCACGGGCACCCGGCCCCCGTCAGCTCCAGCGAACTGATCGGCAAGCCGCCGCCAGCGCTCGCCGCCGTCGCGGAGCTCGGCGAGGAAGTGGAGCCGTGGGCAATTGACGCGCACAAAGCCGGGGTCCGGCTGTTCGGCGACGTCGGCTGGGATCCCACCGGCGCCTGGTCCTCCTCCCGGCTGGACAACCTGAAGTATTTCCACGCCTTTTTGCCCAACCAGCACGAAGCCATGGCTTTCACCCGCCATGACAACCCGTGGGCCGCACTCTACGCCCTGGCGGACAAGGTGCCGGTCGCCGTCGTGACCCTTGGATCCCAGGGGGCGATGGCGGTGGACTCCGAAACGGGCGAGGAGGAGTGGGTGCCGTCGCTGCCCGTGTCCGCGTTCGACCCGACCGGTGCGGGGGACTGCTTCGGAGCCGCCTTCATCGTCGGTTGCCTGGCCGGCTGGCCGCTGGGTGACAGGTTGAGGTTTGCCAATCTCTGCGCGGCCCTGGCAGTGCAGGAGGTCGGCGGCTCGCTGGCGGCGCCCGGTTGGGGGGACATCGCCGACTGGTGGCAGCGGGCCAACGCCCGCAAGGAACGCCAGTCCAGCCAGTGGATGCGGCGCTACCGTTTTCTGGAGGACATCATCCGGGACGTACCGCCGGAGGCGCAGCGGCGGGCGACGGCGACCATCGCCCACCTCTCGGACGCGTAGCGCTGTTCCAACCGGGAGCCCACCAGCGGACATGTCCGCCGGTGGGCTCCCGTCCCGGTGGACATGCTCTCCGTGCGGGCCGGGGAATGGGCATAAACCTGTTGTGCCCAGCGGTGGGTGCTAACAGTGGGCATGTCCCCAGGAGCAGGGCTGCCGCGGGGCCTGAATTAAGCCCCATGCGCGGCCACCCCTAGAATCGTTAAGTGACTTACCCAGCAGCAACAGGTGACTTCCGGCCCGTCCCGGAGGCCCAGCCCGGCCACGCCGAAGAACGCTCGGCCGTAATCGACCTTGCAGCCATCCGGCACAACGTCCGCCGCATCGCAGCCGTAGCATCACCGGCGCGGGTGATGGCAGTGGTCAAAGCCGATGCTTACGGTCACGGCGCCGTTCCGGTGGCCCGTGCTGCCCTTGGCGCCGGCGCCACCTGGCTGGGAACCGCCCATATTTCCGAAGCCCTGGCCCTGCGCGCCGCCGGGATCGAGGCGCCCGTGCTTGCCTGGCTGCACACCCCGGAGAGTAACTTCGCCGCCGCCGTGGCCGCCGGGATTGACATCGGGTGCTCGGGGTGGGATCTAAAGCGCACCGTGGCTGCAGCCCGGGAGCAGGAACGGCCAGCCCGTGTGCACCTAAAAGTGGACACCGGGCTGGGCCGCAACGGGGCAACCATGAGTGCCTGGGACGGTGTGGTCGGCGAAGCCATGGATTACCAAGACCAGGGCCTCCTGCGCGTGGTGGGTATTTTTTCCCATCTGGCCGTCGCCGACGAACCCGAACGGCCGGAAACGGACGAGCAGCTGGCCGCCTTCCGCGAAGCCCTCGCTATCGCCCAGGACGCCGGCGTGGACCCCGAGGTACGGCACCTTGCTAACACCCCGGCCACGCTGTCGCGGCCGGACACACACTTTGACCTGGTCCGCGTGGGCCTGGGCCTCTACGGGCTGTCCCCGTTCGAGGACCAGAGCCCGGAAGAACTGGGCCTGCGCCCCGCCATGACCGTCCGTACGGTGGTCTCGCACTGCAAAGACGTGCCCGCCGGCCAGGGCGTCTCCTACGGGCTGAATTACCGCACCGGCAGCGCCAGCACGCTCGGCCTGATCCCGCTGGGCTACGCCGACGGGGTCCCGCGGATCGCAACCGGCGGACCCGTCCGGGTCCGTGGTGTGAACTACCCCGTGGTGGGACGCATCGCAATGGACCAGATGGTGATCGACCTCGGTCCGCTCAGTGTGTCGGCCGGAGGGACCAGCGTGCTGGGCGCCGAGGCCGTGCTCTTTGGCAACGGTGAGGACGGCGGTCCCACCGCCGAGGACTGGGCCCGGGCCGCCGGCACCAACAATTATGAGATCGTCACGCGGATCAGTCCCCGGGTTCCGCGCCGCTACATCAATGAAATGCCCGGCCGCGAGGGGTCGCAACCGTGAGCGGGGTGCTCTGGGAACGGACCCTGACAGTCCGGAGCGCGGAGGAAACCCACGCCCTTGCCGCCGTCCTCGGTACCCAGCTCCAGGCCGGTGACCTGCTGGTCCTCACCGGCGAGCTCGGAGCGGGAAAAACCACCTTCACCCAAGGCCTCGGCGAGGGACTGGGCGTCCGTGCCGGCATCATCTCACCGACGTTCGTGCTCGTTCGCATCCACCCGAACCTGCCCTCCGGTTCCCGTCCGGGCGGTCCGGACCTGGTGCACGTGGACGCGTACCGGCTGGGTTCCGCGTCGGAAATCGACGACATCGACCTGGAAAACACCATGGACAGCGCCGTCACAGTTGTCGAATGGGGCCGGGACCGGGTGGAACACTTGAGCGAGAGCCGGCTCGAGGTGGATCTGGTCCGCAGCCTCGGCGGCGCCGCTGCGCCACCAGCTGCCGCGTCGGTGCCCGGCCCCGTTGTGCCCGGCCCCGTTGAACCAGACACCCTGGATTTTGACCCTGCGGACAACAATGAACCTCGCACCATCATGATCCGCGGGTTCGGTCCCCGCTGGGTGGACCGGCCCGTGCTGCCCGCTCCCGGCGAGAATCCCGCGCAGCCCCTGCCCACCACCCCGGAAGGGACCTGATGCTGATCCTTGCCATCGACACCTCGGCCGTGGCCAGCGCCGCCCTCGTTTCCGATGACACCCCGGAATCGGTGGTGGCGAGCTTCGCCACACAAGATACCCGCAGCCACGCCGAAGTACTGGCCCCGGGAATCGCGGCGCTCCTTACGGAGGCCGGATTGGACGGCTCCGACGTCGACGCCGTCGTCGTCGGAGTAGGACCGGGTCCGTTCACCGGGCTGCGCTCGGGGATCGTCACGGCCCGCACCCTCTCGTTCGTCTGGGGCAAGCCGCTCCATGGCCTCATGAGCCTTGACGCCATCGCCCTGGAAGTGGCGGAGTCCACGGTCGCGGCGCCGGAGTTCATTGTCGCCACGGATGCCCGGCGCAAAGAGGTCTACTGGGCCCGGTACGCCCTGGCCAGCGGCCAGCTGCCGCAGCTGCTGGACGGCCCGCACGTCGGCTTTGCCGGGGCGCTGCCCGAGCTTCCCGTCTACGGCGCCGGCGCCGGTCTCTATGCAGACCTCGTTAAGGCCGTTCCCGAGTTCAGCTCCCGCCAGCCGGAAGCCCTGTCGCTGGGCCAGTTCGCCCTCGCGCGGCTCGCGGCGGGCGAACAGCTGCTCGACTCCACCCCGCTCTACCTGCGCGAGTCCGACGCCCAGGTACCCGGTCCGCGGAAGAGGGCGCTGTGAACGCCCCGTCCGCTGGCCGCGGTGCGGAACCGGCAGCGCTGCCCGGCGGCGTGAGACTTCGGCTCATGACCGCTGCGGACATTCCCGCAGTGGATGAGCTGGAGCGCCAGCTGTTCCCGGTGGACGCCTGGCCACTGCAGATGTTTGTCGCCGAACTGGCGCAGGCCGGCACCCGGCACTACCTCGTGGCCGAGCGGGCAGGGCAGATTGTGGGCTATGCAGGGCTGATGTGCATCGAGCCGATCGCGGATGTCCAGACCATTGCGGTTGCGCCGGATTACGAGGGCCGGGGCATTGGTTCGGCTTTGCTCACAGCGCTCATCATGGAAAGCCGGCTGCGCCGTGCCGAGGACGTGCTCCTGGAGGTCCGGGCCGACAACCCCCGGGCACAACAGCTCTACCGCCGCTACGGGTTCGAGCAGATCCACCTCCGGGCCCGCTACTACCGCGACGGCGTTGACGCGCTGATCATGCGGCTGCGGCTGACCAGTCCCGAATCCGATGCCACTCCCAGGGAAGCAGCCCGACCATGAACCGCACCACTTATGTCCGGCCGCTGGTCCTGGGCATTGAGTCCTCCTGTGACGAGACCGGCGTCGGGATTGTCCGCGGGACCCGGCTGCTGACCAACACGGTGTCCTCCTCCATGGATGAGCATGTCCGGTTCGGCGGCGTGATCCCCGAGATCGCCTCCCGCGCCCATCTCGATGCCTTCGTCCCCACGCTCCGCGCGGCCCTGGCCGAGGCCGGGGTGACGCTGGAGGACATCGATGCGATCGCCGTGACCTCCGGTCCGGGCCTCGCGGGAGCCCTGATGGTGGGTGTCTGCGCGGCCAAGGCGCTCGCTGTGGCAACGGGCAAACCGCTCTACGCCATCAACCACCTCGTCGCCCATGTCGGCGTCGGCCTGCTCCAGCCGGACGACGGCGGCCCGCAGGCTTTCGCCGGGTCCGCGGCGGCAGCCGGCGGGCGCGGGAGTACCGTGCCGCGAAACGGCCTGCCGGAAAACCTGGGGGCCTTGCTGGTCTCCGGCGGGCACACCGAAATCCTGCGGATCCGGAACATCACCGCGGACGTGGAATTGCTCGGGTCCACGATCGACGACGCCGCCGGCGAGGCTTACGACAAGGTGGCGCGGCTGCTGGGCCTGGGCTATCCGGGCGGACCGGCCATCGACACGCTGGCACGCACCGGCAACGCCAAAGCGATCCGCTTCCCGCGCGGCCTGAGCCAGCCCAAGTACATGGGGTCCGCGGACGAACCCGGCCCGCACCGCTACGACTGGTCGTTCAGCGGACTCAAGACCGCCGTCGCGCGCTGCGTGGAGCAATTCGAGGCACGCGGCGAGACGGTGCCGGTGGCGGACATCGCCGCAGCCTTCCAGGAGGCGGTCGTGGACATCATTACCTCCAAAGCGGTGCTGGCCTGCCGGGAGAACGGCATCACCGACCTCCTGCTGGGCGGCGGCGTGGCGGCAAATTCACGGCTGCGCCAGCTCACGGAACAGCGGTGCAGCGCCGCCGGGATCCGGTTGACCGTCCCGCCGCTTGCCCTGTGCACGGACAACGGCGCCATGGTCGCCGCGCTCGGCGCCCAGCTGGTGATGGCCGGGATCGCGCCAAGCGGCCTCGGTTTCGCCCCGGATTCCTCGATGCCGGTCACCACCGTCTCGGCCTGAGGCCGCCCCGGCGCGGCCCCGGCTCTACGCTTCGGGGCCCTGGCGCATCTGCTGGACCAGGTCCAGTACGACGGCGCGCAGGTCCCCGCCGTGCTCTGCCGCCACGCGCCGCTGCCGCTGGTATCCGGCGCCGCGCTCAACGATCTTCAGGACGTCCGCCAGCTCCGCAGCGCAGCCCAGCTTCTCGGCGACGGGCCGGAGCCGTGCGACAGTTTCGCGGATGTGGTCCGTAACAAGCTGCTCGTTCCCCTCCGCGTCCAGGATGATGATGGCGTCCAGGCCGTAGCGGGCGGCACGCCACTTGTTCTCCTGGACATGCCAGGGCGGCATGGTGGGAATGGTGCCGCCGTTGTCCAGTGTCGTTGAAAACTCATCAACGAGGCATTGGGTCAGCGCTGCGACGGCGCCGACTTCCTCCAGGGTTGCCAGGCCGTCACAGATCCGCATCTCGATGGTGCCAAAATGAGGGACGGGCCGGATATCCCAGCGGATTTCGGAGAGCGAGTCGATCACGCCGGTGGTGGACATGTCCTGTGCGTACGATTCGAAGTCCGCCCAGTTGGCGAATTGGAAAGGCAACCCCGCGGTCGGCAGTTGCTGGAACATCAGGGCACGCTGGGAGGCGTAACCGGTGTCTTCGCCGCCCCAGAACGGGCTGGAGGCGGAGAGCGCCTGGAAGTGCGGGAAATAGTTCACCAAGCCGTCCAGTACCGGCAACACCTTGTCCCGGCTGTCCAGGCCGACATGCACGTGGACGCCGTAGATCACCATCTGGCGGCCCCACCACTGTGTGCGGTCAATGAGCTTGGCGTAACGCTCTTTGTCTGTCACCGGTTGCAGCTGCGGCGGGCTGAAGGGGTGGCTGCCCGCGCAGAAGATTTCAACGCCCATCGGATCGGTGACTTCACGGACTGCGGCGAGGGAACTGGTCAGGTCCGCTTTCGCTTCCGCCACGGTGTTGCAGATCCCGGTGACCAGCTCCACGGTGTTCAGCAGCAACTCCTGCTTGATGTGGGGGTGCTCGTCATCCTCGTTCAGTTCGGGGTGCCGCGCAGCGACGCCGCGGAGCACCTCTTTGGCGACGGAGGCCAACTCCCCGGTTTCCGCATCCACGAGGGCTAGTTCCCATTCCACACCAAGAGTTGATTGCCTGGATGAAGCGAAATCAATCTTCATGTGGTCCCTTCACTGTTCTGCTGTCCGTTTCCCTGCCCCGACCGGCAACGTCGTGGGCGGATGTGCCGGACAGTTGGCGAGGCAACGGTGCCTCAAGTCTAGTGCAGGGGTAACATCGGACCGGTGGCAAGACTGCAGCGAAAACGTGAAAGTGTTCACAGAAGTACGCGGAAGGCCGCCTTGGTCCCGGCCGTCGTCCTGCTTGTGCTCGGAACCTCCTCTTGCTCCGGGCCGCCGGCGCCGCCGCCCTCCGGAGCGGCGCAAACCGCCGCACCATCCGGACCGGCACAGCCGAGCGGCGGCACTGCCGCGCCGCTGCCCGATAGTCAGGATGCCGCCGCCCTGGCCGGGACACGCCCGCTCGGATGGGGACCGCAGGAACGGGACGCGGCCGATGCGGCGCGGGCTGTTGCCGCCATGAGCACCGAAGAGATGGCGGGCCAGGTTCTGCTGCCGTTTTTTCCCGGACTCGACCATACCGCCCATGCCGCGGTCATCGAGCGCCTGCACCTGGCCGGTTCCATCATCATGGGGGACAACGTTCCGGGGACCGCAGACGGAAGCGTTGACACCACAGCCATGCAGGCCGCCGCCGGCCAGCTCCAGGCCGCGGCCCGCGCCGGCGGCCGCAGCTGGCCCGGCCTGATCGGCGTCGACCAGGAGGGCGGAAAGGTGGCACGGCTCAGGGCGCCGCTGACCGAATGGCCCGCCCCGATGAGCTACGGCGCGGCGGGAAGTGCGCCCCTCGCCGGAGAGGCCGGCGGGGCCATGGCAGCTGAACTGGCGGCACTGGGCTTCAACACCGACTTTGCCCCGTCGGCCGACGTCACCATGGGCCCGGCCGATCCTGCCATCGGCGCGCGCTCCATGTCCGGCAACGCCGACGCCGCAGCCGCCTACAGTGTCGCCTTTTCCCAAGGAATGCTGGCCGGGGGGCTGCTGCCGGCCGCCAAGCATTTCCCCGGCCACGGCTCCGTCACCGTGGATTCCCACGCCGGGCTGCCCGTCCAGGATGCCAGCCTGGATGCACTCCGCGCCAAGGACCTGCGGCCCTTCCAATCTGTCGTTGACGCCGGGCTGCCGATGGTCATGACCGGCCACATTGCCGTGACGGCGCTTGATCCCGGGGTCCCGGCCTCCGTCTCCAAGGCGGCCTACGCGGAACTTCGCCGGATGGGATTCAAAGGTGTTGCCATCACCGACGCGCTAAACATGGCGGCGATCCAGGACCGGTACCCCAACGACTCCGCCGCTCCGCTGGCCCTCGCCGCTGGCGCTGACCTGCTGCTGATGCCCGCCGACGTCGAGGCGGCCCACGCCGCGATCGTCGGCGCCGTGCGCAGCGGTGCGCTGCCGCCGGCACGGCTCGCGGAGGCCGCGCAGCGTGTAGTTACCATGATGATCTGGCGCGGCCGCACCGGACAGGGCCCCGGCACGGCGCCCGGGAGCGGCAGCGAACTCTCGCAAAAGGTCTCCCGGGCCGCCATCACCGTGCTCGCCGGGCCCTGCCGCGGTCCGATCGTGCCGGCCAGCGTCCGTGTGGCCGGCGGTTCGGCGCAGGACCGCTCGCGCTTCGCCGCATCCGCGAGCAAGGCCGGCATCAGCATCGGCGAGGGCCCGCTCGTCCGGCTGATCGGTGCCGGACCACAGCCGCCTGCACCGGAGGCGGCAGCCGAGGTGGCGGTGGCCCTCGATGCGCCCTGGCCGCTGGCCGACGTCACGGCCCGCAGCAGAATCGCGGTCTACGGACGCAGCCAGGGCGCGTTCGACGCGCTGGCCTCGGTTCTTGCCGGGACTGCCACGGCCCCCGGCAAACTTCCGGTCGACGTTGGGTCCCAGCCCGCGGGCACCGGCTGTGACTGATGCCGGCCCCGGCCGGGACCGGCCTGTCGTTTAATGGAAGGGTGCCCATCCTGAATAAAGACATGACCTTGTGCATCTCCCTCTCGGCCCGGCCGAGCAACAACGGGACGCGCTTCCACAACCACCTGTATGACCAGCTTGGCCTGAACTGGATCTACAAGGCCTTCGCCCCCACCGACCTCGCCCAGGCCATCGCCGGCGTGCGTGGCCTGGGAATCCGCGGCTGTGCCGTGTCCATGCCGTACAAGGAAGACGTGACGGCGCTCGTGGATGTGATGGACCCGTCGGCGAAAGCCATCGATTCGGTCAATACCATCGTCAACGACGGCGGCACCCTGACCGCCTACAACACCGACTACACGGCGATCGAGCAGTTGCTGCAGCGCAACGCAGTACCCGCCTCCTACGCGGTGTGGTTGTTGGGTGCCGGCGGCATGGCGAAGGCCACCGCCGCCGCCCTGCGTGATGCCGGGTTCCGCGACGTCACAGTGATCGCGCGCAGTGAGGAGGCGGGGCGGGCGCTCGCAGGGCTTTATGGCTTCGCCTGGCGCGCCGACGTCGATCCCGCCGGCGCGGGGGCGGCGGACATGATCATCAACGTCACCCCGATTGGTATGGCCGGAGGGCCGGACGCCGGGGCGCTATCCTTCCCGCAGGAGGTTTTGGACGCCGCGACGGTGGTCTTCGACGTCGTCGCGCTGCCCGCCGAGACCCCGCTGATCAAGGCCGGCCGTGCAGCCGGTAAGACGGTCATCACCGGTGCGCAGGTGGCGACAATCCAGGCGCTGGAGCAGTTTGTGCTCTACACCGGGATCCGGCCCACTGACGAGCAGGTCCACGCAGCCGAGGCTTTTATGCGGGATCAGTAGGCGCTCGGAATCCGGCGGTGAGTCACTGGACCGGCTCGACCGAAATGGCCACCCGCTCCTCGCCGATCCTGGTGAGGACCAGGGTGGCCGCCTTCTTTCCCTTGTTCTTGGCACTGCCTGATTTACCCCCGGGGAGCAGTTGTTTGCGCAGCTCCTCCGGAGTGACAGCGGTGCCGCGCTTTTTGATGTCCAGCACTCCGATGCCCTGGTCCCTGACCCAGGCCTTGAGCGCCTTGACGTTGTAGGGCATCACGTCCAGGACTTTGAACGCCCGGGCAAAAGGGGTGTCCAGAAGTTCGGGCGCGCAGATGTAAGCGATGTGCTCGTCCACGAGGTGGCCGCCCAGCTGGAGTGCGACGTCGGCCACCAGACCGGCTCGGATGACGGCGCCGTCGGGTTCGTAAAGGTAGCCCTCAACCGGGCCGATCGGGGCGACCGGTCCGCCGTTGAAATCCTCGGCGCTGCTGAGCTCCGCGGCCCCAGCAGGCCCGAGCAGGAGGGCTGCCCGCCGGATCCCCGGGCGCCGGAGCGCATTGAACCACAGTGCGACTTCGGTGACGTCCCCGCCGACCGAGACCCACTGGGCCTCGCAATTGCCGGGTACCGAGTCGTGCGGCATGCCCGGGCCCATCTTCACACCCACCGCCATGCCGGCGCCGGCAAGGGACTCAACAAAGGACAGCGGCGGGGAGAAGTCCTCCGGGTCCCAGAGGCGCTTTGTGCCCGAGGTGGAGGTGGTCCGGCGTGCTGGGTCCAGCCAGACGCCGTCTATTCCCTCGAGGGAAACCGACGTCGCGTCGGAGTGCAGCACTGTGGCGTTCCGGAACGGGATCAGGTTCATCGTGGCGCAGGCCGCCGTCGTCTCGTCCCGCTCCACTGCCGTGACCGTGATGTCCAGCGATGCAAGCGCCATGGAATCGGCGCCGAGGCCGCAGCCGAGATCTGCTGCATGCCGAACGCCTGCCGCCGCGAAGCGCTGCGCGTGCCGCGCCGCCACGGTCAGCCGGGTGGCCTGTTCCAAACCGGCTTGGGTGAAAATCATCTGCCGGGCGAACTCGCCGAACTTGGCTTCGGCCTTGGTCCGCAGCCGGGACTGGGTGAGCACGGCAGAGACGAGTTCGGGGGAGTGGCCGGCCTTCCGCAGGGTTGCGTTGAGGCGGAACGCCTCGTCCTCGCGGTACGCGCCCAGTGACGCCAGCAGCTCCCAGCCTGCGGGGTTGAGGAGCGGGGCGATCTGGTCCTGCGGTGCGTCAGCCATGGGATCAAGCCTAGTTCAGGCAGTCGAGGCGCCGTGCGCCCGATAGGCTAGACGGCATGGAAGACAGCGGCACGGCAAACACCGGCTCGGACGCAGATGACCCCAATGACCGGACCGCCGGCCGGGATGCCGACGGCGGCCGGGCCACCCGCCGGGGATTGGCCCGTTACGCCCGGCCGGCGCTGATCGCCGGCATTGTGCTCGCGGTGGTTTGCGCGGCGCTGCTGGTGATTATCTTTTTCCTTGATTCCTTCAACGCCACGGTTTATTCCGTCGGCGGCAAAGACGTTGCGGACGCCACCGACGAGGCGAGGGACATCCGGGACACTTATGCCGCGGCCCGAACCGGCGGCATCGTCGTCCTGGCCGCCGGCGTCGTCCTTGCCGCCGCCGGCGCCCTGGTGCTGTACCGGCACCGGGGGGAGGCCGGTGCCAGCGACGCGGACAACGGCGAAGACGTGAACTTCGAGGACCTCGGCTGAGGGCAGCCGGCAGTCGTGCGGCGTTAACGGGTGACGAAATTCTGGCACTCACCTTGACCGAGTGCTAACTACTTACATAGAGTCGTCATTAGCACTCTCCCTAGGAGGGTGCTAATACTCAAGCTGGACCTGCCAGGTACGCTGCCGGCACCGCGACGACGGTTTGTGCGCCTTGGCACCACAGCTTTAAAGTCCACGAATTTGCTGACGAAAAGGAGAGGTCCTTGTCGGTCTCTATTAAGCCTCTTGAGGATCGTATTGTTGTCCGCCCGCTCGAAGCCGAGCAGACCACGGCCTCCGGCCTGGTTATCCCGGACTCCGCGCAGGAAAAGCCGCAGGAAGGCGAAGTTGTTGCAGTTGGCCCCGGCCGCTTTGACGACAACGGCAACCGCGTTCCGATCGACGTCACCGTCGGCGACGTTGTTATCTACTCCAAGTACGGCGGAACCGAAGTCAAGACCGGCGGTACCGAGTACCTCGTACTGTCCGCCCGCGACGTCCTGGCGATCGTCGTAAAGTAACTCTTATGGACCCCGCGCCGCCGATCCGTCTGATTCATCTCTGACAGGTCAGTTGCGCGGGGTTCTGTCTTGAAAGGACAAAAACCATGGCAAAGCAGCTTGCGTTTAACGACGCTGCCCGCCGGTCGCTTGAAGCCGGCATCGATAAGCTCGCCAACACGGTCAAGGTGACGCTTGGCCCGCGTGGCCGCAACGTTGTGCTGGACAAGAAGTGGGGCGCCCCCACGATCACCAACGATGGTGTCACCATCGCCCGTGAAGTCGAACTGGACGACCCCTACGAGAACCTTGGCGCGCAGCTTGCCAAGGAGGTCGCCACCAAGACCAACGACGTGGCCGGCGACGGCACCACCACCGCCACTGTGTTGGCACAGGCGCTTGTTAAGGAAGGCCTCCGCAACGTTGCGGCAGGCGCCGCACCGGGCGAGATCAAGCGCGGCATCGAGGTTTCCGTCGAAGCCGTCGCTGCCCGCCTGCTCGAAAACGCACGTCCGGTCGAAGGCACCCAGGTCGCCAACGTCGCCTCCATCTCCGCACAGAGCGACGAGGTCGGCGAGCTCCTGGCCGAGGCATTCGGTAAGGTCGGCAAGGATGGTGTGATCACCATTGAGGAATCCTCCACCACGCAGACCGAACTGGTCCTCACCGAGGGCATGCAGTTCGACAAGGGCTACCTGTCCCCGTACTTCGTCACCGACGCAGAACGCCAGGAAGCAGTCCTCGAAGATGCGCTGATCCTCATCAACCAGGGCAAGATTTCATCCGTCCAGGACTTCCTGCCGCTGCTGGAAAAGGCGCTGCAGAGCTCCAAGCCGCTCTTTATCATCGCCGAGGACGTCGACGGCGAGGCTCTCTCCACGCTGATCGTCAACCGCATCCGCGGCACCCTGAACGTCGTTGCCGTCAAGGCTCCGGGCTTCGGTGACCGCCGCAAGGCCATGCTGCAGGACATCGCCACCCTTACGGGTGCGCAGGTTGTTTCGCCGGAACTGGGCCTCAGCCTGGATACGGTCGGCCTGGAGGTGCTCGGTACTGCCCGGCGTATCACCGTCACCAAGGACAACACCACCATCGTTGACGGCGCCGGTTCGGCCGAGGACGTCGCAGCCCGGGTTTCCCAGCTGCGCGCCGAGCTGACCCGCACCGATTCCGACTGGGACAAGGAAAAGCTCCAGGAGCGCCTGGCTAAGCTGGCCGGCGGCATCGGCGTGATCAAGGTTGGCGCGGCTACCGAAGTCGAGCTGAAGGAAAAGAAGCACCGCATCGAGGACGCCGTGTCCTCGACCCGCGCTGCCCTGGAAGAAGGCATTGTGGCCGGCGGTGGCGCTGCCCTCATCCACGCCCTCAAGGCCCTCGACGAGGACCCTGCCGTCAAGGCCCTCGAAGGTGACGCGGCCGCCGCTGTCGGCATCGTCCGCCGGGCACTGACCCAGCCGCTGCGCTGGATCGCCCAGAACGCCGGCTTCGACGGCTACGTGGTGGTCGCCAAGGTGGCCGAATCAGCCAACAACCAGGGCTTCAACGCCAAGACCGGCGAATATGAAGACCTCATCGCGGCCGGCGTTATCGACCCGGTCAAGGTGACGCGTGCGGCCCTGCGCAACGCGGCTTCCATCGCGGCGCTGGTGCTCACCACGGAAACCCTCGTGGTCGAGAAGCCTGCCGACGAGGACGAGCACGCGGGCCACCAGCACTAAGGTCCGGCGGCGGCGCCCCGGACGGTGCCGCAGTTTCCCTCGGAGCAGCCAGCCAAGGGAGCAGCCAGCCAAAGACCAGTAAACAAAGGACCGGACCAGCACCCGCTGGTCCGGTCTTTTGTGTGTTTTAGGCAGTCATCAGCGTCTGGACCCCGTGGCGGTCCGTCGTGGCCGCAGGCTCGCACCCCGCAGCCGGTGTCTGGTGACGAGCCGGTAAAAGATCAGCACGGCAACCGCGGCCGCGACGATGCCCACGAGGTTCAGCCCCAGCTGCACCGCCGAGCCGGCAGCCTTTTGGTATTCGCCCAGGACCAGGGCCACCGCCACGAAGCCCGCGGCCGGGACCGTTGTGACCGAGATGAACACCCCGACCAGCGCTGCGGACCGCCGGCTGATCACGGAGAGCATCCCAGCGGTCCCGGCCAGGACGGCAACGATGAGCGAATAGGGGCCCGGGTGGTAAATGAAGTCGACGGCAGAACCGCGGTCCAGCACGTCGGGCGGAAAGAGGCCCAGCGGTACTGACAGCCACGCCGTGAGCGCGGCCGCCAGCATGGCCGCGGGGAACCCGACGCCAAGCGCCAGTGCCGCACTGCGGCCCAGCTGCCATTGGCCGCGGACAAGTGCCACGGCCAGGGCCGCCAGGGGGCCGAACTCCGGTCCCACCGCCATGGCCCCGACAATGGCGATAGTGGAATCCGTGACGATCCCGATGGCCGCCAGCTGGGTCGCGAGGATCAGGAACGCCAGGTAGCTCCACGTAAGCCGCGAGTCTTCGCCCGTCTGTCGGGATACCTCGTCCCAGATCACGGTGTCCGCGCCTTCGCCGGGGGCGTCGGCGGTGGCCTTGTCCGCACGGTCGGAGAGCACCAACTCCGGCATGGCCACCGAGATCGAACCTTGCTCCTGGACATTCAGGGCTTGGAGTTTCTCCACGAGCCGCTCCACGGATTCCCTGGCGACCAGGACGTGGATGATGTCCCCGGCGGGAAGGACAGAAGCGCCCGGCTGGCGGGAAACTTCCGCGACGCCTAGCTCTCCGGTGCAGCAGTCCGTCACGACGGCGGACAACTCGGCCGGAACACAAATACGCAGCTCTGCGATCACGATGGGGCCTCCTCTGGCTCGTTACAGGGTAGCCCCGGGCCGGCAGGGAACCTGCCGCTGGCCCGCCGGTCACCGCGCTGTGATTGGCCAGAAAAATTACGGCTCGGTAACATTGATGTTTTGGAAACCGGCCTGAAGGGCTCCCAGTGTCGATCGAGCGCAGCACAGCCAGCCCGCAGCAGGCGGTCGCGGGTTCTCCGGCGCCCCCACAACCGGGCTACCGGCCCGAAGTCCAGGGCCTGCGCGCCCTTGCGGTCCTGATGGTGGTCACGTACCACGTGTGGCTCGGCAGGGTCTCCGGCGGGGTGGACGTCTTCCTCCTAATTTCGGCCTTCCTGATGACTCTCAGCTTCGCCCGAAAGGTCGAAAGCGGCAGGCCCCTTCGTCTCCTGAGCCACTGGCTGCACCTGCTCAAACGGCTGCTGCCCGCCGTTGTAGTCGTTATTCTGGGTGTACTTGCAGGCACCCGGGCAATCCTGCCCGAGAGCCGCTGGCCGGACATCCTCGACCAGGCCTGGGCCTCCCTTCTCTACCGGCAGAACTGGCTGCTGGCGGACTCCGCCGTCGACTACTACGCGCAGGACCACTCCGGCGCCAGTCCGCTGCAGCACTTCTGGTCGCTGTCCATCCAAGGGCAGGTCTTCCTGCTGTGGCCGCTCGTTTTTGCCGGCGCCGCAGTGCTGCTGCGCCTCCTGCGCCGGCGGACGCCGTGGGCAAACCGGATCAGTTACCCCGGCCTCCTGGCCGCGGCGTTTGGTGCGATTTTCGTTGCCTCACTGATTTACTCCATTGAGCAAACCGCCGCCAACCAGGCCTATGCCTACTTCGACACCCGCACCCGGCTCTGGGAATTCGCGCTCGGATCGCTGCTGGCGCTTGCACTTCCACACCTCAAACCCGGTAAAGCGCTCCGGGTTGTCCTCGGCTGGGCCGGGCTGACCGCGATGCTCTCCTGCGGCTTGCTGCTCACCGTAGACCGCTCCTTCCCGGGCTTCATTGCGCTGTGGCCGACGCTGGCAGCTGCGGCCATCATCGTGGCCGGACAGAGCGGGAGCCGCTTCGGCGTCGACCGGATCCTGAGCTGGAAACCGCTGGTGGCACTCGGGGACAACTCGTACGCCCTGTACCTCTGGCACTGGCCGCTGCTGGTGCTTGCCCTTGCCGGGATGGGCATCGCCGCGCCGAACCTGATCCAAGGCCTGGCCGTGGTGGCCGCCTCGATCGTGCTGGCGGTGCTGACCACCAGGTTCGTGGAGAAGCCCTTACGCGAGTGGCACTGGCCGCAGCGACGGGCCTGGCGCACCGCCGTCGTGATCGCAGCGTGTGGCGCGCTGCTGGCTGGCCCGGTGTCCGTGTGGCAGAGCAAGATCATGGCCGACGAGGCGGCCGCGGCGGCGCAGCCGAAGGAACTGACCCCCGGCGCGGCCGCCCTGGCGCCCGAGAACGCGGGTAAACCTACTCCCGCCGCGAAGATCATTCCGGCTCCGGTCGCCATGAAAAACGAATGGGCTGACATCGACGGGCTCTGCACGGACGGGAACGTGCCCGCCGACCCGCTGCTCGCCGGATGCCTGCAAAACACCCAGCCGGAGACTGTCACCAAACGCATTGTGGTCCTGGGCGACTCCCACGCCCAGCAGTACATGGCAGCACTCGGGCCGGTCGCCCGGACCCGCGGCTGGGAAGTGGTGGCACTGCTGAAAGGCAACTGCCGCTTCGGCGGTGAGTCCCCGGAGCGGGACGCCGAGTGCAACGCTTTCAACGCCGCCAGCGCCCGGTACGTCCTGGACCAGCAGCCCGATGCCGTTTTCACAGTCGCCTCGCTCACCCACACCGAAGCGCCGTTTGAAACCGAGGTGCCGCAGTATCTTGAGGGCATTCAAGCCTTCACCGACGCCGGTATGGACGTGGTCGGCATCCGCGACAATCCGCGCTTTGGCATCAACATGCCCGAATGCGTCCAGAAGAACGGCTCGGACGACCCCAAGTGCCGGGTGCCGCTGCAGGAGTCCTTGGCCCGTTCTTCACCCCTGGACGCCTACCGGGGGAGGGTCCAGGGCCTGTACCTGATGGACCTGAGCGACTTCATCTGCGCCGACGGAATCTGCCCGGCCGTGGTCGGGAATGTGTACGTGTACAAGGACGACAACCATCTGACCAAGACCTACGTCCAAAGTATGCTCCCCATGTTCGAAGAGCGGCTCCTGGCAGCCACCGGCTGGACGTGACGCGGCGGCGTCCGGTGCAGTTGCTCACATTCCTGCCCCGGAATATGGGGATTGGCGGCAAGGTTCTACTATTTATTCAACACTTCTGCACAGGCCATGCCCGTAATGACGGGCTGGTCATCTGTTGCAACCCCTACCCGTGAAACCCGTACCCAAGGTAAGAGGCGCACTCATGACCCAGCCCGAACACAACCCCTTCGGCTTTATCGGCCTGACCTACGACGATGTCCTGCTGCTGCCCGGACACACCAACGTCATCCCGTCCGAGGCGGATACGTCTTCCCGGATCTCCAAGCGCATCACCGTCAACACGCCGTTGCTCTCCGCGGCGATGGACACCGTGACGGAGTCCCGGATGGCGATCGCCATGGCACGCCAGGGCGGCCTCGGCGTGGTGCACCGCAACCTTTCCATCGCCGACCAGGCCGACCAGGTGGACCGCGTCAAGCGCAGCGAATCCGGCATGATCACCAACCCGCTGACCATCGGCCCGGAAGCGACGCTGGCCGAGCTGGATGAAATCTGCTCGCATTACCGCGTTTCCGGCCTGCCCGTCGTCGATGAGGGCATGCGGCTGCTGGGCATTGTCACCAACCGCGACACCCGCTTTGTGCCGGAAGCGGATTTCCCGATCCGCCTGGTCAGCGACGTAATGACCAAAATGCCCCTTGTTACTGGGCACGTCGGCATCAGCCGCGAAGAAGCCTCACACAAGCTCGCGACCAACAAGATCGAAAAGCTCCCCCTGGTCGACGAGCAGGGCCGGCTCAAGGGGCTCATCACCACCAAGGACTTCACCAAGGCCGAGCAGTACCCGCTGGCCACCAAAGACGACGAAGGCCGGCTGCGCGTCGGTGCGGCCATCGGGTTCTTCGGTGACGGCTGGGAACGTGCGATGGCCCTGATCGACGCGGGCGTTGACGCCCTCTTCGTGGACACCGCCAACGGCCACTCCCAGGGTGTCCTGGACATGATTGCCCGGCTGAAGTCTGACCCGGCAGCGGCGCACGTGGACATCATCGGCGGCCAGGCCGCCACACGCGAAGGCGCCCAGGCGCTCATTGACGCCGGTGCTGACGGCATCAAGGTCGGTGTGGGTCCGGGTTCCATCTGCACCACCCGCGTTGTTGCCGGCGTCGGCGTCCCGCAGATCACCGCTATCTATGAGTCGGCAAAGGCAGCCATCCCGGCCGGCGTTCCGCTGATCGCCGACGGCGGGCTGCAGTATTCCGGGGACATCGGCAAGGCGCTGGTCGCCGGCGCGGACACCGTGATGCTCGGTTCCCTGCTGGCCGGCTGTGACGAGTCTCCCGGGGATCTGATTTTCGTCAACGGCAAGCAGTTCAAGCTCTACCGCGGGATGGGATCGCTCGGGGCCATGCAGACCCGCGGCAAGAACACTTCGTACTCCAAGGACCGCTACTTCCAAGCCGACGTCTCCGGTGATGACAAGCTCATTCCGGAAGGCATCGAGGGCCGGGTCGCCTACCGCGGGCCGCTGGCCTCCGTGGCGTACCAGCTGGTCGGCGGACTCCGCCAGACGATGTTCTACACCGGCGCCCCGACGGTGCCCGAGCTCAAGGCCCGCGGAAAATTCGTCCGCATCACGCCGGCCGGGCTCAAGGAATCCCACCCGCACGACATCCAGATGACAGTGGAGGCGCCGAACTACGGTTCGCGCTAAAACACCCAACTGACTCGCAGCAGGGGCCGTTTTGAAGGCTTATAACGGCCCCTGCTGCCAGTCAGTTGGGCAGGGGGATATGTTCTAGGCTGGAGGCATGTCCGCACTCCTGCCCGCGCGCGAGCCGAAACGCAAACTGGCGCTCAGGCCCTACGCCCGGGCCGTAGCGCAGGTGCTGCGCGTGAGTTTCCGGGCCTCGCCCGCCGCCGTCGTGATGAAGATCGTGGGCTCGGTGATTTCGGCGCTACTGCCGCTCGTGACCACCTACTTCGCTGCCCTGACCACGACGGCGCTGGCGGCGGCCTACGCGGGGAACGCCGCGGCCGGCCAGCAGGCGATCGTCTACGTCATCATCACTGCCGGGCTGGGATTGTTCTGGGGCGCTTTCAGCAGCGTGGACCGGTACATCCAGCAGCTGATGAGCTTCAAGGTCGGCGCGATCGTCGGGGACCTGATGTACGAGCGGTTCCTGGCCCTGGAGTTCTGGCGCTATGACGACAAAGAGACGGTGGACCTCTACGACCGGGCCAAGCGCTTCTCCGATTCCTACGCCCGGGTCCTAGACCGGATCGCAGCCATTTTCACCCAACTTGTCTCGGTGCTCCTGGCGATCGGCGCGTTGCTGCTGGTCAGCTGGTGGATTGCCGTGATCGTGCTGGTGGCGATTGTGCCCAGCGTGTACCTGCAGTTCAAGCTCTCCCGCGAGCAGATCGCGCACTGGAACACCCAAGTGGATTCGCGACGGCAACGCCGGATGATTGAAACCAATCTCCTGCGTCCCCAGCACATCGCCGAGATGCGGCTCTACGGGATCGTCGGCTACCTGATGGGGCTGCGCTCCCGGCTGCGGGACGCTGATGAAAAGCGCCGGCTCGACTTCCAGAAGCGCTACATCCCCAAACAGCTCGCTGCCGACACCCTGCAATACGGTGCGGAGGTGGTCTCCCTGGTCTGGGTGGTGGGCCAGATCATCGCCCGGGCCCAGCCGGTGGGGCAGTTCCTCTACGTCCAGCAGATTGTCAGCCGCGCCCTGTCCACCGCCAACAGCCTCGTCTCTTCCCTGAGTTCCATCGACGAGGACCTCGCGAACCTCAAGGACTACGAGCTCTTTATGGCGCTGCCGGTCCCGTCGGAGCAGGCCCCGCCCCTGCTGCAGGCGCCCCGGACCGTGGAACTGCGGGATATCCGGTTCACCTACACCGGCAGCGAGCTGGAAGTCATCAGGGGTATCTCGCTGACTATCCGCGAGGGCCAGCACATTGCGATCGTGGGGGAGAACGGTGCCGGAAAGTCCACCCTCATCCGGATTCTCGCCGGGCTGTACCGCCCGGACTCCGGACAGGTACTGCTCGACGGCGTCGACCTCGCCGCCGTCGACGTAAAGACCTGGCACCGCCACCTTGCGGTGCTCAGCCAGGAGTTCCTGAAGTACGAGTTCGCCACCGCGGCGGAGAACATCTACTTCGGTGACGTGGATACACCGCGCGACGACGAACGGATCCGCCGGGCGGCGGCCGATGCCGAAGCCCTCGAATTCATCAACAAGCTGCCCAACGGGCTGGACAACCACGTGAGCAACTGGATGGAGGACCCGCGCGGCCGGAAAGGCAGCGGGCTCTCCGGCGGCCAATGGCAGCGCCTCGCGATGGCCCGGAACTTCTACCGCGGTGCTTCTTTTATGGTGATGGACGAGCCGACGTCGGCGATCGACGCACTCGCCGAGCACCGGATCTTCACCCGGCTCTTCGCGGACCGCAGCAGCACCATCATCGCCATCAGCCACCGGCTAGCCACCATCGAAAAGGCGGACACCGTCTACATGCTTGAGGACGGCCTGATCGTCGAGCAGGGCACACACAAGGAACTGGTGGCCATGCGGGGCCGCTATTTCCGGATGTTCGAATCGCAGCTGGCCGTGGACGAGGCCGAAGGCGCCTGAGCGGACACCCGGGCTAGCGGGAACTGCTGTGGCCCGGCCCTTTTTTGCGCAGGACGACGGTGACGACGATTGCGGCCACCGTACCGCGGAAAAAGGCCGGAACCGCCCCGGCTAAACCATTGAACCGGCCGTGGACCCTCTCTGGTGCCGGACGAAAGCGAGCCTCAACCCCGATACGAGTGCCAGCGATCCGGCAATGAGCAGCAGTGTGGCCACGTCGTAGAGAACGAGTTGAACCACCAGGACCACCAAGGCGCCCAGACACGCCAGGAAGCCGATGGCGCTGACCAGCTTGGGCCAGAAGCCATGAAGCAATCGGCTGGCCAGCAGGTTCGTTGCACCGAACACCGCCAGGAAAACCGCCGATCCGAAGGTGAGCAGGGAAGTGATGTCCGGCAGCATGGCAAATGCTGCACCAAAGACTGCCAGGAATACGAGGGCCGTAACGGGCAGTCCGCCACGGACCTTTGCGAAGATTGCCGGCAGTTCACGGGCGACGGCGATTTCATGCATCTGCCGTGCGGTAGAAAATAGGGTTGCATTGATTGCGGAGCTCGCCGCCAGCAATGCCCCGAGACTGGCGATCCAGTATCCGGCCGTGCCGAGGGCGGCTTGGCCGGCCGCTGCAAATGCCACTTCCTTCTGCGAAATGATGATTGCGTCGCTGACCAGCATCTGGGCGCCAACCGTCACCGTGACGTACACCAGCGTGACGATGGCGGTCGAGAGGTAGAGCGCCCGCGGCAGTGTCCACCGTGGGCGGTCCAAATCCTCGTAGTCGTAGGAGAGTAGCTCGAAGCCCTCATAGGCGACAAAGATCGAAGCCGCGGCCACGATCACGCCACCTAGCCCCTTGTTGTCCAGCGGCGCCAGCCGCTCCGGTGCGAAGTGCAGGAACCCCACCGTCGAGATCAACGCCAGCACCGCGACTTTGATCAACACGACAATGTCTTCGGACAGCGCCGAGGCGCCCACACCACGGAGGTTGATTCCCAGGAATACCAGCAAGATCAGTGCCGCGAAGCCGTCGGCGAAAATCCCCGGCAGGCCCAGGACGTTTGCCGCATAGTGGCCAAAGGTGAATCCGTAGACTGCCAGGGCGACCAAGTACCCGAACATCAGCAGCCAGGAGATGTATGAGCCAACGCGCGGATAGCCGGCATCCTGCAGGTATACGAACAGGCCGCCGGACCGTCCGGCCCGGGCCGAAAGGGCCGCGAACGAATGCGCCGTGACAATGGCGATGCCACCGCCGATAAGAAAACTACCCACGGCCAGGTGGCCGGCAAGCGCCACGGTGACGCCGAGAACGCTGAAGATACCTCCGCCGATCATGCCTCCGACTGCCATCGCCACGGCATCGCGCAGTCTTAACTTTCCAAGGCCCTTGTTACGCCGCGCGGCGGTTCCGGGATGAAACGCAGCCTTGGGCGGCGAGGATCTGCTGGACATCTGAGCCCTCATTCCTTTATGCAGCCACGGTTGGTGCGATCTTGCTAGCCGGCCTCTGGACATTGTGCCCCGCGTAATTCGAATCCGGCAGGGGGTTAGTGCCCTTGTGAGCCCATCCCGGCCCGGCAGGCGCGGCCAAATGCCCGTCACGGGCAGGGTCAAGTAAAGTGGGGACGTGACTTACGAGATTGAGATTGGCCGTGGCAAGCGTGGGCGTCGTGCCTACTCCCTGGATGACATTGCGATCGTCCCCAACCGACGCACCCGCGATCCCAAGGACGTATCCGTCTCCTGGCAGATCGACGCTTACAAGTTCGACATGCCCGTTATTGCCGCGCCGATGGATTCCGCGATGTCCCCGGAAACCGTCATCGCGCTGGGCCGCCTCGGCGGGCTCGGCGTCCTCGACCTCGAAGGCCTGTGGACCCGGTACGAGGACCCGCAAGCCGTCCTGGACCAGATCGGTGCCCTCCAGGACGAGACGAACAGCCCCGCCGTGACCCGGCGTATGCAGGAGCTTTACCAGGCCCCGATCCAGCCCGAGCTGATCACCTCCCGGCTAGCGGAGATCCGCGCCGCGGGCGTTACGGTTGCCGGCTCCCTCACCCCGCAGCGGACCCAGGAGCACTACAAAACCGTCGTGGCGGCCGGCGTCGACATCTTTGTGATCCGCGGCACCACGGTCTCGGCCGAGCACGTTTCGAAGGACCACGAGCCGCTGAACCTCAAGCAGTTCATCTACGAACTCGACGTTCCGGTAATCGTCGGGGGCGCGGCTGGCTACACCCCGGCCCTGCACCTGATGCGCACCGGCGCCGCGGGGGTGCTGGTCGGTTTCGGCGGCGGAGCCACGAGCACCACCCGCCGGGCCCTCGGCATCCACTCGCCGATGGCGTCCGCCATCTCCGACGTCGCCGCCGCCCGCCGGGACTACATGGATGAGTCCGGCGGACGCTACGTCCACGTGATCGCCGACGGCGGGATGGGTTCCTCCGGCGACATCGTAAAAGCTATCGCCATGGGCGCGGACGCCGTGATGCTCGGCAGCGCCCTCGCCCGCGCCGAGGAAGCCCCGGGCAAGGGCTGGCACTGGGGCCAGGAAGCGCACCACCTTGAACTTCCCCGGGGTGACAGGGTCAACGTTGGCACCGTCGGACCCCTCGAAGAGGTCCTTTTCGGCCCCGGCCACCACACCAACGGAACATCCAACCTGATCGGTGCACTGCGCCGTTCGATGGCGACCACCGGCTATTCGGACCTGAAGGAATTCCAGCGCGTCGACGTCGTGGTGTCGCCCTACGCCGGCAACTGATAGCCCCCTGCCCATCCGGTGAAGTTGGAAGTAGTGTGGTGCACTACGAGATTTGATCCGGATGGAGGCGTGACATGAACAGTTTTCCCGGCGGTTCTTCAAAGACCGGCGGTGCCCTGGGGCCTGCGGAACGCGAAGCGTCGCTCGCGGTACTCAAGGGCACCACGGATCCCGGCAAGGAACTGGACATCCTGATCGTCGGCGGCGGCATCGTCGGCACCGGTGCCGCCCTGGACGCCGTCACACGGGGCCTCAGCGTTGGCATCGTCGAGGCAAACGACTGGGCAGCGGGTACCTCTTCGCGGTCCTCCAAATTGATCCACGGCGGCCTTCGCTACCTGGAGATGCTCGACTTCGCCCTGGTTAAAGAGGCCCTGCACGAGCGCGGGCTCATCCTCTCGGTGCTCGCCCCGCACCTGGCCCGGCCGGTACCTTTCCTGTACCCGTTGACGAAACCCTTCATCGAACGTCCATATGTGGGGGCCGGCATTGCGCTCTACGATGCCATGTCCATCTCGACCGGCCAGCAGCGGGGCGTCCCGTTCCACAAGCACCTGAGCCGCCGGGGAACGTTGCGGGCGGCGCCGAGCCTCAAGGATGACGCCTTCGTCGGGTCCATCAGGTACTACGACGGACAGGTCGACGATGCCAAGTACTGCGCCAACCTGGTCCGAACCGCCGCCTACTACGGGGCCCACGCCGTGAACCAGATGTCCGTCGTCGCGTTTGTCCGGGAAGGCGAACGGGTGGTCGGGGCGAAGGTGGTCAACCATGAGGACGGCTCCACGTTTAATATCAAGGCCAAGCAAGTCATCAACGCCACGGGCGTCTGGACGGACGAGACCCAGGCGATGGTGACCGACCGCGGCCAGCTTAAAGTGCGCGCCTCCAAGGGCATCCATCTCGTGGTGCCGCGGGACCGCTTCCAGTCCACCGTGGGACTGATCCTGCGCACCGAAAAATCGGTCCTGTTTGTCATCCCCTGGGGCCGGCACTGGATCATCGGGACCACGGATACCGACTGGCACCTGGACAAGGCCCACCCTGCTGCCTCCAGCAAAGACATCGACTACATCCTCGAACATGTGAACAAGGTGCTGAAGCGGCCCTTGACCCGTGAAGACGTCGAGGGCGTCTATGCCGGACTCAGGCCGCTCCTGGCCGGCGAAAACGATTCCACGGCCAAGCTTTCGCGCGAGCATGTGGTGGCCCATCCGGTACCGGGGCTCGTTGTGGTGGCCGGCGGTAAATGGACCACCTACCGGGTAATGGCCAAGGACGCCGTCGACGAGGCAACCCGCAGCATGGACGAACGCGTTGCGCCCAGTTGCACGGAATCCATTCCGTTGCTGGGTGCCAGCGGATTCAAGGCGGCCTGGAACAAACGCAACCGGATGGCCGAGGAAACCGGTGTCCACGTGGCGCGGATCGAGCACCTGCTCAACCGCTACGGGTCCATGGTCCCGGAAGTGCTCGCTCTTATCACCGAGAACCCCGACCTTGGCGAGCCGTTGCCGGGCGCCGACGACTACCTCGCCGCCGAAGCCGTCTACGCCGCCACCCACGAAGGGGCCCGGCATGTGCAGGACGTCCTGACCCGCCGCACCCGGATTTCGATCGAAGCCTGGGACCGCGGTGTGTCAGCAGCGCCGGTAGTCGCTAAACTGATGGGAGATGTCCTCGGCTGGAGCGATGCGCAGCGCGAGGGCGAAATCAAGCACTACCTGGCCCGGGTCGACGCCGAACGGCTTAGCCAGGAGCAGCCGGACGACGAATCCGCCGACGCAGCACGCCTGGGCATCGAGGACATCGTCCCGTTGCGTTGACCGGCAGCATCCGCCTGTGGTCCCAGCCGGGGCTGCAGGCGGAACCGCGCCACTTCGAAGGGATACCACTTGGCGGAACCATTGGACCGGTACGATGCCGAGCTCACCACCCCGGAAATGGTGATCCTCGAGATGGACGCCGTGGACAAGCTCGACGCAACAACCCAGCTGGCGGAACGGATGCATGCCGCCGGACGCATTTCCGATCTCCCGGGATTCCTCCGTCACGTCAACGCCCGTGAACACCAACTGGCCACCGGACTGCCAGGCGGCGTCGGCCTGCCCCATGCCCGCAGCGAGTTCGTCTCCCGGACCACCATTGCCGTCGGCATCACCAAGTACGGCAAGGCACTCGATTTCGGCGCCGCCGACGGGCCGGCAACAGTGGTCTTGCTGATCGCGACACCGGCCAGTTCCTTCTCGGAGCATCTGGAAGTGCTGGCCACCCTTGCCAGGTCACTGTCGAAGGAATCGTTCCGCGAATCGCTGCGGCGCGCCTACGACCCCGAAGTCATCGCAGAACTCATCAATTCCAGCCTGGTCTTTTTCGACCACTGAAGATCGGGACGGGGACTTTCGCGCCGACTCCCTCGCCACGCACGGACCGTGCTGCCCCGCTCCTGCGCCGGGTCGCCCTGCTGCCCGTTTCGCTGTTCTACACGCCGACGAAGTACGGTTAAGGGGTGCTGAAAACTGCCCTCAAACCCCGCTGGATCGCCGGACTGGTGTTCGCGATCGTCGTATCAGGGGTGTTTGTGCTGCTCAGCCAGTGGCAGTTCGGCCGCTCCACCAGGGCTGAGGTGACGGTCTCCGCCACGACCGAGGAACCCCAAGCCCTCACCACGGTGCTGCGGCCCGGCGATTTCTTCCCCGGTTCGGTCGCGGACCAGATTGTCACCGCCACCGGCAGGTACGATCCGCAGAAGCAGGTGCTCGTCCCGGGACGGCTGTACGACGGCGCCAAGGGCTACTGGATCGTTTCGGCCCTGGCCGTCCAGGATGCCCCCGTCCTGACCGGTTCCGCCGCCACACCCCAGACCTGGATCCCGGTCGCCCGCGGCTGGGTCGCCGACCCGGCGGACGCGTCCGCCCCGCCGTCGGGCAGTGTTGCCCTGACCGGACGGCTGCTGCCATCCGAGGCTCCGGTCCCCGGGACCGACGCCGGTCCCGGCCGGGCCAGCGCCGTCTCCGTAGCGGAACTCATCAACACCTGGGAAGTGAGCAGCTACCCCGGCTTTGTCACCGCGGGTTCGGAGCGTTCCGGCGGCAACGACGTCGGCGCGGCAGCCTCCGGAGGGAAAATGAAGCCGCTGAACATCGGGCCGCAACCGCCTGCCGAGAAGGTCAACTGGTTGAACCTCTTCTACGCCGCGGAGTGGGTGGTGTTCGCTGGCTTCGCGCTGTTCATTTGGTGGCGCCTGGTCAAGGACGACTACCGCCGGGGGCTTGAAGACGCCCTCGATGCGGAGTATGACGCCGCGGCGCTGCACCATCCCGAACCGGACCCCACCGAACCGGACCCCACCGAACCGAAAGTGCAATCATGATTGAGCCCCAGCCGGCCGTCCAGCCGCAGCAGTCCAACGTGCCGGGAACCGGGCGCGGCAAGAAGCGCCGATTTGGCGGCACCGAGGCCCAGATCCGCTCGGCGCTGAAGTTTTACAAGGTCCTCGCGTATATGACCGGCAGCATGCTGCTCCTGCTGTGCGCGGAACTTATTGCCCGGTATGTGTTCGGCCAATATCTCTTCGGCGGCGGGACCAACGCCGTCACCGGCCAGCAGTTCGGTTTCGGATTCGCCGACGCGGAGCCGCCGGGGGTGATCGGCGGCGTAAATCTGTCCGTCGCGGTGCTGATCGTGCACGGCTGGATGTACGTTGTGTACCTTATGTCCAACTTCCGACTGTGGTCGCTGATGCGCTGGCCGTTCGGGAAAATGATCATCCTGGCACTCGGCGGGGTGGTGCCCTTCCTGTCCTTCTTCGTGGAGAAGAAGTTCCACGCCGAGGTGGAGGTTGAACTTGCGGCGAACCCGCAGGCCCCCCAGCGCTATTGAGCGGCGCGGTGTGAGTTCGCTTACCCGGCGGCCCATCCGCGGTCCTGGCGGCTTCTCAATGTGCGGGCGGGCGGCGCCGCAAAGTACCCTAGAAGGGTGACTATTCCCACTGCATCCCAGACGTCCCACAAGCCCGTCCTGGTTGTTGACTACGGTGCCCAGTACGCGCAGCTGATCGCCCGCCGCGTCCGGGAAGCGAATGTGTATTCGGAAGTGGTTCCGCATACCTACAGCACCGAGCAGCTCCTGGCCAAAAACCCCGCCGCAATTATCCTCTCCGGCGGACCCTCAAGCGTTTACGCCGAAGGTGCCCCCACCGTTGGTTCGGACCTCTTCGAAGCCGGAGTACCGGTTTTCGGGATCTGCTACGGCTTTCAGGCCATGGCCAACGCCCTCGGCGGCGAAGTCGCCCAGACCGGACTCCGCGAGTATGGCGCCACCGAGACCACCACCATCGGCGAAGGCCGCTCCATCCTCGAAGGCATGCCGCAGCACCAGAGCACCTGGATGAGCCACGGCGACTCCGTGCACGAGGCGCCGGCGGGCTTTGAGGTCCTCGCGACGACGGCCGGCGCCGACGTCGCGGCTTTCGCGAACGAGGAAAAGCGCCTCTACGGCGTGCAGTGGCACCCCGAGGTCAAGCACTCGGCCTACGGCCAACAGGTCCTGGAGAACTTCCTCTTCAAGGGTGCCGGACTGGAACCGAACTGGACGGCCGGCAACATCCTTGAGGAGCAGGTTGAGCGGGTTCGTGCACAGATCGGCGATGCCCGGGTCATCTGCGGTTTGTCCGGTGGCGTTGATTCCGCGGTGGCGGCTGCCCTGGTCCAGCGCGCCGTCGGCGACCAGCTGACATGTGTGTTTGTCGACCATGGACTGCTGCGCGAAGGCGAAGCGGAGCAGGTTGAACGTGACTTCGTGGCGGCAACTGGCGTCAAACTCTATGTGGCCAACGAGCAGGAGCGCTTCCAGTCGGCCCTGGCCGGAGTGAGCGACCCGGAGACCAAGCGCAAGATCATCGGCCGCGAATTCATCCGTGCCTTCGAGGAGGCCGAGCTTGCGATCATCGCAGAGGCGGCAGCGCACGGCGAGAAGATCAAGTTTCTCGTCCAGGGCACCTTGTACCCGGACGTCGTCGAGTCCGGCGGCGGTGAAGGTGCCGCGAACATCAAGAGCCACCACAACGTGGGCGGGCTGCCGGAAGACCTGCAGTTCGAACTCGTCGAGCCGCTGCGCGCCTTGTTCAAGGACGAGGTCCGCGCCGTCGGCGCGCAGCTTGGCCTGCCGCAGGAAATTGTAGGGCGCCAGCCGTTCCCGGGACCGGGCCTTGGCATCCGGATCGTCGGCGAAGTGACGAAGGAGCGGCTGGACCTGCTGCGCAAGGCAGACGCCATCGCGCGCGCCGAACTGACCGCCGCCGGCCTTGACAACGAGGTCTGGCAGATGCCGGTAGTGCTGCTGGCGGACGTCCGCAGCGTCGGTGTTATGGGAGACGGCCGCACCTACGGTCACCCGATTGTCCTGCGTCCCGTTTCCTCCGAGGACGCCATGACGGCGGACTGGTCGCGACTGCCTTACGATCTGCTGGCCAGGATCTCCAACCGCATCACCAACGAGGTGGAAGGCGTGAACCGCGTTGTGCTCGATGTGACCAGCAAGCCGCCGGGAACCATCGAATGGGAATAGTCCCGTAGTGGGCGGATGAAATGGCCGGGCTCGTCGGGAGGCCGGCCATTTTCCGTTCGGTCGCCGCATCCCTGGACCGCCCGGCAGCGGGCGGCGGCGGCCCGCGGCACGAGCGGCGATGCTGGGAATTCGGTTTGAATTTGTGTCCCGCCAGTGTTGCGTCGCCTCGCCGGGGCCGGATTCGGGCTACCCTCGAAATTATGCCGGTATGGTCCAGGACGTCCCGCGCGGGCACGAAAAACGTGAGCAGAGTAAACGCAAGCACAGAAAAGAAGGCAGCAGTGTCAGTTGGTCAAGGCCACCCCGAGGGCTCCGAGGAGCTCAGGAAATGGCTGTCGGGGCTCAAGCCGGTCACCGGAGCAGACACCATGCTGCGCTTCACCAAGACGCCTGAGGGCTCCATAGACCTGACCAATGCCCATCCCTCCGGCATGGCACAGTTGATGGCCGGCCGGCGCACCCGGCTGTCCACCTTGATCCGTGATCACCAGCAGTACGTTGTCGCCGCGAGGGCGTCCCGCAACCTGCGCTCCAAAATCTTCGAACTGGCCAATGACCGCGGCATCGACGCGGGATACTTTTCGGCGGGTACCGTCGTGTGGACCTCCGCAGTCGGCGGCAAACCGCAGCGCGTCTCAGCCCCGGTTATGCTCAGTTCCATCTCCCTCACGGTCCGTCCGGGCGAGGACGATTACGAACTGCAATTGACCGAACAGGCCAAGATCAACCCCGCCCTGATCCGGCATCTGAAGACCATCCACGGCATTGCTTTCGACGTCAACGCGGTAACCCGGATGGCGTACAGCACCGCCCGCTTCGATCCCCAGCCGGTCCTTGACCGCCTGAGCACCCTCATCCAGCCCATCTACGGCGCCGAGGTCGAGCACAACCTTCTGGTGTCCACCTTCGCGGACTTGTCCGGAAACCTTGAGGATCCATGGATCAACGAGAGCCATCCCCTAGTGGCGGCGTTGGGACGGGCCGCCGCCGGCCAGCCGTTGCAGGTATCCGAGCTTAAGCCCGGACGGTTCCCAAGCACCGATGAGCGGGATCCCGCGGATGAACTGCTGCTGCTCGACGCCGACACCGACCAGCAGTACGTCGTCGACGCCGTCCGCGCCGGGGACTCGCTGGTGGTCAGCAGTCCGCCCGGCACCGGCCAGACCCAGACAGCAATCAATACCATCGGGACCCTCCTCGATCAGGGTAAGACGGTTCTGGTGGTGGGGGACCGGCGAGCCAGCCTGGGTGAGATCTCCACCCAGTTGGAGACCCTGGGACTGGATTCAGCCCTGTTCCAGCTTGCCGGGAACGCCACTGCCCTGCAGCTGAAGGGCCAGCTCGTCAGGGCCATCGTGCGCAATGAGAAATCCCTCGAGCCCCAGCTCAGCAACCTTCACAGCACTTTGATTGAACACCGCCATGCCCTTCGGGACCATGTTGCCTCGTTGCACAACGTCCGCCAGCGCTGGGGATGCTCTCCGTACGAGGCGATGCAGTCATTGGCCGAGCTGACCTCCATCCAGCCGGCGCCGGCCACCACCGTCCGGCTCAAGCGCAGTGTGCTGGACAATATCCGGGACCGCGAGGAACTCGCTGGCCGGCTCCACCGTGCGGCCGAGCTGGGAAGCTTCAGCAGGGCCTCGACCACAAGTCCGTGGCATGGTGCCCGGCTGCTGACCCGGAAGGAAACCGAGGAAGCCCAGCAGGTGGCCAGCTCCGTGGCCAGGAAGCTGCCGGAACTGCGAGAGCTGATGAACGGTGTCGCAGAACACGCCGAAATCCGCCTGGGCCGTTCGTTTTCGGAGTGGGGGGACCAGGTTGAGCTGTTAGTTGCTGTTCGCGAAAGCCTGGATAAATTCACGCCGGACATCTTCGACCGTCCGGTCCACGACCTCATCTCCGCCACCGCAGCTTCCTCCTGGCGGCGCGAACGGAACATTGAGATGCCGTCCATGCAGCGCTCCCGTTTGCGCCGGGTGGCCAAGGAATATGTCCGGCCGGGTGTCCACATTGCCGACCTGCACAGCTCCCTCGTCCTCGTCCAGGAGCAGCGGGCCGCATGGGCCGACTACGCCACGACGCAGCGGCACCCTGCAGTGCCTTCCGGCCTGGGCGAGATCATCGCCCTGTACCGCGAGCTCGAAGCGGAGCTGGTCGAGCTCGGCCACGCCGTCAGGCACACCGCGGCGGGCGGCGAACTGCATGGCAGCCCCTACGAAGATCTTATGGAGCGGCTGGACGCGCTGGTTGCCGACACCGGGACGCTCGAAACTTTGCCGGAGCGGACCCTCCTGGTCGAAGACATGCGCGAGCATGGCCTGGGCGAACTGCTCGCTGACCTCGCCGAGCGTGAGGTGCCCGCAGGGTCTGTGGCCGCCGAGCTTGAGCTCGCCTGGTGGCAGTCCGCACTCGAAGCCATGATCAGCGGGGATGATTACCTGGCTATGTCCGACGGCGACGCCCTTCGCCAGCTCGAAGCGGAGTACCGCCTCGCGGACAACGCGCACATCGCCAGCGGCGCCGCCAGGCTGCGCTGGCAGCTGGCAGACCGCTGGCGGGCGGCCATCGCAGAACACCCGCGGCAAGCGGAACTGCTGCGCAGCCTGCTCAAGGATGGCCGGGTCACCCTCTCGGCACTGACGGGCCAGGCCCCGGACTTGCTGCCGATGCTGGTTCCGGTGTGGTCCGTCAGCCCTTACCTCCTGTCGGCGGTTTTGCCGGTGGAGCAAAAGTTTGATGCCGTTGTGATCCTTGACGCCGAGGCAACGTCGCTGCAGGCCGTCCTGCCGGCCGTAGCCCGCGCCGTGCAGGTTATTGCTTTTGGTGACGACCGGATTGCCACGCCGCGGACATTCACCGTCGGTGTCGAGCGGCTTGCGGCCGGCGAGAGCTCCCATCAAGGCGTCGAGAGCGCCTTCAAGGCACTCGCCGGTGTACTGCCCGTCTGGAACCTGCGGACGGTCTACCGCGCCGTGGATGAGGACCTTGTGCGGCAACTGAGCAAGGGCTTCTACGACGGCGGACTGCGCAGGTTGCCGGAGGGCCAGTCAGCCACCGGGCTGGACCGTGCCCTCACTGTGGAATACCTGCCGGACGGGACGGGCCTGCCCAGCGCGGACCAGGACGGCGTCGAATCTGTGGTGGCCGAGGTAAACCGGGCCGTGGAGCTTGTCTTCGAGCACGCCCGCCTCCGGCCGCGGACGTCGCTGGCCGTCGTCACCGGCAGCCTCCGGCATGCGGCGCGGATCGGCGAGTCGATCCGGCTTCAGCTGCCCAACTACCCGATGCTTGCCAGCTTTTTCACCGCCGGCGAAGAGTCCTTCCGGGTCGTGGATCTGGAACGTGCCCAGGGACTGGTCCGCGATCACGTGATCTTCTCGCCGGGTTACGGACGCACCCCGCACGGGCGTGCGCTGCATAGCCTGGGCCCGCTCTCCGTCGATGGTGGACGAGCAAGGTTTGCCCTCGCCATGACGCGGGCACGCCGGTCCCTGCACGTGCTCAGCTGCTTCCGTCCGGAGGACCTCGACGTGACCCGGCTGAGCCACGGCGCGGTGGACTTCTATGAACTGCTGGACCGGGAAATCGCGGGTAACTCCGATCTCGGAAGTCCCGCGTCGCGGGCTGCAGCCAGCGAACAGGCTCTCGGGGCCGACCCCCTCGTGGCCGACCTCGGGGACCGGCTGCGGGCCCGGGGCGCACGGGTCTGGCACCAGTACGACGGCGCGCTGAATATGGTGGCCGCGGCCGACCCGTTGAGTACCCTCGGACAGGACGATGCGGAGATTCCGCGGCCCGTGGCCATTGAGTCAGACGGCACCGAACAGTACCGAAAGCTCACCGTCCGGGAACGCAGCAGGCTCCGCCCGCAGCTGCTGGAACGACTCGGCTGGCGCTACATGCCGCTCTGGACCATCGAGGTGTTCACGGATCCTTCGGCCTGCGCCGACCGCATCGGCGGATATCTGGGCCTGGAAAAGCCGGCCGTGACGCACCGTAAACCCACATCGCCGGGGTTCTTCGACGACGACGTCGAAAACCTTGCCGTCAACGAAGCGCAAGCCTCGCGGGGACGGACGTCCGGCATACAGGACAGTGCGCCAGACTACAGAACAGACCAAGGCAGCAAGGAGGCCAGCGGCATGACTGCGGATGGCGATACCGGTAACGGTGGCGAGGCCCAGGACAGCGGACCGGACAATGCGTCCGCGCAGTCGGCGTCGGCGGCATCCCCGTCCGGTGTGCTGCCGAACAAGGCGGCGGAGGATGACCCGCAGCGCTGGGGCGACGAGCCCGGCGGCTACGACCATGACTCGTGGCTGCAAGAGCAGAAGCCCCCGCACTGGGCCTAAGTCCTTTTCGGGCCTGCTCCGCCGGGGCTTTCGGACGGTGAAGCGACTAGCCGGGGACGGCCGTGACGAGGACGAAGAAGAGTTTTCCCTGCGTCGAGGCCCCTGCGAGCCGACGCGCCTGATCGGCGTCGGCGGCCACAACGAGGAGGCCCTCGTTTTCACCTGTCCCCAGCCATGGGCCGGCACGGCTGCCGTGCCCGGAAGTCCACAGCACGGGAACGGCAGCTGCCAGCAGCTGGGATGCGGCGGGCTGGTCGAAGCTGTTGCCGGTGGTGATGACTACGTCGACGAGTTGCCCGGGGGAGAGCAACTGGATCGAGGCCGGATCCGCCATCCGCAGGGGAACTGCGGCCGATCCCGGCGGCTTTCCAGCCAGCAGGCCAGGTCCCACTAGCTGCGAATCTGCGAGTAACTGGCCCTTGCGGAGGGCGACGGCAAGCTGCTGGCCTTGGAGGGAACCAGCGCTCACGAAGCTGCCCGCAGGAACCAGGCCCCTGGGCACGTGGAGGACCGTCAGGTCCTCCACTCCAAGGGACTGGCCGGCTGGGAGATCCCGGGCAGCAGCGAAGGCGGGGACAGTGTCGGCCGGCTCAGGTGTCAGTTGTTGAACCGTGAGGCCGGCGGCGATGCAGAGCAGCAGCGCCACGGCGAGCCGGCGGTTGCGGTTGAGCCATCGGACCAGCCGCCGGCGGGACGGCCTGCCGGCGGGTCTTCGGCCCCGCGGCCTGCCGGCGGGTCTTCGGCCCCGCGGCGGGACTGCTGACTTTGAGGGTGCTGCCGGCGTGGACAGATCAAGGCGGCGTCCCGGGGATCGCCAGCGCCGGATAATAGAGGAGTGTCGCCACGGGTCGATACGGAAGATCTCAAAGAAATCTTCCGGCAGCTTCCATGTGGTCGGGACGGCGGTTCCAATGGGGGCCATAACCCGAAGCTACCCACCGGCGCGCACGCCTGGCAGTTACAGTTCGGTCTATGTGGACAAAGCGGTGTGACGGCCAGCGAGGAGTGGCAGCAGCACGGCCTTCGTAACGGCGCTAGCTTGCGGACGCGCCTGCCGGCGCAGTGGATGCAGCCGGTGCGGGCGCCGGCGTCGGCGTCTGTGAAACGGTGCTGCCCTTTGCGTCGCGCGAGTCCGTCCGGTAAAAACCGGAACCTTTAAAGACCACACCAACGCTGTTGAACTTCTTGCGCAGGGTCCCCTGGCACTCAGGGCAGGAGGTGAGGGTGCTGTCGGTGAAAGACTGCACGATCTCAAAGGCGTGGCTGCAGTCCTTGCAGGCGTATGCATACGTGGGCACTGGAAATCCTCCTCAGGGGCAAACGAGCAGGTCCCGTACCGCCGGTTCGGGATCCCGGCCGGTAGTTCTATCGGCGGAATCCGTCCCTTAGCAGTCGCAGGGCCTGAGTGCTAATTCTATCACCCCCGCGACCGGTCCCCGGCAGCCCGGTGCTGCAGCTGCACCACGCCGGACGGGGTCAGTGCGGCACCCACCTTCCGGTCGAAGGACTCCGCCGGGATGCTTCCGGCAGGGAGCACCTCGCCGTTGTACACAACGGCGGCTGCCGGCACCGGCGGCAACAGCCCGCCGTCGGACGTCGGCGTCCCGGAATACGGGAGTGCGGCCAGCTTCGCCAGAAATTTGTCGTAGTAGCCGCCGCCCTGCCCGATCCGGTTGCCGGAGTAGTCGACCGCGGTGGCCGGCAGGAAAATGCCGTCCGCGCAACGAATCACGGAAGCATCGTGTCGCTTGCCGGCGGGTTCCTGGATCGGCGCGTACCGGCTCCGCGCGAATCGGGAGGCCGGCGTCCAGTAGACCCAGCTCAGCTCCAGGCCGGGCTCGCAGACCGGAAGGAGCAGCCGATGCCCTTCCTGGTGGAGTGCTGCCAGCAGGGGAAGACTTGGCGGTTCCGACCCCACACCAAGGTAGGCGGCAAAAGTGCCGGAGCGGCCGCCCGCCAGGCGGGCTGCCCAGGCAACGCCGTACGTGGCGATTCCGGCACCGGCGGTCGCCAGGGCCGCCGGCGTCAGTGCAGCTCGCCGGGCCCGGTGGCTGGCCCGGGTCTCTTCCTTCGATGCCACGATGCCTTGTCCCTCCGCTGGTGCGGCCGGCAAACCGCGGTTGGTGCCGGTCGGAAATGATTACCTAATGCTTGGTCCCTCCGTTAGATTAGTCGAGTGACTACACCCAACGCTCCCGTCCGCAAGGCCGTCATCCCCGCAGCCGGCCTCGGAACGAGGTTTCTTCCGGCGACCAAGGCCATGCCCAAGGAAATGCTGCCGGTCGTCGACAAGCCGGCCATCCAGTACGTCGTGGAGGAAGCAGTCAACGTCGGTCTGACCGACATCTTAATGATTACCGGCCGCAACAAGCGCGCGCTGGAGGACCACTTCGACCGCGTCCCTACCCTGGAAGCCACCCTTCAGGCCAAAGGAGACACCGCGAAGCTTGAGTCCATCCAGGCGGCCAGCAACCTTGGTGATATCCACTACGTGCGCCAGGGCGACCCGCTGGGACTGGGGCACGCCGTCCTGCGGGCAAAGCAGCACGTGGGGTATGAACCGTTCGCTGTCCTGCTCGGCGATGACCTGATCGATGCCCGCGATGAACTTCTAAGTACCATGATCGAGGTTCAGGCCAAGACCGGCGGGTCGGTGATCGCACTGATCGAGGTGGAGCCGTCAGCGATCAGCGCCTACGGCTGCGCCGACGTTCAGGCGATCGAGGGCGAAGAGTACGTCCGGATCAAGCACTTGGTAGAGAAGCCTGACGTAGACGATGCCCCGTCCAACCTCGCGATAATTGGGCGCTACGTCCTCCACCCGGCTGTCTTCGAGGTACTGGAACGCACCGAGCCGGGACGCGGCGGCGAAATCCAGCTCACCGACGCGCTGCAGGAACTTGCCTCCGGTGACGGTGACGGCTACGGCGTGTACGGCGTTGTCTTCCGTGGCCGCCGCTATGACACCGGCGATAAGCTCAGCTACCTCAAAGCCTGCGTCCAGCTCGCCTGCGACAGTGACGACCTGGGCCCAGGCCTGCGGGAATGGCTGCCCGGCTTCGCTGCGAGCCTTGCTCCCAGCCTGACCAAGTAGCTTCGGTGGGGGGCAGCTTCCACTGGCCGGTGACGCTGGAAAGCGGCGAGCTTGTCTTGCGCCCGATTCGGCACCGGGACCGCAAGGAATGGACGACTGTCCGCTCCCGCAACAGTGAGTGGCTGGCCCCTTGGGAGGCGTCGAACCCGGAGCCTGGCGGTGGTCTGCCGGACTACCGCCAGATGGTGCGGTCCCTCAAGGCGCAGGCCGTGCAGGGTGTTGGCCTGCCCTTCCTCATCACGGCGCGGACCGCCGGATTCCGGGAACCCGTTATTGTGGGACAGCTGACGGTTTCGTCTATCGTTTGGGGTTCGGCGATGATGGCCACGCTTGGATACTGGGTGGACCGGGACCGGGCCGGCCAGGGCATCGCCCCGACAGCCGTGGCACTGGTGACGGACTATTGTTTCCAGAGCCTCGGGCTGCATCGGATGGAGATCAACATCCGCCCCGAAAACGGACCAAGCCTGCGCGTGGTGGAGAAGCTCGGCTTTCGCGACGAGGGCTACCGTCCCCGGTTCCTGCACATCAACGGCGAATGGGCGGACCACCGGAGCTTCGCGCTGACCTCTGAAGAAGTGCCAGGCGGGCTGCTGGCACGCTGGCAGCAGCCCGGACCCAAGTGAGCGGCCGGGCCTTTACCGACAAGCCCGCACGGCATAAATCCAGTCAATTGCCAGTTACCCGGCGACACACCGGGGACAATGCCGCTCCGAGCAGCGCATTGCTCATACGGTTTTGATGTGGACTTCCCTCTTAGCAGCTCTGTGATCCTTGTCATTGCTGTTGCGCTCTGGATTGTTTGGGTTGCTCCGTACATCCTCCGGAACGGACGACACCACCTGCAACCCGTGGGCGAGCTCGTGGCGGACGTCATTGATCTAGAACCAGCAGCCCCGCAAGCCGGGAAAGTCATGAAGATGACGGCCCAGCAGGAGAAACCCATGACCAGCAGCCAGCGCACCGAATCCGTCCGGGGAACTACCCGGCTTGACGGCGGCCGTGGGCCTGCCGCTACGGGCCCGGCTTTCAAGATACATTTCGGTCGGCTGGCCCTCGCGCTGGCCGGTTCGCTCTCGCTGCTGACCGGCGTGGTGTCCGCGCTGTTGGGGGTCTTTGGCCTCGTTTCACTCTGGGTGCCCGTTATTGCACTGCTGGGCACGGCAGCGGCCGTAGTTGTCCTCCGCGGACTCGCGGTCCGTGACCGTCGCCGTAAGGTGAACGCTGCCTTCCGCGCGGCGATGAGCGCTCCGGCGCGCCAGGCAGCGCCGGCCCCGGCGCGCACACCATTGCGGCAATCGGCGGGGGAGCCCCGTGAACGGGCCGAGAACCCGCTCTTTGACGCCCAGGCAGACGATGTTGAACACCCCCCGGCACCGAAGCCGTTGACTGCCCAGGACCTCCGCGAGGCGGCCATCGCGGAAGCTGCGGCTTCGGGCGACACGTCCGTCCGCCGCGCCGCGGGGACCCCGGGTGTTGGAGAATCCAGCTGGAAGCCGGTGGAAGTCCCCAAGCCAACGTACGTGGAGGCGCCGAAGGCCCCCCGTGCCGCTCCTGAGCCGCTCGACCTGCCCGAAGCCCCGAAAGCTGTTGGCAAACCCTCGCTGAAGCAGGGCGTGGTGCAGGCAGCCGCCGGCACCACAGATATGGACTCTGAACAAAAGCCCCTCGGCAAGGCGCAGAGCGCCCTGAGCAACCTCGACGACGTCCTGCAGCGGCGCAGGGCCTGACCACTCGTTTCCGAAGCCCCGGGCTGCTCGCAGTGGCCACCCGGGGCTTTCCTTTTGTCCCGGCGCGTCCGGCCGGAACGGCCGGAACCGGCAGGTCCAAAACGGCCGGAACCGGCAGATCCAAAACGGCCGGGAACCGGGCGCCGCCCGGTAGCCTCAGGGCATGACAAGAATTTGTGTAGCCGGCGGAACCGGCCAGGTGGGCCGGGAAGTGGTGCACCAAGCTGTCGCCCGCGGACACGTGGTGACGTTCCTCAGTCGGAACCCGCCTGAGCCCGGCCCCAACGTCCGGACCAGCGGCGCGGAATACTTTCCGGCGGACGTCGCCACCGGGGCGGGACTGGCGGCAGCGCTGGCCGGCGCGGACGTTGTGATCGATTGTCTGGAGGGGCGCGCAGGCAATGCCTTGGCGCACTTCGCCGACGGCGGCGCACGCCTGCTTGCGGCTGCCCAGGACGCCGGTGTGGCGAGGGCTGTGCTGCTCTCGATCGTCAATTGTGACCGCAGCGCCTTCGCGTACTACGCCTCGAAGGCAGCCAAAGAACAGGTCTACGCGCGGGCCGGGATCGATAGCGTCACGGTCCGGGTGACACAGTTCCATTCCTTCCTCGCGACGATCTTCGCGGCGGGCTCGAAGCTGCGCGTCATCCCGGTCGTCGACGGCGTTAGGTTCCAGCCCATTGCGCCCGCCGACGCCGCGGCTGCCCTGCTCGAGGCGGCGCTTGAACCTTCGGCAGGCAATCGGCACAGTCTCAGGACCATTGGGGGCCCGGAAATCCAGGACATGCGGGACTTCGCCCGGCAATGGAAGGCGGCTACGGGGTCGCGTGGACTTTTGATCCGTCTCCCGTTGCCTGGGGCACTGGGCGAATACCTGCGCGCAGGCCTGAATGTGGTGCCGGAACAGCGCCGCGCCGGTGAAACTTTTAGTGGCTGGTTGGCAAAGAAGCCAGATAGTTTGTAGCCTAGGGACACCGGCAACGCCGTTCCATCTGGACCGGCGTTGCTTCGGGGCTATAGCTCAGTTGGTAGAGCGCTTCGTTCGCATCGAAGAGGTCAGGAGTTCGAATCTCCTTAGCTCCACAACAAAAGCCCTCCAAGCTGCGGAAACGTTCGGTTGGAGGGCTTTTTCCTTGCCCCGGCTATTGGTCGGCACCGGCTCCGCCAGCCGCACGAGCCCTTGGTTCCGACGGTCACCGAGATGTATCGTTGACTATCGTTGTATATCGTTCGCGATTGACTCAAGGAGAGCATAATGCGCAATTCATACCCGGCAGGCGGATTTCGCGGCAACAACATTGACGGCATGTGGGAGGCCGTTGAGGAGTTGCGTTCACGGTTTGAGAAACGCTCCGGCACCCGCGCGGGCCGTGGCGAAGTGCGCTCAGCCGTGCTGTCGCTGCTCGCTGAACGGCCCATGCACGGCTACCAGATCATCCGTGAAATCGAGGAGCGCAGCGGCGGTAGCTGGAAGCCAAGCGCCGGCTCGGTTTACCCGACGCTGCAGCTGCTGGCCGACGAGGGGTTCATTAAGGCCGAGGAATCCAACGGACGCAAGATCTACTCGCTGACCGAAGCAGGCCGGGAGGATGTGGCCGGTGCCGGCGCGTCAACGCCCTGGGAGTCAACAGCTCCGGCGTCGGGCCCGGCATCAGGCCCCGGTTTCGGAGCGCTGCCCAAGGCCGGCATCGAGCTAGCGCAGGCTGCGACCCAGGTGGGGCGCACCGGCTCGCCGGCGCAGGTGCAGGAGGCCGTGCGGGTGCTCGACGAGGCACGTCGCCGGCTCTACTCGATCCTCGCCCAGGACTGAGGGGAGTGGCGTCGGTTCGCCGAACCCGGGCCGATGCGGGACCAGGCGCCGGGGACATCCGGGCCCGCTACCGTCGCATCCTGCGCTTTGCCGCGTGGCATCTTACGGTGACCTGGTGGTTCGAGCTGTTCCTGCCGCGCCTCGGGCTGGCCAGGATTGCCGAGCGGACCAGAACAAGGAGGATGCGGCGCTTCGCGCAGCGTTTCCATGTGCTCGCGGTGGACCTTGGCGGCCTGATGATCAAGGTTGGTCAGTTCCTGTCCTCCAGGCTGGATGTGCTCCCGCCGGAGATCACCAAGGAGCTGGAGGGACTGCAGGACGAGGTGCCTCCGGTTTCGTTCGCCGCGATCCGAACCCTTGCAGAGGAGGAGTTCGGCGCACCCCTGGAGCTGGTGTTCGCCTCGATCGAGGAGACGCCGATCGCCGCGGCGTCCCTCGGCCAGGCGCACCGGGCGAGGCTTCTTCCGGGCGATGCCGCCGACACCGGGTTGGACAGCGTGGTGCTTAAAGTGCAGCGTCCCGGCATCGACGCGATTGTCGACGTCGATCTGGCGGCATTGCGAAAAGTAGGCGGCTGGCTCAGTCACGTGCGCCTGGTCTCCGATCGTGCCGACATGCCGGCCCTGGTCGAGGAGTTCGCGCAGACCAGCCTGGAAGAAATCGACTACCTGCACGAGGCCGCGAACTCAGCGCGCTTCGCGGCTGACTTCGCCGACGATCCCCGGGTGAGTGTGCCGGAGGTCGTCTGGGAGCGCAGCACCCGACGGGCGCTGACCCTGGAAGATGTCACGGCGATCAAGATCACCGACTCCGAAGCGCTCGTTGCGGCGGGCATCGACCCGGCACAGGTTGCCCCGGTGTTCGCGTCGGTGATGTTTGACCAGATGTTCACGAACGGCTTTTTTCACGCCGACCCGCATCCGGGCAACATTTTTGTTACTCCGGCTACGGACCCCGCAACAGAGCGCCCGTGGACGTTGACTTTCATCGACTTCGGGATGATGGGTGAGGTGACGGCGAGTACCCGCGGTGGCCTGCGGAAGCTGCTCATCGCGGCCGCTTCACGTGACGGCCAGGGGTTGGTGACTGCAATCCGCGACGTGGGTGTGCTGGTACCCAGCGCCGATACGGTCGAACTTGAGCGGGCGATGATTCACCTCTTTGCCCGGTTCGGCGGGATGGGCTTCGCCGAACTCCGCGAGGTGGACCCGCGGGAGTTCCGTGATTTTGCGGTCGAGTTCGGCGACGTCGTCCGCTCCTTGCCGTTTCAGTTGCCGGAGAATTTCCTGCTAATCATCCGGGCGATGTCCCTGACGTCGGGGGTGTGCAGCACGCTGGACGCCCGCTTCAATTTGTGGGACACGGTGGAACCCTATGCGGGCCAGCTGTTGCGCGACGAGCGCGGCAACATTGTGCAGGATGTGGCCCAGCAGGCGTTCGACACCGCCGGGTTGGCCCTGCGCCTGCCGAAACGCCTGGACGGGCTCCTGACCCGGCTGGAAGACGGTTCACTGGCGGTTGCCAATCCGCGCCTGGAGCAACAGGTAAAACGGCTAAACCGCTCGGCGCAGCGGATCGCTTCGGTGTTGATATTCGGTGCCCTGCTCATGGCCGGTTCCGTGCTCCGCGCGGACGACACGGTGCTCGGCAATGTACTCCTGGCCGCTTCGGTGCTTCCGCTGCTGCACGGATTGTGGGCGGGGCGCAGCGGCCTCTGAGCTGACCGGCACCCGGCTATAGGCCGGGGGTGCGGATCAGCGCTGATTCCGGCGCTGCATAGGGGCTCCCAGCGCGCTGCGGGACGCAAATCGCTCCACGACGAGGGTTTCGAGTCACAATGCCATAACTCTGCTCTCGCCCCGCTGCGGCGGGGCCGAGGCCTGACGAAACCCTGCGCACGAGGCCCCCAAACCTCACCTTTACGCCCTTAGCGAACGCGCCGTTGTTAGTGTGAATGAGTCGAAACAGATGCGCAGGAGCCGGACGGGACGCCAGTCCGGCTGCAGCGAAGGCAACTCGCCAGTGAGCTGCCGGTCCCCGGGAGCACAACCCACGACCTGCCCAGCAGGAACGAGCCGCGAAACGCGGCACACGCCGTTGGTTTGCTTGCCGCATTCGACCAGACCCACCGTTAACGAAGCATTCACACACGACAGTGCCAGGCTAGGGCCGGGAGCTGTCGCGTAGACAGGCCAACAGTGAGCGAAAATATTGCAGTAAGCGTCAAGAACGTCTTTAAGGTTTTTGGCAAGAAGCCCCTCGAAGCCGTGCGGCGGCTGAAAGCCGGACAGACCCGCGACCAGGTGGCCTCCCTTGGAACCGCTGCTGTCGTGGACGCCTCTTTTGAGGTCAGGGCCGGTGAGATCTTTGTGGTGATGGGCCTTTCGGGCTCCGGCAAATCCACGCTGATCCGCATGCTGAACGGGCTGTTGCCCGCCTCCGCTGGCTCCGTTGTTGTCGACGGCACGGACATATCCCAGCTCGCCGGCGCGGCCCTTCGCCAGGTACGGCAACGGAAAATCTCCATGGTTTTCCAGCATTTCGCCCTGATGCCGCACCGCACCATCATCGAGAACGCGGCCTACGGCCTGGAAGTACAGGGCGTTGCCAAGGATGCCCGCCTGGCCAAGGCAAAAAAGATCCTGGCACTGGTCGGCCTCGCCGGCTGGGAGGACAAGTATCCGTCCCAACTCTCCGGCGGCATGCAGCAGCGCGTGGGACTCGCTCGGGCCTTGTGTGCAGAAACCGAGATCTTGCTGATGGACGAAGCTTTCTCCGCGCTTGATCCGCTGATCCGCAGGGAAATGCAAGAGCAGCTCCTGACCCTCCAGGCCGATCTGGGTAAGACCATTGTCTTCATCACCCACGACCTCAACGAGGCTATGTTCCTCGGCGACCGGATCGCCGTTATGCGCGACGGGGAAATCGTTCAGATCGGGACCCCCGACGATATCCTGACCCAACCTGCCAACGACTACGTGGCCCACTTCGTCAAAGATGTCGACCGCACCCGTGTGCTGACTGCAGGCTCGGTGATGGAACCCGCCCGGGCAGTCGTAAATCTCACCGGCGGACCCCGCAATGCCTTGCGCGCCATGCGGGATCTGCAGACCTCCGCCGCGTTCGTCGTCGATAAGAGGCGCAATTTTCACGGCATCGTGCGGGACCGCGATGTAATGCAGCTCGTTGAAGCCCGCAGCCCGGAACTGTCAACGGTGATTCGAAACGCCGCCGACTTCGTTTCTCCGGACACTGCCCTCGCGGACTTGTTCGGCCTGGCCGTGGAGAGCCCGATTCCGCTCGCCGTGGTCGACGACGCCGGTCGGCTGGTCGGGGCGATCCCGCGGGTGACGCTGCTGGCCGCCTTGGGCAACGTGCCGTCCACCACGACGGGCATCCCGGTGGTGGAGAGCACCCCCGCACCGATTCCCGAGCAAATCATTACAGCCGCGCTCCAATCGACCTCGGCCGAAACCGCAGCAACCTTCGGAGGCGAAAAGTAGCCATGGACTCCATCCTTTTCAGAATTCCCCTAGGCGCCTGGGTGGACAGCGCCCTCGAATGGATCATCGCAACTTTCGGCGGATTCTTTACCGTGCTCCGATCAATCTTTCTGGCACTCTTTGACGGTGTCAGCTGGCTGCTGAGCACCCCGCCGTTCTGGACCGTCATCGTTGTCCTGTGCGCGCTGGCATTTTTCGCGCGGGGCTTCAAACTCGCACTGGGGTCCCTGCTCGGATTCCTCCTCATCTACGGGGTAGGGCAATGGGAAAACGCGATGGACTCGCTGGCGCTTGTGCTGGTGGCCAGCGCCTTGGCAATCGTGATCAGCGTGCCGCTGGGCATCCTGACCGCAAGGTCCTCGGGCGCCTCATCAGTGGTGAAGCCGGTCCTGGACTTTATGCAGACGATGCCGGCCTTCGTCTACCTGATCCCGGCGCTGCTGCTGTTCCGGGTCGGCGTCGTGCCCGGCATCGTGGCCACCATCATCTTCGCGATGGCACCAGGCGTACGGTTCACCGAGCTCGGCATCCGCGGAGTTGACCGCGAAGTTGTGGAAGCGGGACACGCCTTTGGCGCCAGCCCCCGGCGGATCCTTACCCAGATCCAGCTTCCGCTGGCGACACCGACGATTATGGCCGGCATCAATCAGGTCATCATGCTCTCCCTGTCGATGGTGGTCATCGCCGGGATGGTCGGCGCAGGCGGACTGGGCGGCGATGTGGTCAAAAGCCTCAGCCGGATTGACGCCGCGCTTGGCTTCGAAGCCGGGATCTCGGTGGTCATTCTGGCCATCTTCCTGGACCGGGTGACAGCCAGCCTGGGCCGCCGGGCCGAAGCCACCACCAACTGAATGCCGGGAGGCAGTTCAGCCCACCTACCGAAAGACTCCCGGAGGCATTCACTCGCACCCGGGACTGGGCCGCGCTTCGGCGCGGGATCGAAAGGAAACACATGAAATCTTCACCACTTATGCACCTGACAGCCTTTGGCGCTGCAGCACTGCTGACTCTCTCGGGCTGCGGCACCGGAGGCAGCGCAGACACCGCCAGCAGTGGTCCCGGCAACGGCGACAAAAAAGATGTCAAAATCGCTGTTTTCAACGGCTGGGATGAAGGCATTGCCGCCTCTGAACTCTGGAAAGCCGCGCTGGAGGAGAAGGGCTACAACGTGTCGCTCGAATATGCGGCGCCGGCACCGGTCTACTCAGGTTTGTCAACGGGCGACTACGACGTCACCCTGGACACTTGGCTGCCTGTTACGCACAAGAGCTATATCGAAAAATACGGCGCTGACATGGTTGACCTTGGCTCGTGGAATGACGAAGCAAAGCTGACCATTGCGGTGAACAAGGACGCCCCCGTGGATTCCCTGGATGAGCTTGCCGCCAACGCAGACAAGTTCGGTGGCCGGCTCGTCGGGATCGAACCGGGCGCCGGACTGACGGAAGCCACTACGGACAAGGTCATCCCGGAATACGGTCTGCAGGACATGGAGTACCTGACGTCCTCCACGCCGGCCATGCTGTCCGAACTCAAGACGGCCACCAGTAAGGGCGAAAACATCGCGGTCACACTGTGGCGCCCGCACTGGGCCTATGACGCCTTCCCGCTGAAGGATCTCGCCGATCCCAAGGGCGCCCTGGGCGCAGCTGAAGGCATTCACAGCTTCGCCAGTAAGTCCTTCGATAAGGATTTCCCGGCCCTGGCCGGATGGCTGAAGGGCTTCAAGATGGACTCGGAGAAGCTGTACTCCCTTGAGAACGCCATGTTCAATGGAGAAAAGACTGATGATTACGGTCCCGCCGTCAAAAAGTGGATGACCGAGAACAAAGACTATGTTGCTTCGCTGACCGATTAATTCCTCGGTAGGCGGGCACTGGCGGAGAGAACGGTGCCGGTCACGGCGCCGCACGGCGGTTTCCGGGCACGGTTGGCCCGGGAACCGCCTCCGTTAACCGGCTGCCCTGCTGGAAGGCTGCCGTGGATTGCCGCGAAAATGCGGTTTTTGCACCGAAATGTGCGGTGCCATTGCACCAGTCCTCCGGTTCTTGTGCCAAGGTAGGATTCGGCACCCGCCAGGGTATGTCCTGGAACGGGCCACAGGCCCCGGATACGGAGTAATTTTGACGAACAATCACCCCCGCGGCGCGGGTTCTGCCCGTCCGCGCCGCGGCACGAAGCTTGTGGCTGCAGCGGCCGCGGCGCTGGCCGGGTTGCTCACGGTATCCGGCTGCGCCGGACCCGCGACGCTGGCCGCCGAACGCGTGGTGGATACGACGCCGGTCGCCACCGGTTGGTTGCACACCGCTGGGGGCACCATCCAAGACTCGAACAACTCGCCGTTCGTTATCAAAGCCACCTCCTGGTTCGGGCTGGAGACCCCCGACTGCGTCCCGCACGGACTGTGGGGGACGCTGACGATTGATGAGGCACTGGCCAACATCAAGTCCATGGGCTTCAACACCGTCCGGCTGCCGTTCTCGAACGAGTGCCTGGCCGCGACGGCGGTCAAAGGAAACGTGAACTACTGGGCGAACCGCGCCTACAACCTCGAAGGCAAACGGCCCCTGGACGTGATGGACACGGTCATCGCCCGAGCCAAGGCTAACGGGCTGCAGATCATCCTGGACCGGCATCGACCAAGCAGCGCCGACCAGTCACCCCTGTGGTACACGGCTGCCGTCCCGGAGACGAAGTGGATCTCCGACTGGAAGATGCTCGCCGACCGGTACAAAAACGATCCCACCGTAATCGGGGCCGACCTGCATAATGAGCCGTACGGTGCGGCCACCTGGGGCCGCGGTTCGGCCGCCACCGACTGGCAGGCGGCGGCCACCCGGGGCGGGAACGCCGTCCTGGCGTCAAACCCGAAGCTGCTGATCATCGTTGAAGGCATCGAAAACCAGGGCGACGGGTCAGCGACCTGGTGGGGCGGTGGACTTTCCGACGTCGGCGCCAAGCCGGTAGTCCTTAACACGCCCAACCGCGTGGTCTACTCCCCGCACGACTATCCGGCATCTCTCTACGCGCAGAAGTGGTTCAGCGACGCGAACTACCCGAACAACCTGCCGGCCGTCTGGGACAAGAACTGGGGCTACATCCAGAAACAGGGCATCGCCCCGGTTTTGCTCGGTGAATTCGGCTCTGCCCTGGCAACAGAATCGGACAAACAGTGGATGAGCTCGATCGTCTCCTACCTGGCCGCCAACAAGATGAGCTACGCCTACTGGTCCTTCAACCCGAACTCCGGGATCACCGGCGGCCTCGTCAAAACGGACTGGCGCACCCCGGAGACCGCTAAGCTCGCTGCCCTCGCGCCGATTCTGACCGGAACGCCGGTTATTAACATCCCGACGGCGTCACCGTCCCCGTCGGCAACGCCGAAGCCGACCGCGACGCCGTCAGCGACGCCGAAGCCGACCGTGACGCCGTCGGCGACGCCGACCGTGACGCCGTCGGCAACGCCGAAGCCGACCGCGACGCCGACACCGTCCCCGTCAGCGACGCCGACCCCGACAGCATCCCCGTCCGGTGCCCCTGCCATCACCGCAACATGGAAGGCCACCAGCTCATGGAACGGCGGGTACGTTGCCAGCCTGGAAGCCACAGGCCTCCGGATAGCGCCCAGCTGGTCGGTGTCCTGGAAAGACCCCAATGTCACCAAGGTGGTCAACTCATGGGGCGTAAAATGCACCATCGTCCCCAAGGCGTCGGTTAGCTGCACGGGATCCGATTGGGCCACTTCCATTCTGCCCGGTCTGAAGCGCACTGCAGGGGTTCAGCTGGACTCCTTAAAAGCCCCGGTCAACCCGGTGCTTACGCTTAAATAGCTGCGAGCGGGAGCGTCGCGGCGCTGCCGGACCCTCCCGCTGCCCCTTGCGGACCCACCCTTGCGGCCCGGAACGGGTGCGGCAGCCGGCCCGGGTCACTGCCCTGGTCCGGTATGCCGATATCCTGTTCGATAAGACGAGGAGAACCATGACCACCCTGAAGGAACGCCTGCATGCCGACGTCGTCGGCCACATGAAGGACCGCAACAAGGTTGCACTCACCACGGTGCGCAACGTCCTGGGTGAAATCGAAACACGCGAAAAGTCCGGTAAGACCCCTATCGTGTTGGACGATGCCCAGGTGACATCCCTGCTGCAGAAGGAAGCCGCCAAACGCCGCGACACGGCCCGTATTTACATCGAAGCGGGGGAGTCGGAGCGGGCCGCCGCCGAAATCGCAGAAGCCGAAATCATCGAGGCATACCTGCCGCAAGCCCTGAGCAAGGCCGAAGTGGAAGCAATTGTCGATGAGGTCGTCGCTTCCCTCACGGCTGACGGCAGTGAACTGACCATCCGCCAGCTGGGTGCCGTGATGAAGCCAGTGACGGCGAAGGTCGCCGGACGTTTCGACGGCAGGGCCGTCAGCGAGATTGTGCGCAGCCGCATCACGCAGTGAATAACAAGCGGATGACCGGGCCTGCGGTGAGCTCGCCCGGAGTGAGCCCCCAGCGGCCCCCTGTATCCTGAGAGGGTGCCCCGCATGGCGGTCCCGCGGGCTTCCGCCGCAAACGTCAGTCTCCGATCCGCCCCTCGGACTCTGGGATTGGAACTCTTATTACTACCGCCGTTCCTGGCCGCCCGCCGGCACCCCTAACGCTGGCCCGCAAGCCCCCTCGGGCACCGGCACCGGATGATCCTGCCGTCGTGACGTGGGCCGAGGCCGGCCAGGGCAAGACCGCCCGCTGGCGCTCAGCGAACGGCAGGCCGGCGCCGTCGCGTATCGAGGTGGTCACCGATTCCCTGACAGCCGATGACGCGAACCGGATGGCGTCCCAGGGCATCGCGATGCTCTGGCACGGTGACTTCCACAATGCGCGTCAAATCCTCAACGCCCTGGACCGGCGGCTCGGGGCCGGGAAAAAGAAGGCCGCTGCCGCACCTGCCGATGAGTTCTACCGCCACAGGCAGTCCCGGTCGCACCGCGCACGCATTCTCGGCTTGTTGCTGATTCCGCTTGATCCGGGCCCGGTGGTGCCGCTACGGCGCGCCCCGGACATCCGCGCGGCCGCCGAGGCGGCATACGGGACCATCAGCGAACCGTCGGTGGTGTCGCTCCATGAGCTGGTCGGCGCTATCGGAGCGCACGAGTGGCGGCGGAACGGTGTCCACGTGGACGCCCTGCAGGGCCGCATCCATCCGCACTACGGCACGTTTTTCCCGACCCGCAGTGAGTACGTGGACCTGGTGGCCGCGGCCGCGCTGCCATCGCACACGCTGGCGTTCGACGTCGGCACCGGCACCGGGGTACTGGCAGCCGTCCTCGCCCGGCGCGGCGTCCAGCGTGTGCTGGCAACCGACAATGAACACCGCGCGGTTGCGTGTGCCCGCGAAAACTTCCGGAGTCTGGGGGTCGAGGACCGTGCCGAGGCGGTCCTGACCGATATGTTCCCGCCCGGGCGCGCACCACTGATCGTGTGCAATCCGCCCTGGATTCCGGCGACGCCGCATTCGTCCCTCGACAACGCCGTCTACGACCCCGGCAGCCGGATGTTGTTCCGTTTCCTGAACGAACTTCCCGACCACCTGGAACCAGGCGGCGAAGGCTGGCTCGTCCTGTCGGACCTGGCGGAACACCTGGGGCTGCGGTCCCGTAAGGAACTGATTGACGCCATCGAGGCGGCCGGCCTGAAAGTACTGGAACGGCTCGACACCAGGCCAACCCACCCCAAGGCATCAGACCGCAACGATCCGCTGTTCGCCGCCCGCGCAGCCGAGGTCACCTCCCTATGGCGGCTCGCAATCCGTTAGTGCTGCGCCGCGCCAGACGCACAATTGCTGTTCCGAACCCATCACCAAGAAAGAAAACAACCCATGAGCCTGATCCGGCTGCAAGATGTCAGTGTGCGCTTCGAGAACACCCAGATCCTTCGCGAGGTGTTCTTCCGCCTTGAAGCCGGGGACCGGGTGGGCCTGATCGGGAAGAACGGCTCCGGCAAGACCACCATCCTCAAGCTCATCCTCGACCAGGTCACACCTGACACGGGCACCGTCGCCCTGGAGCTGGATACCAAAGTGGGCTACTTCTCCCAGTTCTCGGAACTCAACGGTGAAGCGACCATCCTGGAAGTACTCGATGCGCTGTTTTCCGACATCAAGACGGTCGAGGCGGAACTGGCCGCCATCGATTCCGCCATCGCCGATGGTCCCGCCGAGAGCGAACTGGACCGGCTGATCAGCAGGCAGGCTGAGCTCTTCGAGGACATGGAACGGCTCAACGGCTGGGACTACCCGCGGCGCATCGATACCGTTCTGACCACCCTGGGCTTTGACGAGGCCCACCGCCGCTGCGCGATCGACGAACTCTCCGGAGGCTGGCGCAACCGTGCGGCGCTGGCCAAGATCCTGCTCGAAGGCCCCGACGTGCTCCTGCTCGATGAGCCCACCAACTTCCTGGACGTCGCCGGTGTCGAGTGGCTCGAAAGCTGGTTCCGGGACTTCAAGGGCGCCGCAATCATCGTCTCGCACGACCGGAAATTCCTGGACGCCGTGGTCACGCGGATCATCGAGGTTGAGAACTTCCACCTGCACGAATACCCGGGCAACTTCGGCGAATACGTGGTGCAAAAACAGTTTCGACTCAAAACCCTCGAGCAGCAGTTTGTGCACGAATCTGAACTGCTGGCCTTTGAAGCCGAGGGGATTGCCGACCGGCGCGAAGCCGCCAAAGCGGCCGGCCGCGGGCTGGGGAACCAGTTGGCCAAGATTAAGAAGTCCCGCACACCGCGTCCCGTCGACCAGATCGTCACGGAGATCTACGGCGGCCTGCACGTCAAGGACGTCCTCTGCCGGGTGGAGGGGCTGGGCAAGGCCTATGGGGACAAGCTGCTGTTCGAGAATTTGAGCTTCGAGATCCGGCGGGGGAACCGGATTGTGATCCTTGGCTCCAACGGCACTGGCAAGTCCACGCTGCTGAAGGTGCTGACCGGCGAAGAGCAAGCCGATTCCGGTGCGGTGGCCTGGGCCAAGGGGCCGGGTTTTGTCTCCTACAACCAGATGCTTGAGGACCTCGACGACGCCGATACGGTGTCGCACGCGGTCAATGCGCTGCCTGACAGCCTGGCCTTTAGCGCCACGAAGAAGTCCGTTAACCGGTTCCTGGCGATGTTCCAGTTCTCCGAGGCCGACCTCAAGCAGAAGATCGGGAACCTGTCCGGCGGGCAGAAGGCGCGCGTCGCCATGGCGCAGTGCCTCCTCTCCGGCGCCTCGGTCCTGCTGCTGGATGAGCCGACCAACCATCTGGACATGTCCAGCACCCAGGTCATGGAACGCGCGCTGATGCACTTTCCCGGTGCCGTGGTGGTGGTCAGCCACGACCGTTTCTTCAGCGAGAAAATCGCCAACCGCCACGTGGTGTTCGGCGCCGACGGCGCAGCCCCCGGTGAAATCGATGTCCGTGTCGCCTAGGTGTTCGTCCACCGGGGCATCCACCTTGCCGGCGGTTTAAACGCCCCGGGACTGCGCTGGTGGCCCTGAAGCGGGATAATCGAACCATGGCTACGCAAGATCCGGACCGGGACCCGTGGGATGAGTTCGACAAGCTCACTCCGGCGCAGCCCGACCGGGTGCGCGGCTACCCCGGCGGTGAACCCGTCGGGTTCGGTTTCCGCACGGGCGTGCGCAGTGCGAAAGTGGCCGTCGGCTTCGCCGTTTATGCCTTGACGCTCGGCACCATCCTGGTGGTGGTTGGCGCCGTCGCCTTCAGCAGCCAAGGCCAGTGGCTCCTGCTCGGGCTGATGGTGCTCATCGAGGCCGTGTTCATCCTGGCATTCAGCCGGCTGCTCGCACAGGCACGGCGACGCCGCTGACGGTGACTCCGGCGACGCCGCTGACGGCGACTCCGGCGGGGCCGCTATTTCCGGTGCCGGGCGGTTACGGCGAGGTAGGCGCCCAGCGCGCCGACGCCGCCGATACCGGCGGCGAAGAGTGTTTTCGGCCAGTTCCGCCAGCGGTCCGGCTGGACTGACACCAGCTCCCCGACGGCGTTGATCAGGGCTGCGGTGATAAGCCCGGCGACAATCCGGTTCCCGGTTTTCTCCGCCTTGTCCATGAGCCGGTCCAGTTCATCGGCGCGGAAATGAATGTCGATGCCACCGCGCTCGAGGACCTCGACCATTCGGCGCAGGATTTCCGGCGCATCTGCCCCGAAGCGCAGGGCCTCCCGGCCGAGCTTCGCCAGTCGCTCCGTGAGGGCTTCCGGTGACAGCGAGCCGAGGATAATCTTCTGCGTGTAAGGGCCCAGCTGGGTGGTCAGCTCGAATCGGGGGTCCAGCTGTTTGCCCAGCCCGTCCGCCATGACCAGCATCTTCAGCAGCAGGGCCATCTCCCGCGGCAACCGCAGCCGGTATTTGCGCAACAGGCCCGCCAGCTCCGAAAGGACTGCCACGATCGCAATCTCGGCCAGCGGCCGGCCGGCGTAACGGTCCACAAGCCGGCCCAGGTCCGCTTGCAGTTCGGCCAAGCCATCGTTTGCCTGAGCCGCACACAGGCGGACCAGGGCCGTGGTCAGCCGGGCGGCGTCCTGTTCCACGACGGCCAGGAGCATCCGGACCAGGTGTTCGCGGGTGCCGTCGCTGATTCGGCCTACCATGCCGAAGTCAATGATGCCCAGGCGCCCGTCCGGTTCCACAAAGAAGTTCCCGGGATGCGGGTCGGCGTGGAAGAAGCCGTCCTCGAAAACCATCTTCAGCAAGATGCTGCACGCCTCGTGGGCGAGCATGCCGGTGTTGATTCCCGCAGCCTGCAACGCGGCGGCGTCGTTGACTTTGATGCCGCGGATACGCTCCAGCGTGAGGATCCGGGATGTGGTCGTGTCCCAGAAGACCTTGGGAATATGGACCCGGTTGTCGGCGGCGAAATTTGCGGCGAAGTGCTCAGCGTTCCTGGCTTCCTGCAGGTAGTCCAGTTCTGCGCGCAGGGTCTGGGAGAACTCGTCGACGAGGGCAGCCAGATGGAGTCCGGCTGCCCTCGTGGACGCCCGCTCGGCCCGTTTGGCGAGCTCGGCCACGAGCTCCAGATCCTCATTGATCTGGTCCACAACGCCGGGCCGGCGGACCTTGACCACAACGTCGAGATTCCGGCCGCCACCGGCAGTGTCACCCGGGACAGTTTTCGCAAGGTCTGCCGGGTCCGGCGCGATCCGGGCGCAGTGGACCTGGCCGATGGAACCGGTGGCGAGCGGATTGTCCTCCAGCGATTCGAGCAGCCAGTCCGCCGCGCTGCCGAGTTCCTCGGCGATCACCGCACGGACCTGCCCAGCAGCAACGGGCGGGGATGCGTCCTGGAGTTTGGCCAGTTCGGTGGCGTACTCCGGAGGCAGTAGGTCCGTTCGCGTTGAGATGATCTGGCCGAACTTGATGTACACGGCCCCGAGGTCTTCCAAGGCGAGCCGGACGCGCACCGGCAGGGTCGCTTCCCGGGGTGGCCGATGGTGATCCTGTCCCGCGTTCCCGCCGGCGGGCCGGAACCTGTCCAGCCCGAAGTGTGCCAGCGCGAAGCCCAGCCCGTGCTTGGTCAGGATCTCCACGATGTCCCGGAACCGGTCCCGCCGCGCGCTCATGACGCCAGACTACACGCGGACCTGCCGGGCGGGGTCGGCTACAGCCAGTCCTTCCGTTTGAAGATCGTGTACATCAGCGCTGCGGTTCCGGCCATCAGCCCGATGGCCATTGGGTAGCCGTAGGCCCACTGCAGTTCGGGCATCCGGACGAAGTTCATCCCGTAGACGCCCGCGACAAATGACGGGGCGAAGAAAATTGCCGCCCACGACGAAATTTTCTTTACCTGCTCGTTCTGCTCGGCGCTGGCCTCGTTTTGCCGGTTGGCGGTCAGCGTGCCATCGAGGGTGAGTGCGTTCTGCAGCAGGTCGCGAAAGGAATCAGCGCGGGAAATCAGCCGCTCCACGTGGTCTTCGACGTCGCGGAGCTTGTGTTGGAGATCGATGTCCACGCCGTATTTTTCGAATCCCCGCCGCAGCAGCTGCATCATCGCCGGCAGCGGGTGGATGGCCCGCTGGAACTGGATGACTTCCCGGGCCAGTTCGTAGATCCGCCGTGAAACAGTGGAATCGCCGCTGAACAGCTGGTCTTCGATCTCGTCGATATCATTTTCCAGTCCCGCCACGACGGGAACGTAATCGTCCACTACCTGGTCCATCAGGGCGTAGAGGACAGCCTCCGGGCCGTGGCTGAGGAGCTCTGGACGCTGTTCCAACTGTCGCCGCACCTGCGCCACCCCGCCGCTCTCGGCGTGCCGGATGGTGACCACAAAGTTCCTGCCAGTGAATACGTGGAGTTCGCCGAACTCCACTGTTTCAGTCTCGTCCAGATACCGTGCGGGCCGCAGCACAGTGAAGAGGTTGTCATCGTAACGTTCCAGTTTGGGTCGCTGATGGGCGGAAATTGCATCCTCTACGGCGAGCGGATGCAGTCCAAACTCCGCGGCGACAGCGGCCATTTCGTCTTCGGTCGGCCGGTAGAGGCCAACCCACGCCATGCCGCCCTGCCGGTTCAGGATGTCAAAAGTCTGTTCGAGGCTCTGCGGCTCGACGCTGCGGACGCCGTCAACGTAGACGGCGTTATCGATGATAGTCACGGGACCATTATCCCGGCTTCTGCGCCCGCGGGGCTGCTGGAGCCGCCGCGCCGCCCAAGGCCAGCCGGCTAATCAGCGGCTCGGTCCGGTAGGGGATATGGGTATGCAGGGCCAGGACTGTCTCGGTCCGGATGACGCCTTTGACCCGAAGGATGGAGCGAAGGGCAACCTGGAGGTTGTGGGTGTCGGTGGCCACAACGCGGCACCAGACATCGCCGCGTCCGGAGATCTCGTGCACTTCCAGGACCTGTGCAATCAGGCGCAGTGCGCCCACCACACCGTCGAGTTCCCGGTGGTTCACCTCAATGGTGACGAATGCGACGACGTCGTAGCCCACAGCCTCCAGGTCGATTTCGCGGCCGCCGTCGTGCAGCAAACCGGAACGCTGCATGCGCCTTACCCGGGACTGGGCGGTGTTGCGCGCGATGCCCAACGTTTCACTAAGCTCGCCAATCTGTACCCGCGGATCCCGGATCAGCGCCAGCAGGATTTTCAGGTCGGTGGGGTCCAGGCTGTTCAAATCATCACTCCGGTTCATTTTGACGGTAGCAGCTTGACTGTTTTGATCAATTTTGGCATAAAAATAGGCTGACTCGATCAGCAATGCCCCATTCTTGATGTATCAAATCATCACGGGCTGGCCGTTCCCCCATCACAGGGAATACGCGGTCCGGTTTTACGCAAGGGCATGGATATGACGGTCTTCAGCGAGCTTCGCATGCGCCCCGCCACGGCAGAACGCTGGGGCTGGGACGCCTCCACTACGGCCCGGCTGGTGATGGCCGGCGCCGTGATCTTCACGCTGCTTGTCGGCGCGAATCTAGCGACCCCGATCTACCCGCTGCTGCAGGCCAAGCTTGGCATCACCGCCCTGGATATCACTGTGGCGTTTTCCGCCTATGTACTGGCGCTGGTGGCCACCCTGATCCTGGCAGGCCACTGGTCCGACCACATCGGCCGGCGGGCAGCGCTGATGCTTTCGGTGCTGGTGGGCCTTGCGGGAGGTTCGGTGTTTGCAACGGCGGACAGCATGTTCGCGCTGTGTGCCGGCCGGGCGCTGCAGGGCATTGCTGTGGCGCTCGCCACCGGCGCCAGTTCGGCGGCGCTGCGCGAGCTGCTGCCCAGCCGTCCCGAGTGGGCGTCGAGGTTCACCTTGCTGGCGTCGGCGGGCGGCGTGGCGGCCGGTCCCGCCATCGGGGGAGTGCTTTCGATGCTGCCGGGGCCCACCTCGACTCCGTACTACCTGCATTCGCTGCTACTTGCAGGGCTGCTGGTCCCGCTGTACCTGCTGAAGGCCCGTCCGGCCATCACCTCGATCGCGGGTCCGCAGCCGTTGCGGGTGCTGGCGCCGCGCCGGCCATCGGTCTCCAGCGAGGCGCGCGGGGCATTTTGGCTGGCGTCCTCGGTGGGCTTTCTCAGTTTCACCGTCTTCGGCTTCTGTCTCTCCTTGGCGCCTGGCTATTTCGCCCAGATTGTGCACGCCGATTCGCGGCCGCTGATCGGGCTGCTGGCGGGACTGACGCTCGGGTCCTCCGCGCTCAGCCAACTCCTCGCCGTCCGGGGCCGTTTTGTGGTGCCGGCCGGGCTGGGCGTGCTGGCCGTGTCGGTGCTGCTGATCGCCGCGGCTGCCGCGTGGAGCAGCCCGTGGCTGCTGATCACCGCAAGCGTGGCCGCCGGAATCGGACAGGGAGTCTCCTTCCGGACAGTATTCAATGATGTTGCCGGAAGGGTCGAGGCATCCCGCCACGCACAGATCATCAGCACCGTTTACGTCATTACCTACCTGGGCAGCGCGTTTCCCGTCATCGGGCTTGGGCTGGCAGCCGGGGTCGTTGGCCTGCAGACTGCGGTCACGGGCTTCGTTGTGCTCTGCGCCATCGCAGCGGGTGTCCTTGCTCTGATCACGCTGCGCGGGGCGTTGCGCCCGGCCTGACGTGATCGCCGGGCCTGACCTGAGAGCCGCACCGGACGGCGGCGGACGGTAGTCCTAATCCGGCAGCGGGCCCAGGTTTCCCTGGATGTGGTCGAACACGAGGGTGGTTTCGGTGTGGCCCACGACCGGGTCGGTGGCCAGGTTGTCCAGCACCCAGTCCCGCAGATCTTCAGTGGTGGCGACTGCGATATGCAGCAGGTAATCGACCGAACCCGAGGTGTGGAACGTGGACAGGACTGCAGGGAGCTTCGGGACCCGGGCGGTAAAGCGGTCGATCTGCTCGCGGTCGTGGGCCCGGAGCCTGACGGCAATGAGGGCCTGCACGGAACGGCCGATCGCGGACAGGCTTAGCTTCGCCTCGAAGCCTTCGATGATGCCGCGTTCGGTTAGCGCCCTGGTGCGCATCAGGGCCGTGGACGGAGCGATGCCGACCAGTTCGGCGAGCTGCTTGTTGGAGATCCTGGCGTCGGCCACGAGGGCCGCGAGCAAGCGCTCGTCGATGGCGTCCAACGGCTCGCCGGAGCTGGCTCCGGGCCGAAGATTCTTCGCACTGCTGCCCACGGGTCCTCCTTGGTGTGTTGTCAGTTCATCATAAGCGGCTGATTCCGGCACTTCCATTCGCCGACCCTACAAAACTCCGAATTATTGCCGGATACTTCTGGTATTCAATGGTGAATATTCATAAGGAGCAACGGTGCTTTCTCAAGACTCGCTGGCAGTCCACGCCGGCCGGAACGGCCTCACGGAACTGGGCGTTCACGCTGTGCCGATCGATCTTTCCACCACCGCGCCGCTTCCGTCCGTGCACGACGGGGGCCTCGCCTATGAACACATGGCCACCGGCGGCGCTCATTTGGAAGGGCAGAGCACCGTCTACCAGCGGCTCTGGAATCCGACCGTTGCGCGGTTCGAAGAAGGCGTCGCCGTCCTCGAAAAGACACCGGAGGCGGTCGCATTTGCCACCGGTATGGCCGCGCTTAGTGCTGTATTGCTAGCGGTCGTCGCGACCGGAAAGAAGCATGTGGTCGCGGTGCGGCCGCTGTACGGCGGGAGCGACTATCTGCTGGCATCGGGGGTGCTTGGCAACGACGTTACATTCGCCACCCCGGACGGTGTGCACGCCGCGCTCCGGCCCGATACCGGACTGGTGATCCTTGAGACGCCGGCTAACCCGAGCCTGGAACTCGTCGATATTGCCCGGGTGGCCGCAGCGGCGGACGGCGTCCCGCTTCTGGTTGACAACACTTTCGCGAGCCCCATCCTTCAGCAGCCCTTCGACCTTGGTGCCGATATGGTCCTGCACAGCGCCACCAAGTTCCTCGGCGGACATGGCGATGCGATGGGCGGTGTGGTGGCTGCCGCTCCCGAATGGAGCACGCGGCTGCGCCAGATCCGGGCCGTCACCGGCGGCATTCTCACACCGTGGCCGGCCTACCTGCTCCACCGCGGCCTCGCCACGCTCCCGGTCCGGGTGCGCGCTCAGCAAGCCAGTGCGCAGAAGGTTGCGGTCGCCCTGGCCGGGCACGGGCTCGTTCGGCGTGTCTTCTACCCTGGGCTGCCCGAGTGCGATCCGCAGGGGCTGATCGGCAGCCAGATGGCGGGCCCGGGCTCGCTGATCGCGTTCGAGGTGGGCAGCGCTGAGCAGGCCGAACGGATTCCCGGTGCGGTCGGCATGATTACGCATGCGGTTTCGCTCGGCGGCATCGACACCCTGATCCAGCATCCGGCTGGGCTGACGCACCGGCCGGTTGCAGCCGAGGCTAAACCGAATGCCAGCCTGCTGCGGGTCTCGATTGGCCTGGAAGACCCGGCCGACGTTGTGGCTGACCTCGTGCAGGCCATCGAAGCTACCCGCTAGCCGGAGCCGGAGCAGCGGCCGGGGCCGCCTGCCGGGCGGGGTGCACGACGGCGGTGATCACCGCCGTCGTGCCGGCCAGCCCGATCACGGCCAGGGCCAGGGCCGCCCAGCCAAGTGACTGGAAGACCAGTCCGCCGGCCCAGCCGATGACGCTGGATCCGAGGTAGTAGGCGAGGTTGTAGAGCGAGGCTGCCTGGGCCCTGCCGGTCCTGGCAATTACCCCGGTCCAGCCAGCGCCGACGCTGTGCGCCGCGAAAAAGCCGGCTGTGAACAGCAGCAGGCCCACCAGGATGGGCGCCAGCAATTGAAGCAGTGTCAGGGCCAGGCCGGCCACCATCAGCATCGTTCCTGCGATCAGCACAGTGCGCCGCCCGAACCGCGCGGTGAGTCCGCCGGCCCAGCGGGAGGAGACAGTGCCGGCAAGGTAGGCCAGGAAGATCAGGCTGACAATAGTGGCCGGCAGGCCAAAGGGTTCCCCGGAAAGCCGGAAGCCAAGGTAGTTGTAGACGGCCACGAATCCGCCCATCAGCAGGAATGCCTGGATGTAGAGGGCCATCAGGCGCGGGTTCCGGGCGTGTCCGGCCAGAGTGCGGAGCGCGCCGCGAAAGCCGCCGGCCGTTGCCGCCGTGAAGCCCCTGGCCCGGGGCACCAGGAGCAGGAACATGGCGGCCGCCGCGGCCGCGAGGAGCGAGACGGCCAGGGCAGCGGCCCGCCAACCCCAGAGTTCGCCGACAAAGCCGGCAACCAGCCGGCCGGCCAGCCCGCCCAGGGTGGTGCCGGCGACATATGTTCCGGCCGCCAGCGCCGCGTGGGCCTTGTTGACCTCCTCATGCAGGTATGCAATGGCGATGGCGGGGATGCCGCCCAGTGCCATTCCTTCGAGCATCCGCAGGCCCAGCAAGATCGGGAGGCTGGCGGCGAGCGGGACCATCAGGCCCAGGACCGTCGCCGCCGAGATGCCCCACATCATGACACGGACGCGGCCGATGCGGTCGGCCAGGAACGACCAAGGAAGTACCGTCACGGCAAGCCCCGCAGTGGCTACGGAGATCGTCAGTGCCGCCTCGGCCGCCGTGACCTGCAACTCCGTTGCCATCATCGGCAGGACCGCCTGGGTGGAGTACAGCTGCGCGAAGGTGGCGACGCCGGCAAAGGCCAGTCCGGCAAGAATCTTCGTGTAGGCCGCGGATCCCCTGGCGTGCCCTGGCCAGGCCGGCCCCGCCACGCCGATGACGCCCGGTGTTGCCGCGGAGCCTGCGGTGGGGAGTTGGCGGCGCAGGCGTCGGGGCATGATCTCAGGATAGGCTCCCCAAAGGCATGTCTCCAATGCATGTTTCCCATAGAATCAATAGCAAATATGGAACGATGGAAAGATTGGTCGACGGGCGTGGAGCACAAACAGATGGCCCAGCTGCTGCCGCTGCTTCCTTTGCTGGCCGAGCTCGGACGGACCCAGCACATTACTGCGACGGCAGAAGTGCTGGGACTGCCACAATCGACAGTCAGCCGGGGAATCGCGAGGGCCAGCAGCATCATCGGAACCGAACTGCTGATCCGTGACGGCCGCGGCGTGCGGCTGACCTCCGCGGCCAGGGCGCTCCTTCCGCATATCGAGGCTGCGCTGGGCGAGTTCCAGTCCGGCCTGGACCTGGTCCGGCATGAGTCGGAGGTGGCACGGGGCCGGATCGCGGTGTCCTTCCAGCACACCTTCGGGGAGGCAATGCTGCCGCTGTTGATCAGCGCCTTCCGCGTCCGGCATCCCCAGCCGGCCTTCGACCTCAGCCAGGGGGCACGGGCCGGTTGCCTGGCGGAGTTGGCTGCCGGTGCGGCAGACCTGGCGCTGACCGCCCCTGTCGCGGTTCCCGGCCGGCTGATCTCCTCCGCTGCCCTGTACCGGGAACCGTTGCGGCTCGTTGTGCACCACAGGCACCCGCTCGCGGGACGCCGTCGGGCCGCTCTGGCGGAGATCCGGGGCGAACCCTTCGTGGCGATGGGTCCCGGCTATGGCATGCGCTCGCTGACAGACGCGTTGTTCCGGGAAGCTGGTTTCCGGCCCCGCATCGCGTTCGAGAGCCAGGACACCCACACCGCCAGGGGACTCGTCTCGGCAGGGCTCGGCGTCAGCATCCTCCCGCCCGGCGGCCCTGCCCCTGCCCCCGGCGGCCCTGCCCCTGCCCCCGAGGGCGCCGCGCAGCCCGGCGACCTTGGCTGGGTGGAGCTCGCACTGGATTCAGGCCTCGCCTTTCGGGAGATTGGCCTGGCCTGGCGGGAACGGCGCGGGGGAGCAGGCCCCGAGCCGTACCCGGTGCGCCTGTTCCGGGAGCTGGTGCTCAGTGAAGGCCCTGCACTCCTGGCAGGCTTCGTCCGCGAGCGCTCCGGCGCCTGAAACCGCCGTCATCCGCTAGCGGGTTCGATCCGGGCTCGCCGCATCGAAACCGCGAGTACGTCCGAAAGCCGCGAGCCGGCGGTATCCCTTCCGGCCGTCAGCCCAGCAGCTCCGCCACTACCTCCGCAACGGATCCGGCCCGGGCCCGTTGCCAGCCCGTCCCGGCCCAGAGGTTGACCCGCTCTCCGTCCCCTGCGGCGGCAGCAGCGGCGCGCAGCGGGGCGGTCAGGTGGTGCACAGCCGGGTAAGCGTCCGGGGCATCGGGATGGTCCCGGACAAAGTCGTTAACCAAGGCCCGGGCCGGCCGTCCGGTGAAGGCCCGGGTCAGCGCCGTCCGGGTGAAGTGCGGACTGGCGAGGGCATCCTTATGCAGCTGCCGGGCGCCGCTTTCGGCCGTGCGGAGGAACGCGGTGCCCAGCTGCGCCGCCTGGGCCCCCGCGGCCAGAACCTCCTCGACTCCCGCCCGGTCCATCACTCCGCCGGCAGCCACCAGCGGGATCCCGACGGCGGCCCGCACCGCCGTGACAAGTTCCGCCGTCGAGCCTGGCCCGCCGCCGCCGCCGCCGCCGTCGCCGAGGTTGTGGCCGCGCCCCGTGGCGCCCGGCTGAAAGGCCGCACTGTGGCCGCCGGCGCTGCCGTGCTGCACCACCAGTGCGTCCACGCCCTGTCCTGCGGCCTCCAGCGCCTCGGAAACCGTCGTGACGGTCGCAAGCACAGCGGAGCCGGCCCGATGCAGCGCGCGCACCACGTCGGTGCCCGGCAGGCCGAACACAAAGCTGACCAGTTCCACCGGATCTGCCATCAATAACTCGACTTTGCCCGGCCACTGGTCGTTGTCATCAAGCCGCAGCGGCGGGATATCAATGCCGTACCGGAGGGCATCCGCGCGCAGGCTGCCGCGATAGTCCTCAAGCTGCGCGCGTAACGCTGCGGACGGTGGCAGCTGGGCGGGGTCCGGCACAAAGACATTGATCCCGAACCGGCCCCCGAGGGCGCGCGAGCTGCGGATCTCCGCCTGCATGGCCTCCACGGTTTTGTAGCCTGCGGCCAGGAAACCCAAGCCGCCGGCATCGTGCACCGCTTTCACAAAGTCCGGAGTGGATGCTCCGCCGGCCATCGGGGCGGCGATGATGCGCGAGTCGAAGATGTGGTGCGACATTGCTCACTCCTGTCGGTGATTCAGTAGTCTGGTCCGGTGACTCATTCTGACATCCCGCCGGCGGCGGACCCCGTTCTCCCGGCCGCGCCCGCCACGGGTGCCGTGATCGGCCTTGATATCGGCGGGACCAAGACGCGCGGCGTGCGTTTTGAGGCCGGCAAGGCAGTGGCCGACGAATCCGTAGGCAGCTCCAACGTCCAAAATGTCAGCCGCGAAGAGGCTGCCCTGAACCTCGTGGAGCTCTTCGCCAGGATCGGCGGCGGCAAGGTTTCCCAGGTCTATGCGGGCGCCGGTGGCATCGATACCGATGACGACGCCGCGGCGCTCGCCGCCCTGATCGCCCCTAACGTGCCGGGTGCCCGCATCACAGTGGTCCACGATTCGCGGCTCCTGCTGGCGGCCGGCGGCGCCACCACCGGCGTCGCTGTTATTGGCGGAACGGGCTCGGCTGCTTGGGGCCGGAACAGTGGCGGCGAGGAAGCCCGGGCCGGCGGCTGGGGCTACCTGCTCGGAGACGAGGGCAGCGGCTACTGGCTGGGCCGTGAGGCGGTACGCCACAGCCTTCGCCGGATGAATCAGGGGCTGGAACCGGACCAGCTCACCACGGCGCTGCTGGCATCCTGCGGTGCGGATGAACCCAACAAACTGATCGCGCTGTTCCATTCTGCGGACACGGGGCGCCGGTATTGGGCCGAGCGGGCCCGGCTGGTGGTCGATGCCGCCCTCGCCGGCCACGCCGCCAGCCAGGAGCTGGTGGACCAGGCCGGACGGGATCTCGCTTCCCTCGCGGTGCAGACGGTCCGGCAGTTGGGCAGCGAGGGCCCGGTAATCCTGGGCGGCGGACTGGGTATGAACGTGCAGCTCCTGCAGGAATCCTTCCGGGCCGCGCTGGCCGATGCGGGCATCACCGACGTCCGCGTCCTGGCGCAGGACCCCGTCTTTGGAGTGCTGCGGCTGGTAGCCGAGCAGCGCCGAGGCTGATCCGGCCGGCTACTACGCTGGAGCAATGAGCCTGAACTTCGACACCCGCCCCGCCGCGTACGCGGTCATCATCCGCGACGGCGCCATCCTCCTGGCGTACTGGAAGCAAGGTGGCAAGGAAGGCTGGACCCTGCCGGGGGGCGGCCTTGACCTGGCCGAGCACCCTGTCGACGGCTGCCGCCGTGAGGTTTACGAGGAGACGGGGTACCACGCCGAAGTCGGTGCCATGCTGGGGATTGATGTTGGCCATTGGCCGGCTGAGATCCGGATCGACGGCGGTGAACGGGACTTCCAATCGCTCCGGCTCGTCTACGAGGCGACGGTCACCGGCGGGCACTTACGGCACGAGGTGGACGGCAGCACCACACACGCGGCCTGGATTCCGTTGGCCGAGGTCGAAGGGCTGAACAAGGTCTCGCTCGTCGACGCGGCGCTCCGGCTCCGCCGCGAGCGGCCAGTCAACGGAAAAGTCTCCTGACGGCGTCCTAGCCAGGGCGGGGAAGCCCCGTTAGGCTGGGACCGTCGGCAAAATATGCGGCGGCATTCTGGAAGTGACGCGGGAGGTGGAGATGATGACTGCAACCGAACTGTGCGCACTGCGCGCCACCACCAGCCAGCCCCATATTCCTTCCCCGGTCAGCAGCAACCGCCAGCCCTAACTCGGCGAGGTTCAAACGAACCCGCAGCGCGGCACGCGCACCGGGGCCCACCTAAGGGTTCCTCGTTGAGATCTTCTTCTGCACGTCCAGGCGCCATGGGCGCCAGCCCGGCCAAAACCAAGCAACTGCTTGTGGGCCCCGCGGCCTACGGCTTCACTGCCGGCATCGCCGACCGGTACGCGGCCCACCCTGTGCCCGGCGGCACCGGCACGGGGCGGATCATCAGGGTGGACCGAAACCTGGTCCTCATCGCCACCTGCGATACGACCCTCCACTTGCCCTACCCCGGCAACGGCGCACTGCCCGTCACCGGGGACTGGGCCTGGCTGGGATCCAACGCGGCTGGGGAGGCTGCCATCACCGGGATTCTCCCGCGGCACTCGGAACTGAGCCGCAAACGCGCCTTTGAAGGCTCGTCCGAGGCACAGGTCCTCGCCGCCAACATGGATGTCGTCGGCATTGTGGTGCCCGTGGACCGGCCGCTTAGCCATAACCGGCTGGAACGGACCCTCGTCGCCGCGTGGGACTCGGGTGCCACACCGATGGTCATCATCACCAAAGCGGACCTTGCCGACATCGCGGACGACGTCGTTGGCACCGTAATTCGCCAGGCCGCCGGCGTCGCGGTAATCACCACCTCCGCGGAACAGCGTGACGGCCTCGACGAACTGCTGGGCCACCTCCCGCCCGGCGGCACCCTTGTGCTGCTGGGCCCTTCGGGGGCCGGTAAGTCGACTCTTATCAACGCCCTCGCCGGCGTCCGGGTCCAGGATACGGGAGCAGTCCGCGCCGGTGACGGCAAAGGAAAGCACACCACCACCTCCCGCGAACTGGTGCCTCTGCCCGGCGGTGCGGTGCTGATGGACACTCCGGGGGTTCGAGGCTTCGGGCTCTTCGATGCCGACGGCGGGATGGCGCAAATGTTCGGCGATCTCGAGGAGCTCTTCGCACGGTGCCGGTTTTCCGATTGCGCCCACGGCAGCGAACCCGGCTGTGCCGTGCAGGGCGCACTCGGTGACGGATCCCTCGATGACCGCCGCTGGGAGAGCTACCTGAAACTGCAGCGTGAACTCAGAGCCCTGTCCCGGCGGCATGATGCTGCCGCCGACCGCGCTTTTGCGCGGGGGCGGCAGCAACAGATCGCCGACGCCGGTAAAAGCCAGCGGGCGGCGGCGCGGGACAGCCACGAGGCTGCGGAAAACCAAGGTGTAAGACGCGGCAGGAGAGGCCGGAGCGGGCAGCCAGGGGCCGGCCGGCGGCACCGGTGACACTGCGCAGGGTGCCGCGGGATGTGCCGTAGCGCAAGGGTGGGTGCCGCGGCGGAAGTTTTTTCCTGCGGCACCCATCCAAAACCGGCCGCCCTACGAATCATTAAGTCAGCAACAGCGCCCTTGACGATTTCACTGCTTTTTCCTGACTTTGTCAGTCGCGCTGGCTACGCTGGGTCCTACTGCTTTACAGTCAAAAATCAGCATGCCTAAGATCAGCAAGCTGGACCGTCCGATATTGCCGCCAACAGTTAGGTAAGCCCGGAAATGGCTGAAGCCATGATCGAGTTCCAGAACGTCACCAAGCAGTACCAGGGCGGCGCGCCGGCCGTCGATGACCTGACCATGTCCATCGACAAGGCAGCCATTACGGTCTTTGTCGGGCCGTCGGGGTGCGGCAAGACCACCTCGCTGCGGATGATCAATCGGATGGTCGAGCCGACGTCGGGATCCATCACAGTGGGTGGCGAGGACGTTACGACCGGGCCGGCGGCGAAGCTGCGCCGCTCCATGGGCTACGTGATGCAGTCTTCCGGGCTGATGCCGCACCGCTCGGTACTGGACAATATCGCCACCGTTCCCCGGCTCAACGGCGTGTCCAAGGCCGAGGCGCTCAAACGCGCACACGAACTTCTCGACGTCGTCGGGCTGGCGTCCGCGCTGGGCAAACGGTATCCCTCTCAGCTGTCCGGCGGCCAGCAGCAGCGTGTGGGAGTGGCGCGTGCGCTCGCCGCGGACCCGCCCGTGCTGCTGATGGATGAGCCTTTCAGCGCCGTGGACCCGGTGGTCCGCGACGAATTGCAGCAGGAACTCCTGCGGCTACAGCGCGACCTGGCCAAGACCATCGTGTTCGTCACGCACGACATTGACGAGGCCACGGTGCTGGGGGACAAGGTGGCTGTCTTTGGCCTGGGTGGCAAACTGGCGCAGTACGCAACTCCGGAAGAGATCCTGCGTGCCCCCGCCAACGACTTTGTGGCCTCGTTTGTGGGCCGGGACCGCGGCTTCCGCCACCTCGCTTTCAGCCCGTCCGACGGCGTCACAGTGCATCCTGCCAGGACCGTTACTGCCGATGAACTCAAACTCGCCGGCAACGACGCCGCCGGTTGGCAACTGCTGGTCGGTCACGACCTGCGTCCGCTGGGCTGGTCGGGCCCGGGCATGGGGTCCGAATCGGTTCCCGGCGGGTCTCTCTTCCGCAAGGGCGACACGCTCCGCCGCGCGCTCGACGCGGCCCTGTCCTCGCCCTCCGGTCTCGGCGTCGTCGTGGACGAGGACGGCCGGGTGGCCGGCGTTATCACCGCTGAAGAAGTCCTCGCCGTGATCGAATCGGACCGGCACGTCCGGCACGGCGCGCTCTGATGGAATGGTTCCTGGCAAACAGCGCTCAGGTCTACAGGCTCGCCGGGCAACACCTCGTCCTGGCCATCTTGCCGATGGTTTTCGGAGTGCTGATTGCAGTGCCGGTGGCACAATTTGCGCGGCAGAACCGCGGACTGCGGTCCGTGCTGGTGACGGCGTCCTCACTGCTGTACACCATCCCGTCCCTGGCGCTTTTTATCATCCTGCCGACCGTGCTGGGGACGCGGATCCTGGACCCGGTCAACGTGGTTGTTGCCCTGACCCTCTATGCCGTCGCCCTGCTGGTACGTGCCACCCTGGATGCTTTTGACTCCGTCGACGAGGACCTCCGGCAGGCGGCGGTCGCCATGGGCTTCAAGCCCTTTGCCCGCTTCCTGCAGATCGATCTGCCGCTTTCCCTGCCGGTGCTTTTTGCCGGATTGCGCGTCGTCTCAGTAAGTAACATCTCACTGGTCAGCGTCGCGGCCCTGCTGGGCATCGGCAACCTCGGTATGCTTTTCACCTCCGGGCTGCAGCGCGATTTCGTCACCGAAGTGATGGTGGGCATCATCGCCATCCTGATTCTCGCGCTGGTGATGGACGCTGTCCTGGTCCTGCTGGAGCGGCTGCTGACACCCTGGACCCGTGCCGCGGCCGCCCCGGCTGCCGGCACCGAATCCGGCCACCACACGCCGGGGACCAAGGCCGCGGCGCTCCGGTTCGCCCGTCCAAAGACGGGCGGGGGAAACGCATGAGCAACGTCGTGACCGAAACCTTCGCATGGCTCGGCGACCCCAAGCACTGGACGGGCAGCGCCGGCATCCCGGAACGTCTCGTGGAGCACCTGCTGTACACCGGCCTGGTGATGCTGATCGCCACCGCCATTGCGGTGCCTATCGGCCTCTACGTCGGGCATACCGGGCGCGGGCGGGTCGCCGTTGTTGCTCTCGCCGGCGCCCTGCGTGCGCTGCCGACCCTCGGCCTGCTGACGCTCTTTGTCCTGCTGGCCGGCATCGGACTGATGCCGCCGATCTGGGCGCTTGTGATCCTGACCGTGCCGCCGCTGCTCGCCGGCACCTATGCCGGCATTTCCAGTGTGGACCGGAACGTCGTCGACGCCGCGCGGGCCATGGGCATGACCGAACTCCAGGTGCTCTTCCGGGCCGAGTTTCCCAACGCGCTGCCCGTGATGTACGGCGGATTCCGGACCGGTACACTCCAGGCCATCGCCACCGTCTCGGTCGTCGCATATATCAACCTGGGGGGGCTTGGCCGCTACTTGTTCGACGGGCTTGTGCTCTCAGACTTCCCGCAGATGCTGGGCGGCTCCCTGCTCATCGCCGGCCTCGCGATCACCGTCGACCTGGCCCTTGCCCTCATCCAGCGGCTCTTCCTGTCCCGGGGAACCGCATCACAGCCAAACCGAAGCCATCAGGCTGCGGTTGATCTCACAGACCCCGTACCAGCGGGGACTGTTGTTCAAGGAGGTACGTCATGAAGGAAACCCGCCAACGAGCACTCGGCAGGCGCGCATTCGGCGGCCTGGCCGCCGGCGTCGGCCTGGCCATGGCATTGTCCGCCTGCGGCGGCTCATCCGATCCGCTCTCCACCGCACCCGCCTCTGCCGAAACCGGCTCCGGTTCCGGCGCGGCCCTCGTAATCGGTTCGGCCGATTTCCCTGAAAGCCAGATCGTCGCCGAGGTCTACGCCGGTGCGCTGAACGGGGCCGGCGTCACGGCAAGCACCAAGCCGAACATCGGTTCCCGCGAGGTTTATTTCAAGGCGGTCCAGGACGGATCAGTGGACGTCATTCCCGATTACAGCGGAAACCTGCTGCTGCACGTGAGCAAGGACGCCACGGAGGTCTCCGCGGGAGACATCTACAAGGCACTCTCGGAGAAGCTGCCTGAGGGACTGGCCGTGCTGGAGGCTTCCAAGGCAGAGGACAAGGACGCGATGGTTGTGACCAAGGCCACTGCGGAGAAGTACCAGTTGAAGTCGATCGAGGACCTCGCCAAAGTCTGCAGCGAAATCGTGGTGGGTGCCCCGGCGACCTTCGCGGAGCGCGCCTACGGGCTCCCCGGCCTGAAGAAGAACTACGACTGCGTGCCCAAGAAGCTGGAACCGTTCAGCGACGGCGGGGGTGCCGTCACGCTCAAGGCCCTCCTCTCGGACCAGGTCCAGGTAGCCGACATCTACACCACCACTCCGTCCATCGCAGACAACGACCTGGTGGTGCTCGAGGACCCGAAGGACAACTTCATCGCCCAGCAGGTCCTCCCGCTGTACAACAAGGCCAAGATGACGGACAAGGCGAAGGAAACCCTGAACGCGGTCTCGAAGGTTCTCACCACCGAAGACCTGATTAACCTCAACCGGGCTGTCAGCGGCAGCCAGAAGCAAAACCCGAAGGACGCTGCTGCGGCCTGGCTCAAGGACAAGGGACTGGTCAAGTAGGGCCTGCCCCCGGCTTTTTCTGAGGAACGACGGCGGTGGCCGGACTTCCCTGCGGATGCGGGGCGGGCCGGCGGCCGCCGTCGCGGTTCTTCCGCCTGTGACGGCGGCCCGGTGTTGTGAGTCAGATCTCGCCGGAACTACATCCGCCATATGGCATATTTGATGAATGGCAGAATTCAAGCAGTCCACCAAGCTTCATAATGTCCTTTACGACATCCGTGGACCGATCCTTCAGGCCGCCCAGCAAATGGAGGCGGAGGGTCATCGGATCCTCAAACTGAACATCGGAAATCCGGCCCCGTTTGGGTTTGAAGCGCCGGACGCGATCCTGGTGGACATGATCCGACACCTGCCGCACGCCCAGGGCTACAGCGACTCCCGCGGCATCTTCTCGGCCCGGACAGCTGTCTCCCAGTACTACCAGACCCGCGGGATCCAGAACATCCACGTCGATGACATCTACCTTGGCAACGGCGTCAGCGAACTTATCACCATGTCCTTGATGGCGCTGCTGGACGACGGCGACGAGGTCCTCATCCCCACGCCGGACTACCCGCTCTGGACGGCCTCCGTGGCCCTGGCCGGCGGCCGGCCGGTGCACTACCTGTGCGATGAGGAGTCCGGCTGGCAGCCCGACCTGGAGGACCTCGAAGCGAAAATCACCCCGCGCACCAAGGGCATCGTGGTGATCAACCCCAACAACCCCACCGGCGCCGTCTATCCAGAGGAAACGCTCAAGAAGATTGTGGTCCTGGCCGAAAAGCACGGACTGGTGCTGTTCGCCGACGAGATCTACGAAAAGATCCTCTATGAGGACGCCGTGCACGTGAACATGGCCAGCCTTACCGGTGACGACGTCCTGTGCCTGACTTTCAGCGGACTGTCCAAGGCCTACCGGGTGTGCGGCTACCGGGCGGGGTGGATGGCTATTTCCGGACCAAAAAAGGAAGCCGCGGATTATCTCGAGGGCATCAACCTGCTGGCGAACATGCGTCTGTGCGCGAACGTCCCGGCGCAGCACGCGATCCAGACGGCGCTGGGCGGATACCAGAGCATCAACGATCTGATCCTGCCGGGCGGCCGGCTGCTCGAGCAGCGGAACAAGGCCTATGACATGCTCAACGCCATTCCCGGGGTCAGCACGCAGCAGGCACGGGGGGCGATGTACCTCTTCCCCAAGCTCGATCCTGAGGTTTACCGCATCCGCGACGATGAGAAGTTTGTCCTGGACCTGCTGCGTGAACAAAAGATCCTTGTCTCCCACGGCCGCGCCTTCAACTGGGTCCGCCCCGACCACTTCCGGATGGTCACCCTGCCGCTTGTGAAGGATCTGGAGGAGGCCATCAACCGTATGGCGGACTTCCTGAGCCGGTACAAGGGGAACTAGCCTGAACTGAGCAGCGGCGCGGGCGGTTGTCCGGCGTTCCGAACGGAGGCTGCCTGAACCGGAAAGAGGCAAGGGATGTCAGACATCGTGAGATTCAAGCAGCACCCTTCTGAGACTTTGAAGGTGGGTAAGGGTTTCAGGCTGAAGGACGTGGATCCGGACGCCACCCCGGGATACCCGGGGGACAAAAGTGATGGCGAGCTGCTGCTCTCCGACCTGGACGATAACCTGACGGTGTTCCAGGAGCAGCTCTTTGCCGAGTCCCGGTTCGGCGGCACCAAGCGCCTCCTGTTGATCCTGCAGGCCATGGACACCGCTGGCAAGGGTGGAATCGTGAACCACGTGATGGGCACCATGAACCCGCAGGGGGTCCAGTTGAGGTCGTTTAAGGCCCCCACCGACGAGGAGAAGTCGTATGACTTCCTGTGGCGGATCGAGAAGGAAGTGCCCGCGGCCGGCATGGTGGGAGTCTTTGACCGGTCCCACTACGAGGACGTCCTGATCCACCGCGTCCACCGTTGGGCGGATCCGAAGGAACTCGAACGCCGCTACCAGGCCATCAACGAATTCGAAGCCCGGCAGACCGCCGCCGGGACGAAGATCGTTAAGGTGATGCTCCACATCAGCCCCGATGAGCAGAAGGAGCGGTTGCTCGCCCGGCTGGACGATCCGGCCAAACTTTGGAAGTACAGCAGCAACGACCTTAAAGAACGCGCGTTCTGGGACGACTACATGGCTGCCTACCAGGCGGCTTTCGACCACACGAATTCCAGCGCTTCACCCTGGCATGTCGTGCCGGCCAACAAGAAATGGTACGCCCGGATCGCCGTCCAGCAGCTGCTGCTGGACGCGATGGACGGGCTGAAGCTGGAGTGGCCGGTTCCCGAGCTTGACGTCGCACTGGAGCGGGACCTTGTGGAGCGCTCCTGAGCGGCCGTGCCGGGACTACTCCGGGCTGTCCCGGGCGGCTAGGTCCCGGGCCGCGGACAGGCGCTTGCGGGCACCCTCGAGCCATTGTTCGCAGCGTTTGGCCAGAGCCTCGCCGCGTTCCCACAAAGACAGCGACTCCTCAAGGCTTACGCCGCCTGCCTCGAGTCTGCTGACGACCCCGACGAGCTCCTCGCGGGCTTCCTCATAGCTCAGGGCATCAATGTCGTTGCCGGGCGTGGTTTCTGCTGCCATGGTGTGCTGCTCCTTGTTGGGTCGGGGGAAGGAATTGATCGGGGCTGGCCGGGCGGGGTTTTGATTCTGCGGTGACCCGCTTTGCCGGCACCGGACTTAGTCTTCGGCGGGTTCCTGGCCACCGGTCGACTCTGCGGTGAACCGGCCACCGGCCACGCGAACGGTGAGGGGAGTGCCGGGCGGAGCCTGCTCGGGGTGCCGCACAACGCCGTGCCCGGTGCCCGGGGTCGAACCGCCGACGGCGAGCTGCACTACCGCATATCCCCGGTCCAGGGTTTTCTGCGGCGAGAGGGCCCGGACCTGGGCCTTCAGGTGCACCAGCTGGTCAGACGCCCGCACGACGGCGGTGGTGACCGCGGCCCGGGAACGGCCCGTGAGCCGTTCGACGTCGTCGTACCGGCCCCTGACCATAACGTCGGGGGACGCCAGCACAGGTCGGGATCTCAACGCCGCCAACCGGTCCGTTTCGCGTTCCACCAGTCGGGTGACACCGCGCCGAAGCTGCTCCCGGGCCTGACGGACCCGGGCGAGCTCCTCGACGACGTCCGGGACGATCCGCTTGGCAGCGTCGGTCGGGGTGGAGGCGCGCAGATCCGCGACATCGTCAAGAATCGGCCGGTCCGCCTCGTGGCCGATCGCGCTCACTATCGGTGTGGACGCGACGGACACCGCACGGATAAGTTCCTCGTTGCTGAACGGCAGCAGATCCTCCAACGCACCGCCGCCGCGGGCGATCACGATGACGTCCACCGCCGGGTCCGCATCCAGTTCGCGGAGTGCGGCGATGACCTGTGCGACCGCAGTGTTGCCCTGGACAGCCACCTCGCGGACTTCGAATTCCACAGCGGGCCAGCGCAGTGCTGCGTTGCGCAGCACATCCTTCTTGGCGTCCGAGTTGCGCCCGGTGATCAGGCCGATCCGGTGCGGAAGCAGCGGCAGGCGCTTCTTGCGGGCATCGGAGAAGAGCCCTTCCGCCGCCAGGGCATGCCGGAGCCGCTCGATCCGTGCGAGCAGGTCACCAAGGCCAACCGGCCGGATGTCCTTTACCGACATGTTCAACCTGCCGGTCTTGAGCCACAATTCCGCCTTGAGCAGGGCTACGACCCGGGAGCCTCGTTCCAGCGGGCTTTCCTGCCGGTCCAGCACATTAGTCCAGACCGACGCAGGCAGGGAGATTTCGGCGTCGATGTCTCGCAGCGTGAGGTAGGCGTTGGTGCCCCGCCGGTTCAGTTCGATCACTTGGCCTTCGACCCAGGCGGACGGGGCGCGGTCAATGTGCGTCTTGAGCTTTTGGGACAACAGCTGCAAGGGCCAAGGATTGTCGGGGCTGGTTTCTGCCGCCGTGGCCGGAACGGTCGTGGCTGCTGCGGCGTCCTCAGACATGCCGGTACCCCGGTACGGGGATGGCCTGGTGCATATGGATAGGTGTCCTTTGTCGGGGCGGGGCGGCCCGCACGGGTCCTTCTCGGCGATTGCGCATCAGGAAGGGCCAGCGGCGGACAACTCGAATGTGTCGGGTTCAACTCTATCCATAGGCCTACCATGGGGGGCGCGACTTTATTGTTCGGCAGGACGCCCCCCGTAAGATGGCACTACCCGTCAATTTCCTAGGAATCCTTGTGCGCACTTTTGTTTCGGCCGTAGCGGTAATCATCGGTCTTGTCCTTACGGCTGTCGCTATTCCAGCCATGTGGGTGGATCGGAATATCGTGCAGGAGGACGGTTTTGTGGCATTCGCCGCCCCGCTGGGCAAGGACCCGGCGTTCCAGCAGCGGCTGGCCGGCGCCGCGGTCGGCAGCCTCGGCGCGGATCAAATTCCCCAGGCGATCAGTGGACTCGTTACGCCAGTCTTGCAACGTGCCGCCAAGTCCCTCACGGCCATGCCCGGCTATCCCGAGGCCTGGACCGAAACCCTGCGCAAGAGCCACCGGCTGAATTTCGCCGACCCCAAGGCTCGTCCCGCCGGCACGGGCACCGGAACCTCATTGACGCTGGACCTCGCCCCACTCGTCGGTCTGGTGGCGAACCAGGTGGCGGAAGCCACCTCCTTGCAGCTGACGGCCCCTGACCAGCTGCCGATTACCCTTGGGCAACCGAAGCACCGGCAGATCCTGGACCGGGTCTCCGCTGTCGCTCCGATTGGCTACCCGCTCGCCGCCGGCGCCCTCATCTCCTTCGCGCTGGCCTTCGTGGCCGCCCGGCGGCGCCCCACAGTCCTCGCCGGGATCGGGCTCGGTGCCCTCGTGCTGGCCGGAGCCTGGCAGCTTGCCGCCGGCGCAGCCGGGAGTGCGGTGAAGGGAACGTCCAGCGGCAACGCGGTCGCGGAGATCTTCAAGAGCGAGTTCGTCTCCGCTGCCAGCTCAAGTTTCGGCCAGTGGATCCTGGCGGCAGCGGCGGCTGGCGGCGTCTTGCTCGCGGCCGGCCTGATCCTGCGCGCCCGCCCCCACCGCCGGGTGCCGCAACCGCTGGCACAGCAGCAGGTCCCTCAACACCGGTAGCATTGGGGCATGACCTCCACAGCCGTGTCCATTCCGATGCCAACCGTCCCGCGCCGTCGGCGTTCGCCGGAGGAAGTGCTGGCGGCAGCCGCCGTAGCGGGCCCCAAAAGGGTTCTGCTCGCCGCGCCGCGCGGCTACTGCGCCGGCGTCGACCGGGCAGTCATCGCGGTGGAAAAAGCGCTGGAGCACTACGGCCCTCCGGTTTACGTCCGCAAGCAGATCGTCCACAACGTGCACGTGGTGAGCTCCTTGGAGGAAAAAGGGGCAATCTTCGTTGACGAGACCGACGAGGTCCCCGAGGGTGCCCTGGTGATCTTCTCTGCCCACGGCGTCTCGCCGGCTGTGGTCCAGTCTGCCGAGGACCGGGGTCTGCGGACCATCGACGCGACCTGCCCGCTCGTCACCAAGGTGCACAAAGAAGCCGTGCGCTTCGCGAAGGACGACTTCGACATCCTCCTAATCGGCCATGACGGCCATGAGGAAGTCGAGGGAACGGCAGGCGAGGCTCCCGAGCACATCCAAATCATCAACGGCCCGCACGAGGTCGGCAAGGTTACGGTCCGGGACCCGGAAAAGGTCATCTGGCTTTCCCAGACCACGCTCAGCGTTGACGAAACGATGGAAACCGTCCGGCTCCTCAAGGAACGGTTCCCCACCCTGCAGGATCCGCCCAGCGACGACATCTGCTACGCGACAACTAACCGACAGGTCGCCATCAAGAAGATCTCACCCCAGGCCGACTTGGTCATCGTCGTCGGATCGGCAAACTCGTCGAACTCTGTCCGGCTCGTGGAAGTGGCCCTGGAGTACGGCGCGAAGGCTTCCTACCGGGTGGATTTCGCCAACGAGGTCGACGAATCCTGGTTCGAGGGGGTGGCGACCGTTGGTGTGACCTCGGGCGCCTCGGTTCCGGAAGTCCTGGTCAAGGACGTCCTGCGACTGCTGGCTGACTACGGCTACGGCACCGTCGAGGAAGTCGTCACGGCCGAGGAAGACCTGCTTTTCTCGCTGCCGAAAGAACTTCGCGCCACGTTGAAGCAGGCCGGGGACGTCACCCGTGCCCTCGGCGGCCGCGGGGCACGCACCACCCAGACCTCTTAGGAACTCCCGGCCCCGGGCCGGCTAGGCTGCCGATTCCCGGACCTCCTCGCCCGAGTCGCTGCCGGGGTTCCCGGCCGAGGTCCCGGAACCGTTCCCGGGCTGGAGTTCGGGGGCGGCCACGGAACGCGGCGTCACCTCCACGGCAGCAGGTGTGACCAGACCTGCGGCGTCCAGGGCATTGAGCTTCCGGGCCGTCGGCAGCACCCGCGCCTCCAGGGTTCCCACCAGGGAGTTGTAGCGTTCCACGGAGGTTTTCAGCGAGGAGCCGAGCTTGGTGACGTTCTCACCGAGCGTTCCCATCCGTTCGTACAGCTGGCGGGCAAGTTCAAACAGCTCCCGGGCGCTGTCCGTCAGGACGTCTTGACGCCAGGTGAAGGCTACGGATTTCAGCACTGCCAACAAGGTTGAGGGCGATGCCAGCACCACATTCTTGGACAGGGCATAGTCCAGCAGGGCCGGGTCCGCGGACAGCGCGGCCGCGAGAATCGATTCGGCCGGCAGGAAACAGACCACAAGTTCCGGGGAGTTGCCCGGAATGTCCCAGTACTTTTTCCCGCTCAGCGCGTCCACATGGGCCTTCAAGGCCTTGGCATGGGCCAGGAGATGAGCCTGCTGCCCGCCCAGCGACTGTGGGTGGGGCGGGCCCGCGGCGGACGCACCAAGCTCCTGTGCCGCCAGATAGGACGTGAGCGGTACCTTCGCGTCGACGACGAGTTGCTTCTGACCGGGAAGCTGCACCACCAGGTCTGGCCGGACACTGGCCTCGGTTGCGCCGTGGGCCTGCCCGCTGTGGACCTGCTCGTGGAAATCCACATGGCGCAGCATCCCCGCGGCCTCGACCACGCGGCGCAACTGGACCTCACCCCACTGTCCGCGGGCGCTGTTGGACCGCAGCGCGGACTCAAGGGCATGCGTTGAGCGCAGCAGCTGTTCGTCGGAAAGGCGGGCTTCCTGCAACTGCTGCGCGAGCTGCCCGTACTGTTCCAGGCGGTCGCGTTCCAGGAGCGAAACCTGCCGCTGAACGGCCGTGAGCTTCTCCGCCACCGGGGCCAGGGCCCGCAGTACGCTGCCGTCCTGGTTCCGGGATTCGCCGAGTTCCCGGTTCTGGGCTGCCAGCAGTCGCCGCTCGGCGTCCGCCGCGGCGAACTGGGCGCTGACCTCGGCAAGCCGGCCCGAGACGGCGTCGAAGTCGCGCTCCACCGCGGCGGTTCGTCGCCGCACCAGCAGGTAGGCCACGACGGCGCCGGCGACGGCGCCAATGAGAAGCATCAGAAGTGAAAGGATCAGTGCAAAAGCGTCCATGCCTTCACTCTGGCATGCCCCTGTGACAGTTTGCGTCCGACTCCCGGCAGCGGTCCCGGTCCCGGGCCGCAAGCGGGTAGAATTGGTCCTCGTGGCTCTTACTATTGGCATCGTCGGACTGCCCAACGTCGGCAAATCAACTCTTTTCAACGCACTGACCCGCAACCAGGTGCTCGCAGCGAACTACCCGTTCGCCACGATCGAGCCCAACGTTGGTGTGGTCAACCTGCCGGACCCGCGGCTCGCCAAGCTGGCCGCCGTCTTTGGGTCCCAGCGTCTGCTGCCGGCTCCGGTGTCGTTTGTGGACATCGCCGGTATCGTCAAGGGCGCGTCGGAGGGCGAAGGCCTGGGAAACAAGTTCCTTGCCAACATCCGCGAGGCCGAGGCCATCGCGCAGGTTGTCCGTGTGTTCGCTGATCCCGACGTCATCCACGTCGACGGCAAGGTGGATCCCCGCTCCGACATGGAGACCATCAACACCGAACTGATCCTGGCTGACTTGCAGACCATTGAAAATGCAATTCCCCGGATCGAAAAAGAAGTCAAGATCAAGAAGCGGGAAGCGGCTGAACTTGCAGCCATCCAGGCGGCCCAGGCCGTCCTGGAACGCGGCGACACCATCTTCTCCTCGGTCAAGAGCGACAAGCTGGAGATGGAACACCTCAGGGAGCTCAGCCTCCTCACGGCCAAGCCATTTATCTACGTTTTCAACGCGGACGAAGGTATCCTCGGCAGCCCCGAGAAGCAGGAAGAACTGCGGGCCATGGTTGCCCCGGCAGACGCCATCTTCCTCGACGCCAAGCTCGAGTCCGACCTCGTGGAACTGGACGAGGAGGAAGCCCGCGAGATGCTGGAACTGAACGGCCAGGACGAATCCGGACTCGACCAGCTGGCGCGCGTCGGCTTCCACACCCTTGGACTCCAGACTTACCTGACGGCCGGCCCCAAGGAAACCCGGGCGTGGACCATCCACCAGGGTGATACGGCCCCGCAGGCCGCCGGTGTGATCCATTCTGATTTCCAGCGCGGATTCATTAAGGCCGAGGTCGTCTCCTTCAACGATCTCATCGAAGCCGGTTCCATGGCCGAGGCGAAGTCCCGGGGCAAGGTCCGGATCGAAGGCAAGGAATACGTCATGGCCGACGGCGACGTGGTGGAGTTCAGGTTCAATGTGTAGTTCCTGACCTCACGAGACCTTTTGCGATGGCCGCCAAGAACACATGTTCTTGGCGGCCATGCGCTTTCTGAGACCGGTTGCCACCGATGTTGTCAGCATGTTTGCCGTACAAAGAATGACGGCCCAAGGTCAAGTCCCAGAACCAATTAACCGGACGTCCCCTCGTCGGTCTAAGGTCTCGAGTCAACCAAATCCGGGTCAGTCTCCAGCTCCGGACGCGTCAGTGGTTGTCCGGTTCCAAGTCATGGATCGGTTCCTTCCGGAACTCCTTCTCCTGAGGTGCGCCGGATGCACCTTGGCTACCGTCCGATCAGGTCGGCCAAGACATGGGCCTCACTGATGTCGGCGGCTTTGGTTGCCGTCAGCAACGTCAGCCGTTGGTCCTTGGCGAGTTCGCTCAGATGGTTAAGCGCCTGCGCCCGGGCGGGTTCTTTAAGCTCGGCCTTGTAGCGCTTGGCAAACTCGTCGAACTTGGCAGGGTCGTGGCCGTACCATTTGCGCAGCTCCGTTGACGGGGAGACGTCTTTGCACCACTCGTCCAGTGCCGCCTTGGCCTTGGTCATCCCGCGGGGCCAGATGTGGTCTACCAGAACCCGGACGCCGTCGTCGTCGCTGATCGGATCATAGACCCGGCGCACCTGAACATCAGTTGTAGTCGACATTGCCCAGCCTCCTCGCTGACTTGCGGCACGGCACCGATACCTTTCTTGGGAAAGCGACGCCGGAAGCGGCCAAAAACCCTGTGGGTCTTCGTCCTCGGTGACATTATGCTCTCCCGATCCCTGCAGGAGCCACATCACCATGAGGATGCACCGGACCGCTCAGCAGGCTTGCGAGAGTGACCTGGTAGCCGAGACCCTCGGGTGCCAACCGCTCTTTCCTTGCTGCGCGGCGCCTTGCATCGGGTGTGGTCGTCCGCTAATGGTCGAAGGACAGGGCGGCACCGTCACCGCTATCGATCCAAGCCCGGAGCCTAACATCAATCGGTTCGGTGGCGGTGGACGAATCAGGTCAGGGTAATGACGCACAGACTTGGTTGAACAAAGGGGAGCAGACGCACGTCCGGCGGCGCGTCGCCGTCGCCGTCGCGTAACTGTTGCACGAGTCCAAGGTGGACCGAGCAGACCACCTGCGGGTGACGCCGTGCAGCATCGCGGAATGGGCACCGCCGCACCTGGACGACATCGCCGTCCGGCGCCGGGTCGAAACCGAGCCCGTCAAGGACCTCAAGGAGCCCGCTCCGTCGATCGACGGAGTCGGAGCGTTCGGCTAAGAGCCCGCGTGCCCAGTCACGGCCGGCGTTAATGGCACAAACTAAGGAGCGGGTGGCCGGTGCACCGCCGTACGACCCAGAACTGGTCAACGACAAAAAGTACCACCAGAACTCGTACAGCTACTTCGGCTTTGCCCCCTACTGGTGGGGCGGCTATTCATACCCGATCCTCCCCATCGCACGATAGGGCGGAGCAGCTGGCTGCCGTCTGGGCGGTCACATTCAGCGGCCGCCGTCGAAAAGAAGAGGTACCACTGTGTCCCTTCCAATAACGAAGTTGGTTCAATCGGGTTCTCAAGGACATGCCTATCCGGACCGAGCCGGAGCCGGATGCCCCCGATGGATCATTTACCTTGCACAGCTCAATGAATTATTGAGACTGCCGCGCTGCTTCGGCATGGGGCCGATTGTGTTTGTGCGATTTGAGCATCCGTGGGTTCGGTGTGCTTATTGTGTAACACGCGGGTGTGCGTCGGTGCCGCGGATGCCCATAAATTGCAGCACCAAGGGGTGCGCGGCCGCGGGGCATGACATACATCTCTCCAAATCTCAAGGCTGTGGCATGAAACTTGGGGCGCTTCACGCCGGGGGTGCGCGTGAAGCTTGCATCGCTGTCTGGGGAATACCGCAGTCGTCCAACCTCAGCAAACCGACTCGGGCTGGGCTGCCTGCCGCACGTGATTTAGGATCTACCCCATGACGAATCTTCAGGGTGCGGTTGTTCTGGTAGTCGGCGCCACCGGCGGGCTCGGCTCGCGGATCGCCGATCAGCTGGAGAGTAGCGGCGCCATTGTTGCCCGGTCGTCAAAGTCTGCTGGGCACGATCTACGTTCACCTTCTGTGATTCGGGAGGTGCTGGATGCCACGAATGCGCAGCACGGACGTCTCGACGGGCTGGTGGTTGCGTCCGGGGTCGTCGCCTTCGGCTCCGCATCAGACCTTGAACCCGCCACGGTGGACGAACTGTTCGCTGTGAACACGACCAGTGCGATCCAGCTCATTACCCAGAGCCAGCCCTACCTCGCGGCCTCGGCACATGACGGCCGGGAGCCCTTCGTGGTAACACTGAGCGGCGTTGTCGCTGAGACACCCGTCGCCGGTCTGGCAGCATACTCGGCGTCGAAAGCTGGGCTCGCGGCTTTTGTTGTCGCAGCGGCGCGCGAGTATCGTCGCGCGGGCATCCGACTCGTGGATGCCCGCCCAGGCCACACAGGCACCGCGCTGTCCGAGCACCCGATCGCCGGGTCAGCGCCGCGATTCGGAGCGCCGCTGGATCCAGACCTCGTTGCAGCGCGGATCATCAACGCGATCGTCGATGGCGAGAAGGATCTGCCCAGCACCGCCTTCCAGACGCGGCCGAGATGATGAAACTGAGCGCTGAATGCGAAGGCCACGGCTCAAGTGGGCGAGCCTGGCCTTCCGAATACAGCGCTAGAGAGTCGGATGGATTCTGAAGTGGGTTCATTGCTGACGGCCGGGGCATGGAATCCACCTGGCTCCTGCTCGGAACCGCTCCGAACAGAAGTTATTCGCTTACGGAACGTGGTGGAGTTCAGCTTCAACGTGTGATGGCCTGGTGAATTCATCAGGTCAGCAGGTCTAACTTGAGAAGCCCCGATTTCAGAATCGGGGCTTCTTTTGTGCCCGTGCACGTTAGCGGCGAGAACAAACCGCGTCAAGGAATTGGTGGAATTCCGGCCTTGGCGCGGAGCAGATTGTTGCAGCTCGATAACGAACTTTACTGGTGGTCAACTTTCCCTCCCTTTGCCTGGTTTTGGGTTTACGCTTCATCCCATGTGAGACGAACCACACTGCCGCTGGGGGAGTGCGGACGTCTGACCGGTGCCTCGGGCGCCGATCACAACCACACCTATAACAAGGAGGCGGAATGCGCTTCGGTCGTATTTCCAAAGCAGTGGGCGTGGCAGCAGCTGCTGCGCTGGCACTCAGTGCCTGCGCCGGCAACAGTGGCGGGACAACCCCCACCAGTGCTGCGGCTGGAGGCCAGCAGGGCGGCTCTGTTGCTGTTGCCGAAACCAACGGCTTCAGCAGCTTCAACTCCGGAACGGCGGATGGCAACTCCGACGTGAACGGACACGTCGGTTACGCCACCCACTCCAGCTTCATTTACATCGACGACAAACTGAACATCGTCAAAAACGAAAAGTTCGGCAAGTACGAGAAACTCTCCGACAATCCGTTGACGGTCAAGTACACCGTCAACGAAGGGGTGAAGTGGTCGGATGGCACGCAGGTGAGCGCCGCCGATCTTCTGCTTTCCTGGGCCTCAGGTTCCGGATACTACGACGACGCCGATGCTGAAGCCAAGACAGGCACCACCTATTTCAAGACGGCGGCCGATACTTCCGGGTTGAACCTGACGGACTTCCCCGAGCTCGGGAGTGACGGGCGGAGCCTGACGCTCAAGTATTCCAAGCCATTTTCCGATTGGGAACTGGCGTACAGCTTCCCGGGTAACGGCGGCGTCGATATTCCCGCCCATGTAGTGGCCAAGCAAGCGGGCCTGAAAGACGCACAGGCCCTGGTGGATCTGCTCAAGGGTATTAAGCGCGGGGACAGCAAGTCACCGCAGCCGGTCAACGAGGGCTTGAAGGCCGTCGCTGATTTCTGGAGCACCGGGTTTGAGTCGAAGACGCTGCCCAGCGACCCGAGCCTGTACCTCTCCAACGGTCCCTACATCATCAAATCCGTGGTGCCGGAACAGTCAGTCACCCTGGTCCGCAACAAGGATTACAACTGGGGCCCCGCTCCGAAGCTGGACGAAATCGTGGTCCGGACCATCGGCGCTGCCCCGGCCCAGGTGCAGGCACTGAAAAACGGCGAAGTGGACATTATCAATCCGCAGGCTTCAGCGGACACCGTGGACCAGATCAAGGCCCTCAGCGGGGTCAACCTGCTCTTGGGCAACCAGCTCTCCTACGATCACCTTGACCTGAACTTCTCCGGCCCCCTGGCGGAGAAGAGCGTTCGCGAAGCGTTTTTGAAGACAGTTCCGCGCAAGGACATTGTGGACAAGATCATCAAGAAGATCGATCCGCAGGCCAAGCCGCTCGACTCGCAGATCTTTGTGCCGGCCCAGGCCGCCTACGCTGACTCGGCTGCCAAGAACGGGTCGTCGATGTACCAGGATGTCGATATTGACGGTGCCAAAAAGCTCCTCAACGGTGCTACGCCGGAGATCCGCATCATGTACAACAAGGACAACCCCAACCGGGTGGATGCTTATTCGCTGATCCGTGAGTCCGCCACGAAGGCAGGATTCAAGATTGTCGACGGCGGCCTCGGAAAAGCGGACTGGAGCTCAAGCCTTGGCGACGGCTCTTATGATGCGACCATCTTCGGGTGGATCAACTCCGGTGTTGGTGTCTCGGGGACTCCCCAGATCTTCAAAACCGGAGGTGGATCGAACTTCAACTTGTTCTCTGATCCCGAAGCCGACAAAGCCATGGACGAATTGATCGTCACCACGGATAAATCGAAGCAGGATGAGCTTCAGACCAAAATTGACGCGGCCATCTGGAAGTCCGCGTATGGCGTTCCGCTGTTCCAGTCACCGGATGTCAAGGCATCCTCTGACCAGATCACCGGGGTGACCGCAATGCCGAACCAGACCGGCGTCTGGTGGAATGTCTGGGACTGGTCCCGGAAGTAATCCAACGCTGAGCGAACAAATCGCCTAGCGGGGGGCGCCGGGGCCGAGTTTTATGGCCCCGGCGCCTTCTGACTACCCACCGGCACTTTGCCGGCTCCACTGGCATTTGAAGGCCGGGGCACGGCGCGATTCTGCGATTGGCCCGGACTGACCCGGACCTGGATCCTGAGGCTTATACATAATGGTGACCTATATCGTCAGACGGCTGGTCACGGCCGCACTGATTCTTCTGGGAGCGTCCTTTCTCGTTTATCTCCTGACAGCGTCCTCAGGTGATCCGCTGGCTGATCTGCGGGCCAGCAACGCCCCCAACAAGCAGCAGTTGATGAACGCCCGCACGGAGTTGCTGGACCTCGACACCCCTGCCCCTGTCAGGTATTTCAAATGGCTGGCCGGTGCCGCCCAGTGCCTCGTTCCTTTTGCCGGTTCCTGCGACTTGGGCAAAAGCGTTTCGGGTCAACCCATTACCGAAGCCCTCGGCATAGCACTCGTCCAGACGCTGACACTTGTCACCGGAGCGACCATCCTGGCCATCCTGATCGGTATCACGCTGGGCATCATTACGGCACTTCGGCAGTACAGTGCGCTCGACTACGGTGTGACCTTTATGGCCTTCCTGTTCTTTTCCCTGCCGATCTTCTGGGTAGCGGTGCTCCTGAAGGAGTACGGCGCGATCGGCTTCAACGACTTCCTGCGAAACCCCGAAATACCGATCCCCACAGCCTTGGGGATCGGCGCCGTCGCCGGCGTGATCGTTGCGGTCGCCGTCGGAGGGGAGCTGCGGCGCAGGCTCGTGACGGGCGGCACCGTTTTTGTGGCTGTTACTCTCGTCCTCATCTATTTTTCCGCCACAGAATGGTTCAAGACGCCGGGGCTGGGGCCTGTTGTGATCGCGGTCGCCGGGGCCGGCATCGCAGTTGCTGTGACGGTGCTGGTTTCGGGCCTGCGGAACCGCCGGGCCCTGCGGGCAGCACTGCTTGTGGTGGCGCTGGGCGTCATCTCCTACTTCGCCGTGCAACCGCTGCTCGACCAGGCAACGGCGCTGATGATCGCCCTGTTGGCTCTCGCCACGGTCCTGGTAGGCGTCGCCGTCGGCTATTTTATGGGCGGATACGACCGTGGACAGTCAATGCGGGCGGCGGGTATCACCGCGTTCCTGGTGGGAGCGCTTGTGGTGTTGGACCGCTTTATGCAGGCGTGGCCCAGTTACTTCAGCAACAGTCGGGTCAGGGGGCGCCCGATCGCCACGATCGGCGCCGGTACCCCAAATATCGAAGGGGACTTCTGGGTGCTCAGCCTTGACACCTTCACCCACCTGATTTTGCCGACCGTGGCGTTGATCCTCGTGTCACTGGCCAGCTACACCCGCTTTACCCGGTCCTCGATGCTCGAAATCATGAACATGGATTACATCCGCACCGCGCGGGCCAAGGGGCTCTCTGAACGGTCCGTGATTATGGGGCACGCGTTCCGCAATGCATTGATTCCGATTGCCACAATTGTCGCTTTCGATATTGGCGCGCTGATCGGCGGCGCCGTCATCACGGAGAGTGTGTTCTCCGTCAGGGGCATGGGATTCCTTTTTCTGGACGGAATTACCCACATCGACCCGAACCCGGTGATGGGCGTTTTTGTCTGCGTCGCTGTGACCGCCATGGTCTTCAACCTAATTGCGGACCTGGCGTATTCCGCACTCGATCCGCGCGTGAGGATAAAAGCATGAGCCAGCCAACGCAAGAGGAACAGATCCTGGCACAGCAGGCTCTTCGCGACCAGGAAACAGCGTCGTCCGAGCCTGAACCGTCTGGACTCAGCCAGGGACAGATTGTCCGGAAGAGGTTTTTCGGTCACACCGGCGCGCTCCTCGGGCTGGCCGTATTTGCGCTGATTTTCATCTTGTCCTTCTCCTCCGTCGGTGTCGCGGGAATACCCGGCTGGTGGAAGTACAACCACCTGGATGTCTCCCCGCTGGTGAACGACGGCGCTCCAACCGCTGGTCTGTGGCCTCCTGCCTGGGGGGAACACCCGTTCGGGCAGGATCGAATCGGCCGGGACTTGTTTGCCATGACGATGCGCGGGGCGCAGCAGTCCATCACCATCATGGTCCTGATCGGCTTGATCGCCGGGATTCTAGGCGCCGTGATCGGCGGCCTTTCCGGCTACTTCCGGGGCTGGGTAGAAGCGGTACTAATGCGCATCACGGATGTCATTATCATCATTCCCGTCCTGCTGCTCGCCGCTGTCGTCGCCCAGATTGCCGGGCGCCGGGACGAAGGAAGTTTGTTTTCCGCCTTTGCGAACTCCAACGGGATCCTCGTACTGGGCGTCTTCCTCGGCCTGGTTAGCTGGGTCGGGCTGGCTCGTCTGGTCCGCGGGGAGTTTCTGACCCTCCGTGAGCGCGAGTTCGTCGATGCGGCGCGGATCTCCGGGGCGTCCAACGGCAGGATCATCTTCAAGCACATCCTGCCCAACGCCATCGGGGTGCTGATCGTCAACGTTACCCTGACCATGTCAGCCGCCATCTTGCTGGAAACTGCCCTGAGCTACCTCGGCGTCGGCGTCAAAGCTCCGGACACCTCGCTGGGCCTGCTCATTTCGCAAAATCAGGAGGCTTTTGCCACCCGGCCGTGGCTCTTCTGGTTCCCGGGCCTGTTTATCGTGCTGATCTGCCTCAGCATCAACTTCATCGGCGACGGCTTGCGCGACGCGTTCGATCCGCGCCAGAGGAAGTTCAACGCCAGGAAAGCGGCCGACACCACTGTGGATCCCGTTCCGGTGACGGCATTTGACGAAACCAAGGGCCACTAGACCATGGTCCCGTTCCGGTCCCGGAGGCCGGGCAACCCGCTAGGACCCGGCGACAGCCCAGTAGCTGGCCGTCAGGAGCAGCACGTCGACGCCGACAGCCGGCCAGCGGTATGTCACGTTTGCCGGTGTGGTGGCGGCGTCCCCGGCCGCGAGCCGGCCGGACTCGACCAGCTCATCCCAGCGTGCTCGCACGAGCCGGGCGGCCTGACCGGAATCGGTGCTCCTGAGATCCCCCGGCCGGACGGACCGGCCGGGACCGTACGTTGTTCCCGGGAGCCCGCGCAGATCTTCCGGGCGGGCGTTCCGGCCGCCCCAGATCCCTGGCGCCGGTGCGGCCCAGGAGGTGTAGCTTCTCTTGGCCGTGACGAGGGTCAGTGCGAAACGGGTGTCCACATGCACCAGGGCCGCCCACGGCACCACGATGGTGCGGAACGGGTTTTCCAATCTGATCCCGGCATTGTCGACCATGACGGCGGGCCGCCAGAACAGCTGCCAGCCAAGAAAAGCGACCAGGACCAGCGGGGCGATACCGGCCAGGGCGCCGGGCCCCCCGGAGGCCACGGCAACGACGATGCCGGCGGCGGCCACCATCCAGGCCAGCAGCGCAAACCACTTGTTGGTGCGGGCTTTGAAGATTTCGACTTTACCGGCATAGGGCGCAGAGCTCATGCTCCCCATAATTCAGCACTCCGGGCCCCAGCACTAATTTTTGGTGACCCCGGCGCCCGTGCGGAAGGAAGGCTCCATCATGACTGACTTCATCACCCTCGGCCCGGCCGCTGATCCGGCACCAGGCCAAGGGGTGCCCGTCCTGGAAGTCCGCGGCCTGAGTGTCGACTTTGGCGTGGACAAAAAGTGGGTTCCGGCAGCGATCGGGCTGAACTATGAGGTGCGTGCCGGCGAAGTACTGGCCATCGTGGGGGAATCCGGCTCCGGTAAGAGCGCCAGTTCAATGGCGTTGCTCGGCCTGCTGCCCGATAACAGCCGCGTGACCGGAAGCGTAAAGCTTGCCGGGAAGGAACTCCTCGGGATCAGCGAGTCGAACATCCGGTCGGTTCGGGGCAAGGACGTTGCCGTGATCTTCCAGGAGCCCATGACGGCACTGAATCCGGTCTATACCGTCGGCGCCCAGATCGTTGAGACGGTGAGGCTTCACAGCGAAGTATCACCCGACGAAGCCCGGCTGCGGGCGCTGCGTATGCTTGAACTTGTGGAGCTGCCGGATCCGGAAAAGGCGTTCCGGTCGTACCCCCACCAGCTCTCCGGCGGCCAGCGCCAGCGCGCCATGATCGCCCAGTCGCTCTCCTGCGACCCAAAGCTGCTGATCGCCGATGAGCCCACTACTGCCCTGGACGTGACGGTGCAGGCAGAAATCCTGGACCTGATGCGTAACCTGCGCAACAAGCTGGACAGCGCCATCGTCCTGATCACCCACGATATGGGTGTGGTGGCCGACCTGGCTGACCGGATCGCCGTGATGCGCGGGGGAGTGATCGTGGAAACAGGCACAGCCGCCGAGATCTTCCATAACCCGCAGCACCCGTACACCAAGGCACTGCTGGCCGCCGTCCCGCACCTCGGCCAGGGCGGCGCAGACACCACCGGGGCGGTGGACGTCACCGCAGCGCTCGCCGCCGCCACCCATACTGAGCTCACTTCCGTGCCGGAAGAGCTGCGCCGGCAACGCGAGCACAACAACGCGGCTGCCCTGGCCGCCGCGGAAGCCATCAAACCCCAGGCCGAGCCCGTGCTGGAGCTCACTGGCGTGGCCATCGAATACCCCAAACAGGGCCGGGTGCCGGCATTCCGTGCGGTAGAGGGCGCCAGCCTGGTGATCTATCCGGGCCAGGTCGTCGGGCTGGTGGGGGAGTCCGGCTCCGGGAAAACCACCATCGGCCGCGCCGCCGTCGGGCTGTTGCCGGTGGCTGCCGGCACCATGAAGGTTGTTGGCCAGGACATTTCTGCCGCCAAGCGCAACGGGCGGCAGCTTCACGAGATGCGTCGGCACGTTGGCATGGTGTTCCAGGATCCGTCGTCGTCGCTGAACCCGAGGCTTCCGATCGGCGAGAGTATTGGCGAGCCGATGTTCCTTGCCGGGGTGGCGAAGGGCGCCAGTCTGCAGCAGCGGATCGAGGCGCTGCTTGACCAGGTGGAACTCCCGAGGAACTACCGCAACCGCTACCCGCACGAGCTCTCCGGCGGCCAGAAGCAGCGCGTTGGCATCGCGCGGGCGCTCTCGCTCAAGCCGAAACTGATGGTCGCCGACGAACCGACGTCTGCACTTGACGTCTCCGTCCAGGCCAAGGTGCTCGAGCTCTTCCAGGCCCTGCAGCAGGAGCTTGGCTTTGCCTGTCTTTTTGTCACCCACGACCTCGCCGTCGTCGACGTGCTCGCGGACCGGATCTGCGTGATGCAGCGCGGCCGTATTGTCGAACAGGGCACCCGGGACCAGATCCTGCGGAACCCGCAGGAATCCTACACCCAGCGGCTCCTGGCCGCAGTTCCGCTGCCGGATCCGGAAAAACAGCGGGAACGCCGCGAGCTGCGGGCCCAGTTGCTGGCAGCCGAACAGAGTTAATCGACGATAACTAAGATCGCCCGGCGCCGAATAGTACCAGCCAGTAGCGTGTGACTTGAAATACCTGGCGCGTGACGGTAGAAGTCACGCTTTTGTTGTGTCACGGTTTGGCAACAGAGTTCCATCATCTGGACAGTGTGGGGTTAGGCTAGTGCCATATGTAGCCCACGTCACAGGATATTTCTGTGCCTGGGCCGCGGGGAAACACAAGTTTTCCCTCAAGAACTCCCACAACTCATAGGAGGCGGAATGCGTTTTTCGCGCACTTCCAAAGCACTGGGCATGGTGGCCATCGCCGCCCTCGCCCTGACCGGATGCGGCGGCAGCACTACCGCTGGCGGCGGCACCACTGGCGGCGATACCAGCAAGGTCATCATGGCCGATGGCTCGGAGCCCCAGCGCCCGCTGATGCCGGCCGACACGAACGAAGTCGGCGGCGGAAAGGTCATCGACATGATCTTCGCCGGGCTGGTCAGCTACGACCCCAGCGGCAAGCCGGTCAACGAACTCGCCGAGTCCATTGAAGGCAAGGACGGCCAGAACTTCACGATCAAGATCAAAAAGGACCAGAAGTTCACCAACGGCGAGGCCATCACGGCCAAGTCCTTTGTTGACTCCTGGAACTTCGGTGCAGCCGCCAAGAACGCCCAGCTCAGCGGAGGCTTCTTCGAAAGCATCAAGGGCTACGACGAGGCCAGCGCTGAAGGCTCGACGGTTGAGACCATGTCCGGGCTGAAGGTCGTTGACGACCAGACGTTCACCGTGGAACTGAAGCAGCCCGAGTCGGACTGGCCGCTGCGTCTTGGCTACACTGCGTTTGTGCCGGTTCCTTCCGGCGCCCTCGCGGACCCTAAGGGCTTCGGCGAGAAGCCGGTCGGCAACGGTCCCTACAAGCTGGCCGACGGCGGCTGGCAGCACAACGTGCAGATCCAGCTTGTGCCGAACCCGGACTACAACGGTCCGCGGAAAGCCAAGAACGCCGGCGTGACGTTCAAGATCTACCAGAACGACGATGCTGCCTACCAGGACCTGCTGGGGAACAACCTGGACATCCTCCAGACCATCCCCACCAGCGCCCTGCTGAACTTCAAGTCGGACCTCGGCGACCGCACCATCAACAAGCCGTACGCCGGTAACCAGACCATCGCCATCCCGGAGTACCTGCCGGAGTGGAGCGGCGAGGCAGGCAAGCTGCGCCGCCAGGCCATTTCCATGGCCATCAACCGCGAAGAGATCACCAAGGTGATCTTCAACGAAGCCCGCCAGCCGGCCAAGGACTTCACGGCTCCGGTGCTGGACGGCTACAGCGACTCCATCCCGGGTTCCGACGTCTTGAAGTTTGACGCCAACAAGGCCAAGGAAACCTGGGCCAAGGCCGACGCCATCCAGAAGTGGGATGCCAACCAGACCTTCACGATTGCCTACAACGCCGATAAGGGCGGACACAAGGCATGGGTTGAGGCTCTCGTCAACCAGGTCAAGAACACCCTGGGCATCAAGATCGAAGGCAAGCCCTACGCCACCTTCAAGGAAGTCCGCAATGACGCCACCGCAGCCACACTGACCGGTGCGATCCGCGCCGGCTGGCAGGCCGACTACCCGTCGCTGTACAACTTCCTCGGCCCGATCTACAAGACCGGCGCAGGCTCCAACGATGCCCGCTACAACAACACGAAGTTTGACCAGGCCATCTCCGACGGCCTCAAGTCAGCCACGGTTGCCGACGGCAACAAGGCCATGAACAAGGCGCAGGAGATCCTGCTTCAGGACCTCCCGGCGATCCCGCTCTGGTACCAGGTCGCCCAGGGCGGCTGGAGCGACAAGGTCACCAACGTTGACTACGGCTGGGACGGCGTCCCGCTGTACTACGCGATTACCGGCAAGTAAATCTGATCGACGGCGGGGGATGCCTGGAAAGGCACCTCCGCCGTCGTTCTGCTTCCACAACTTTCTCTCCTGACGGCGCGGCTCCCGGGCGCAGCCATTCGTGGCCCCGGCAACGGACGACACTGCCGCCCTCATGTATTCATAGTGAAAAGGTTCTTCGATGAACAACTCCACAGCATTCCTGAACGGGATGCCCGCTGACGGGGGTGTACTCCGCTAATGGCGACGTATGTTCTCAAGCGATTTCTGCAGCTGATCCCGGTTTTCCTCGGAGCGACCCTCCTGGTCTACTTCCTGGTCTTCAGCCTTCCCGGCGACCCGATCGTCGCCCTCTTCGGTGACAAGCCGGTCAACGAGTCCGTGGCAGCCCAGCTGCGGGCCCAGTACAACCTGGACCAGCCCTTCTGGATCCAGTATTTCCTGTACCTCAAGAGCATCCTCACGTTCGACCTCGGCATGGACTTCTCCGGCCGGCCGATCGCCACCGTGCTCGGCGAGGTCTTCCCCGTTACAGCCCGGCTTGCCGTGATGGCCCTCATTTTCGAAGCTGTCTTCGGCATCGCCTTCGGCCTGCTGGCCGGCCTGCGCAAAGGCAAGCTTTTTGACGCAACGGTGCTCGTCGCTTCCCTGATCGTGATCGGCATTCCGATCTTCGTCCTGGGCTTCCTGATGCAGTTCTTCATCGGTGTCCAGCTGGGCTGGGCCAAACCCACTGTCAGCTCCGCCGCCACCGTCCAGGACCTGATCCTGCCGGCCATCGTGCTGGGCTTGGGTTCCTTTGCCTACGTCCTCCGGCTGACCCGGACCAGCGTGATCGAGAACATGAGCGCGGACTACGTCCGGACAGCCACCGCCAAGGGCCTGTCCCGCGGACGGGTCGTTCGTGTGCACATCCTGCGCAACTCGCTGATCCCGGTGATCACCTTCCTGGGTGCTGATCTTGGCGCGCTGATGGGCGGCGCGATCGTGACTGAGGGAATCTTCAACGTTCCCGGCGTCGGAAACCGGCTCTACCGGGCCGTCACAACCGGTGAGGGTCCGACGGTGGTCTCGATCGTCACCGTCCTGGTCCTGATCTACGTTGTGTCCAACCTGCTCGTTGACCTGCTCTACGCCTGGCTTGACCCGAGGATCCGCTATGACTCCTGAGAACACCGTTCCCGCTGCCCGGAAGCCGCAGCCCGGCCGCGAGGCTGAACACTTCGTCGCAGACCTCGACGAGACCCCGCTCCAGGTCACCGACAAGGTCAAGGACGAGAATGCGCCGCTGAGCCTCTGGGGGGAGGCCTGGAAAAACCTCCGCCGCCAGCCGCTGTTCCTGATTTCCGCGTTCCTGATAGTTGTTGTTGTCCTGGTCAGCGTCTTCCCGGGGCTGTTTTCCCCGATCAATCCGCAGTCGGAGGCCTGCCAGTTGGCGAACTCCAACGGTGGTACCTCTGCAGGCCACCCGCTCGGGTTCACCCGGCAGGGCTGCGACGTGTATGCCCGCGTGATCTACGGGACCCAGTCCTCGGTGATCGTGGGGCTGTTCACCACCATCGGCGTGCTTGTCATTGGCGGCGTTATGGGCGCGTTGGCCGGCTATTACGGCGGCTGGGTGGACGCCATTCTGGCGCGCATCAATGACATCTTCTTTGCCCTTCCGCTGATCCTCGGCGCCATCGTACTGACCCAGTTGCCCGTTTTCCGGGCCAACCGGAACGTCTGGTCCCTGGTGGTAATCCTGGTGATCTTCGGCTGGCCGCAGATCGCCCGAATCACCCGCGGTGCCGTGATCGAGGTCCGGAACGCGGACTTCGTGACGGCTGCGCGGTCGCTGGGCGTTTCCCGGTTCCGCTCGCTCCTGCGCCACGTGATGCCCAACGCGCTCGCCCCCATCATCGTGGTGGCCACGATCTCGCTTGGCACCTTCATCGTGGCCGAATCCACGCTGTCCTTCCTTGGCATCGGGCTGCCGCCGAGCGTTATGTCCTGGGGTAACGACATCCAGTCGGCGCAGTCATCGCTGCGCTCCAACCCCATGCCGTTGCTCTACCCGGCCATCGCCCTGTCCATAACCGTCCTGAGCTTCATCATGCTGGGCGATGCCCTCCGTGATGCCTTGGATCCGAAAGCGCGCAAGCGATGAAAGGGGACGCCATGAACGCCTCTGTCGAAATTCACGAAGCGGAGACCGTTGTGCGGCCGCTGCTGGAAATCCGCGACCTGGCCATCACCTTCGCGACCAGCAACGGTGACGTCAATGCGGTCCGGAACGCGCACCTCACCGTGATGCCCGGCGAGACTGTCGCCATCGTCGGTGAGTCAGGCTCCGGCAAGTCGACGACTGCGCTGGCCGCCATCGGGCTCCTGCCCTCCAACGGCCGGGTCTCGGCCGGGCAGATCCTTTTCGACGGCGAGGATATTTCCAACGCCAGCGAGAAGCGGATGATCAAACTGCGTGGCAGCAGCATCGGCATGGTCCCGCAGGACCCGATGTCCAACCTGAACCCGGTCTGGAAGATCGGTTTCCAGGTTCGGGAGACACTCAAGGCCAACGGCCTGCCCAGCCGTACGGACGACGTCGCCAAGGTCCTCTCGCAGGCCGGGCTGCCCGACGCCGCCCGCAGGGCCAAGCAATACCCGCACGAGTTCTCCGGCGGCATGCGCCAACGCGCGCTGATCGCGATCGGCCTGTCCTGCCAGCCGCGGCTGCTGATCGCCGATGAGCCAACGTCGGCCCTGGACGTGACCGTGCAGCGCCAGATCCTGGACCACCTGGACAAGATGACCACCGAACTCGGAACGGCCGTTCTGCTCATCACCCACGACCTGGGCCTCGCCGCCGAACGCGCCGACAAGGTCGTGGTGATGTACCGCGGCCAGGTCGTGGAATCCGGGCCGTCACTGGAGCTGCTGCAGAACCCGCAGCACCCCTACACCCAGCGGCTGGTGGCTTCGGCTCCTTCACTCGCATCCCGGCGCATCCAGGTCGCGAAGGAACTGGGTGTCGAAAGCGCTGACGTCCTGTCGCCCGCAACGGACGTTGTGGTGGAGCCGGCCATGACGGAGGAAGTCCTCCGGATTGAAAACCTGACAAAGGTCTTCAAACTGCGTTCCGGCTTCGGGAAGTCGACGGACTTCGCCGCCGTCGACGATGTCTCCTTCAGCGTCAGGCGCGGAACCACAACGGCAATTGTGGGGGAGTCGGGTTCCGGCAAGTCCACGGTGGCGCAGATGGTGCTGAACCTGCTGCAGCCCACGGCGGGGAAGATTATCTTCGACGGCGTGGACACCTCCACGCTGAACAGCAAGGAAATCTTCGCCTTCCGCCGTCGGGTGCAGCCGATCTTCCAAGACCCGTACGGTTCCCTGGACCCGATGTACAACATCTTCCGGACCATTGAGGAGCCGCTGCGGACCCACAAGATCGGGGACAAGGCCAGCCGCGAGAAGAAGGTCCGGGAGTTGCTGGATCAGGTGGCACTGCCGCAGTCCACCATGCAGCGGTATCCGAACGAGCTCTCCGGCGGGCAGCGTCAACGCGTGGCGATCGCGCGTGCCCTGGCGCTGGACCCCGAGGTCATCATCTGCGACGAGGCCGTCTCGGCCCTCGACGTCCTGGTGCAGGCCCAGGTGCTGAACCTGCTCGCGGAACTGCAGTCACGGTTGGGTCTGACCTACCTGTTCATCACCCACGACCTCGCGGTGGTGCGGCAGATCGCGGACCACGTCTGCGTCATGGAGAAGGGCAGGCTGGTCGAGACCGGCTCCACGGATGAGGTCTTCGACGCGCCGCAGCAGGACTACACAAAGGCGCTGCTCAACGCCATCCCGGGTGCGCGGCTGATGCTGCCTCCGGAAGTGGCATGAGCTGATTGACCGAAGCACACGGCAGGAGCCGGTGTCCGCCTGCGGGCGGTCACCGGCTCCTGCCGTTTAACGCCTGCGTTCTTAGCGGCCGGCGGCGGATTCGGTCGAACCGGATTCCGCCTGCACTGAACCCGCTGACACGGAACCCGCCTGCCCGGAGCCCGCCTGCCCGTTGCCCGCGGACCTGAACCCCAGGTCGTCCAGCCGGCCGGCCAGCAGAAGACCCAGTGCCGTGTGCCCTGCGGGGTTCATGTGGACTCCGTCGGCCATGGAATTGGTGAGGTTGTAACGCGTCAACCAGTCGCCGACGCCCACAAAGGGGATTGAATTCCTGGCCGCCACAGTGCCCAGCAGCGTGTTGACTTCGCTGCGGCGTCCTCCGCCGTTGGCTGCCCCACGGGCGAGGGTCCCCACCATGGCCAGCCGTGCTTCGGGGTAGCGTTGCCGGATGCTGGCGATCAGCCGCTCGGCGTTGGCGGAAATCTGCGCATCGCTTGCCCCGCGGGAGGCATCATTGCCGCCGCCTTCAATCACAACAAGGGGCGGTGAGCCGTAGGGCAGCAGCCAGTCGCCGTGCTGCAGGGCGTCGATGTAGTTACCGGTCGCTCCGTTGGATGCGACAAAGCCGGTGCCGCCGCGGCCGCAGAAATGGACCTCGTATCCCAGGCTGGCCAGTGCTCTCCGGGGCCAGGACGATGTGGGTTCGGACTGTGAATCACCAATCAGCACCGCGGTCCGGGAGATGTCCGCCACGACCATCTCATTGCGGCCGTTGGCCGGATTTCGGTAGACGGTTCCGGGCCGCAGGCTGCCCGGAACTGCCGATTGGGCGTTCCGGACGGAAAGGCCAGTGACGGCTGCCGCGCCGGGGCTGGCGGTAGTGGCGGGGGAAATCTGCCCGCAGCCACCCACCAAGACGCCTGCGGCGATTATCGGGGCAACCAAGCGGGACAGGGCCGGGGCGATGCGCATTTGATGTCTCCGAGCTGGCTGCTGCTGTCAGAGCAAGCATGGGGCATCAGGGACGGAAAAGCCAGTGACTTTACTCACAGTCAACGCTCGATTTCCCGTGGTGCCTGACCCGGCCTTCCAGCCGGAATGACGGTTTTTAGGCCAATAAATGCCCAAGCGTTTAGAATGGAAGAAGGTGCCCTGTGCCAAAGGGGCGCATCCGTCGTGCGTTCCGGTTGGAAATGTCGCGATACAACAGCTGACTTCACCACTGAATCGAGCAATTACGCATGTCTGAAACCACCACCAACACCGCGGTAGCCACTGCATCGCGCAGTGACCTGCGCAACGTCGCGATCGTGGCCCACGTTGACCACGGCAAGACCACTCTGGTCGACGCCATGCTCAAGCAGACCAACTCCTTTGCCGCACACAACCACCTCGAAGACCGTGTGATGGACTCCGGTGACCTCGAGCGCGAAAAGGGCATCACCATCCTGGCCAAGAACACCACGGTGGCCTACAACGGACCGTCCTCCAACGGCGAGACCATCACCATCAACGTCATCGACACCCCCGGCCACGCCGACTTCGGTGGCGAGGTTGAGCGCGGCTTGTCGATGGTTGACGGCGTCGTCCTCCTCGTTGACGCTTCTGAAGGCCCGCTGCCGCAGACCCGCTTCGTCCTGCGCAAGGCGCTCGCGGCCCACCTGCCCGTGATCCTCCTGGTCAACAAGACCGACCGTCCTGACGCACGGATCGAAGAAGTTGTCCACGAATCCATGGACCTCCTCCTGGGCCTGGCCTCAGACCTCGCCGACGAAGTTCCGGACCTGGACCTGGACAAGATCCTCAACGTCCCCGTTGTCTACGCCGCTGCCAAGGTTGGCCGCGCCTCCCTCGAACAGCCCGCAGACGGTTCGGCTCCCGAGAACGAAGACCTCGAGCCGCTGTTCAAGGCCATCATTGAGCACATTCCGGCGCCGACGTACAACCCGAACGGTGTCCTCCAGGCGCACGTCACCAACCTGGATGCCTCCCCGTTCCTGGGCCGCCTGGCACTGCTGCGTATCTACAACGGCACCCTGCGCAAGGGCCAGACCGTTGCGTGGGCCCGCGCGAACGGTGAAATGAAGAACGTCAAGATCACCGAGCTGCTGGCCACCAAGGCCCTGGACCGTGTCCCGACCGAGTCCGCCGGCCCCGGCGAGATCGTCGCCGTCGCCGGCATCGAGGAGATCACCATCGGTGAGACCCTGACCGACGTGGACAACCCGCAGCCGCTGCCGCTGATCACTGTTGACGATCCGGCCATCTCCATGACCATCGGTATCAACACCTCGCCGCTGGCCGGCCGGGTCAAGGGCGCCAAGGTCACGGCCCGCCAGGTCAAGGACCGTCTGGACAAGGAACTGATCGGTAACGTCTCCATCAAGGTGCTCCCGACCGAGCGCCCGGACGCCTGGGAAGTCCAGGGCCGTGGTGAGCTCGCCTTGGCCATCCTGGTTGAGCAGATGCGCCGCGAAGGCTTCGAACTGACCGTCGGCAAGCCGCAGGTGGTCACGAAGACCGTCGACGGCAAGGTGCACGAGCCGATGGAGCACATGACCATCGACGTGCCGGAAGAGTACCTCGGCGCCGTCACCCAGCTCATGGCCGCCCGTAAGGGCCGCATGACGAACATGGCGAACCACGGCACCGGCTGGTGCCGGATGGAATTCATCGTTCCGGCCCGTGGCCTGATCGGCTTCCGTACCAAGTTCCTCACTGACACCCGAGGCGCCGGCATCGCGGCGTCCATCTCCGAGGGCTACGAGCCTTGGGCCGGTCCGATCGAGTACCGCACCAACGGTTCGATGATCGCTGACCGCGCAGGTGTTGTTACACCGTTCGCCATGATCAACCTGCAGGAACGCGGATCATTCTTCGTCCGCCCCACCTCCGAGGTTTACGAAGGCCAGATCGTCGGCGAGAACTCCCGGGCCGACGACATGGACGTCAACATCACCAAGGAAAAGAAGCTCACCAACATGCGTGCGGCTTCCTCCGACACCTTCGAGAACCTGACGCCGCCGCGCGACCTGACCCTCGAAGAGTCCCTCGAATTCGCCCGCGAAGACGAGTGTGTCGAGGTGACGCCGGAATCCATCCGTATCCGGAAACTCATCCTGGACGTCAACCAGCGCGCCAAGTCCAACCGGGCACGCGCGAAGGTCTAGTCACAGCGCCCGTCGCTGTCACGAAGGATGGTTTGTGAATAATGGAGCTGCCGGCATGGCAGGCGGTATTGCCGCCGCCGTGCCGGCAGCTCTTTTTGTTGCCCTCGCGGGCACCGCGCTGCATGGGCAGGACATCCTGGTGGGCGGCGTCGAGGTGCCGTGGGGCGCGGTTGCGGCGCTGGTCCTGCTTGGCGCCGTCGAGCTGTGGCTCAGCGCCAGGTTTCGTTCCGCCCTTCCGACGGCGGTCTGCGGAGTCATCTGCTACGCGCTGACGGGCTGGTGGTCCACCCTGGAGAACGGCAGGCGGCTGATCATTGGCGACCTGGCCGGCAGCCTCTGGATCTACGGCATCGCGGTGGTCACCGTCGGCATGCTGGTGTGGGGTCTGCGCTACCGGCGCATCCAGGGGTAGGCCCGCTGCTCGGCACCCTCTCGCCCGTCGGACATGCCCATTCTTCGGTGCCCTTCTGCGGCGGACATGCCCATTCTTCGGTGCCACGCGTGCGCATGAGGGCACTATATCCATCCGTCGTCCGCGGCGGCGGACATGCTCATCCTTCGGTACCCCTTGGGCACCCCTTCGGCTGCGGACATGCTCATTCTTGACCGCAGAACAAGTTCGGCAATTGCCCGGAACGCTTGACCCGTTCTTTTGCACATGGCGTTGAACGGCACTGTTCCGACCGTTCGCTCGGGTGCCACGCTTTTTTTATGGTCACTGCCATAGATGTTCTGGCAAAATACGACGGCGTCGCCCGCGCCAAACACCTCGCTGCCGCCGGTGTCTCGAGCTTTCAGCTCGAGTCTGCGCTCGGCTCGGGTGCCGTATCCCGGGTGGCCCGCGGCGTTTACGCGCTTACCACCGCCGATGCCCGGCTTATCGCCATTCGGTCGCTGCCGGCCGAGCCTGCGTGTGCAACGGCCGCGCAGTTCCATGGTCTGTGGGTTCTTAAGACGCCAGTGCTTCCTCATGTCGCGGTTCCCCATAGCCGCAGCTACTCCGGTTTCGTATGCCACCGGTCCGCTGCGCCGCCCACTTTGGTGGACACTGTCGTTCAAAGCCTGCGATGCCTGCCGGACCTTGACGGCCTGGTGATTGCGGAGTCGGCCGTCGCCCTCAAAGGCGTACCGCTGTCCGGGCTGCGGCTCAGGCTGAGTGGCCGAAACGATGAGAGGGAGCGCCGAATCGTGTCCGCCATCGTCCCGCAGTCGCAGTCCATCATCGAATGCATGGCCCGGTACTGGCTGCGGAGCGCCGGATTCCATGTCGAGTCCCAGGTCAATATCCCCGGAATGGGTCATATCGATCTTATGGTGGACGGCAAGCTTGGCATTGAGACGGACGGCGCTGGCTTCCACATGGACCGGACAAGCTTCGAGGAGGACCGGCGTCGGTGGAACGTGATGACCCGGCGGGGCATACCGATCCTTGTCGTCAGCTATTCGTTACTCCTGAACCGGCCCGAGGAATTCATCGGCATGGTTCGGGACGCGTTGAACAGGTCGTCCGTCGCCGCCTAGCAATGGACATGCCCTGCCTGGGGAATTGTGCGGGCCAAGTGCGGTCGGGTTAGCGGAGGACATGTGCACTTTTCGCGGGCCGAACCGGTGGGCATGTCCACTGGAGGCGGCGCGTCGTGGGCATAGTGGTGATATGTCCAGTGGCCACGGTCACGGGAGGGCATGTCCGGTTGGGGTCCGGCGCGGCGGTGCAGGGGGGACCTCTTTGGCGGCCACCACCAACCGAAAGGGGATCACGTCGTCGGAACGGCGGGTCCGGACGGTGCACGCGTCGTCGTCGCGCGCAATGAGCTCGCCCAGGGCATCTGTGAATCCGCCCTCAATCCGGTATCGGACCACCACCCGGGTGCCGGGCTCGGCGGTGGCCAGGAACTCTTGGGGCGAAGGCATCGGTGAACTCACTTGTTCATCCTAGGGTGGCTTGATTCAATCGGACGGGCCCGTGTGACGCCCGGCTAGGTTCGCGGGAACCGGCTGGGAGATAATAGGCTCAGAAGTCAGCAGCCCGGCGCTCAGGCCGGGAGCAGTAATCCGGCAGCCGCCGGAACCAACGTGGAGAGGCCAGGGACGTGACCTACGTAATCGCGCAGCCGTGTGTAGATGTCAAGGACAAGGCATGTATTGAAGAATGCCCAGTCGATTGCATCTATGAAGGTGAACGCTCCCTGTACATCCACCCCGATGAGTGCGTGGACTGTGGTGCCTGCGAGCCGGTCTGCCCCGTCGAAGCCATCTATTATGAGGACGACACTCCCGAGGAGTGGGCGGACTACTACAAGGCCAACGTCGAATTCTTTGATGAGCTGGGGTCCCCGGGCGGGGCCGCAAAGGTCGGAAATACCCACACGGACCACCCGATGATCGCTGTCCTGCCTCCGCAGAACCAAGAGAACTAAGGCGGTTCCCGGTGGCACCTGCGCTGCGAAACTTCGGTCTCAGCCTGCCCGACTATCCGTGGGAGGCCATGGCACCGTATCTGGCCAGGGCCGCAGAACACCCCGGGGGAGTCGCCAACCTGTCCATCGGAACCCCGGTGGACACCACTCCCGAGGTGGTGCAGGAAGCACTGCGTGCAGCCTCAAACGCTCCCGGCTACCCGACAGTCCACGGCACCGCAGAGCTCCGGGAAGCCATCGCGGCATGGTTCGAACGCCGACGCGGCGTCCCCGGCCTGGATCCACAGGACATTATGCCCACGGTGGGCTCCAAGGAACTCGTGGCCTGGCTCCCGCTCCTGCTCGGCCTGAAGCCGGGCGACGTCGTTGTCCGACCCACAGTCGCCTACCCCACCTACGATATCGGTGCCACATTTACCGGGGCAGAGCACGTCCCGGCCGACGACCTCGATCAACTCGATGCCGGAACCCGGGCACGGGTGCGCTTGGTCTGGGTCAACTCGCCGGCGAACCCCACCGGCAGCGTCCGCGATGCCGAATCACTGCGCCGCATCGTACGCCAGGCCCGCGAACTCGGCGCCGTCGTCGCCTCGGACGAGTGCTACGCCGAACTCGGCTGGGGCGAATGGGACGTTCAGCGCGGGGGCTCCCCGGTCCCCAGTATCCTGGATCCCCAGGTTGCGGAGGGCTCCCATGAGGGACTCCTGGCTGTGTACTCGCTGAGCAAACAGTCCAACCTGGCCGGATACCGCGCGGCTTTTGTGGCTGGCGACCCCGCCATCGTGGCGAACTTGGTCAACAGCCGCAAGCACGCCGGGATGATCGTTCCGTACCCGGTCCAAGAAGCCATGCGCGTCGCCCTCGGCGACGACGTCCATGTGCAGGCGCAAAAGGACCTTTATCGCGGCCGCCGTGAACGCATTGTGCCAGCACTGGAACGGTTTGGGCTGGCGATTCACGAGTCCCGGGCAGGTCTCTACCTCTGGGCGACCGCCGGAGAGGCCACCTGGGAGACCGTCGGCCGTCTCGCTGACCGCGGAATCGTAGTGGGACCGGGCGTGTTTTACGGTGACGCGGGCAACGGATTTATCCGGGTTGCGCTGACGGCAAGTGACGAACGGATCGACGCGGCGGCCGCCCGTTTGGCCGTGGGGCCGTAGGAATGCTGTGACACGTGCCACATCCGGTGCGTTTAGGTCGGTCCCTGGTGGCCTTGGATTAGTGCCACCCGGGATCTGCCGGTAGTTTTTAACTGACTATCAATGGTGGCTTTCCACAAGAAGGCAGCGCAGCCGTTGGAATCCGTGGCTAAAACAGGTTCCGTGGGCAGCTTCACCAGAAGTTGGACCAGCTTTCTACAGAGGCCCCGAGGCCTCAGAGGAGACTCCATGACTGAGACCACCAGCGCAACCCTGCGGCACGCCGGCGGAGAGCTTGAACTCCCGCGCATCCAGGTTGTAGAAGGAAACGAAGGCTACGACGTTTCCAAGCTGCTGAAGCAGACCGGTGCCGTTGCATTTGACCCCGGCTTTATGAACACTGCGGCAACCACCTCCGCCATCACCTACATCGATGGTGATGCCGGAATCCTGCGCTACCGCGGCTACCCGATCGAACAGCTCGCCAAGCACTCCAGCTTCCTGGAAGTTTCCTTCCTGCTGATCTACGGCAACCTGCCGACCCCCACTGAGCTGGAAGCCTTTGACCAGCGGATCCGCCACCACACCCTGCTCCACGAGGAGCTCAAGGGCTTCTTCAGCGGCTTCCCGCGTGATGCCCACCCGATGCCGGTACTGTCCTCCGCGGTGTCCGCACTTTCCACGTTCTACCAGGACTCGCTGGATCCTTTTAATGCCGAGCAGGTGGAGGTCTCCACCTACCGGCTGCTGGCCAAGATGCCGGTTATTGCCGCGTACGCCCTGAAGAAGAGCATCGGCCAGCCAATGCTCTACCCGGACAACTCGCACAACCTTGTGGAGAACTTCCTGCGATTGAGCTTCGGCTTGCCCGCCGAGCAGTACGAGGTGGACCCGGTCGTCGCCAAGGCACTGGACCTGCTCCTGATCCTGCATGCGGACCACGAGCAGAACTGCTCGACGTCAACGGTCCGGCTCGTTGGTTCCTCCAACGCCAACCTCTTCGCCTCCGTCTCCGCAGGCATCAACGCCCTCTTCGGCCCTGCCCACGGCGGCGCCAACGAGGCCGTACTGAAGATGCTCCGCCAGATCCAGGCCGACGGCACCAAGCCCGAGGACTACATGGAGAAGGTCAAGAACAAGGAGGACGGCGTCCGGCTGATGGGCTTCGGACACCGTGTGTACAAGAACTACGACCCCCGGGCCAAGATCGTGAAGGCGACGGCGCACGAGATCCTCACGAAGCTCGGCGGCAACGACGAACTCCTCGAGATCGCCCTGCGCCTGGAAGAGAAGGCGTTGAATGACGACTACTTCATCCAGCGCAAGCTCTACCCGAATGTGGACTTCTACACCGGCCTGATCTACAAGGCCATGGGTTTCCCCGAGAAGATGTTCACCGTGCTCTTCGCGATCGGCCGTCTGCCGGGCTGGATCGCCCAGTGGCGTGAAATGATCAGTGACCCCAACACCAAGATCGGCCGTCCGCGGCAGCTCTACATCGGCGAGCCGGAGCGCAACTACCCCTCCGTGTAATGCACTCAAGAAGTACGACGCCGGCCGCTCACCCCACGAGGTGAGCGGCCGGCGTCGTATATATCTCTCCTCGGGATGGTGCCCATGGGTCCGGTGGTGACCATTTGCCGAGGTGGGACGCCGGTTGCCGGTGCGCCCCGGCGTCGTGCGGGCACATTCGTGCTAAAAAGGAATAATGCCCAAATTTGTCGACGCCGCAATCCGGCGCCAGGAAGTTGTCGAAGCGGTCTTCCGGATTGTCGCAGCCGATGGACTTGAACGGGCGTCGCTGCGCGAAGTCGCAGACGAGGCCGAACTGGCTGTCGGATCCGTCCGCCATTACTTCGCCAGCAGCGACGAACTTTTGGCCCATTCGTTCGGAGTGGTTGTGGACCGGGTCGTCGGCAGGCTGGAGTCCGCCGACGAGCGCCTCGCCGGGACCCGGCCCGGGACCCCGGAACACCATCGGGGCGTGTTAACCCTGCTGGGCGAGTTCCTTCCGCTCGACGAGGAACGCGCTGTCGACGCCTGCGTCTGGATGGCTTTTAAGAACGCAGCGCGGACCAAGCCTTTCCTCGCCGCGGAGGCAGACCGGAGCCACCGGGCCGTCGCCGCGATCGTCGGACGGCTCGTGATGGATCTTTCGTCCGCGGCCGGAACCGACGCCAGCCAGGACGAGCAGCGTTTGGTCACCGAAGCTGAGCGGCTGCTGGCCACCCTCGACGGCCTCACCATGCACGCGTTATTGCAGCCCGAATGGATGACCGCGCAGGTATGCAGCGACGTGCTGGAGGCCCATCTCACCGGACTGGGCAGCCACCCCGGTAGCCATTAACCTGGGCTGACGCGAGGAATACACTGGAGTCGTACGTCGTGCCAAGGAGGCAATTGGATGCACCACACAGGCGGGCCGGGTTGGCGGATCACCATGGATACTTCGGGTCCCATGCTCATTGCACTGTACCTTCGCGACGCGGCCGGGCTGGACGGCGCCGGGCATCCAGCCCTATGCCACGCGGCGCCGAAAATCCGGCCCGCTGACCACACACACCTCATCGCGGAGGTGGGCGGGGTTAGCGCGCTGAGGACGGAATGGGAGGCGTGGTGGGAACAACTCCTGAAAGCGCATCCCGAGATGTCGCCGGAACTGGGTCCGCCCGGCTTCCGTGACTTCGGCAATTCCCCTGCCCTCCGGCGGGTACTCCAGGCGCATTTTGGAGCTGCGCTGTCCTGGGCCCGGGAACGCCGCGGCGAGTACCTGACGTTGGAAGCTGAACGTGAAGTCGCTGGGTCGGTGCAGCTGCTGCAGGACATGGTGGATGACAGGCTGCTCGAGGTGGGCCGGGCCGCCAGGGATTTCACCCTGACCATCATTGAACTTCCACTTGCAGAACCCCGGGCCTGGTATCTGGAGCCGGACAAGATCGTGATGAGCTCTGAGCTGCTCTCCCAGCCGGAGCTGTTCCGCAGCTTTGTGCAGCCCGTGGTGGATTTGCTGGTCTGAGTTCCGCCGGTCCGTGCACTGCATGCGGACCGAACTCACCGCTTAGCGCGCCGGCTCTTCGGCGACGGTGATCCTGAGAAGCCCGGCCGGCATTTCCGCCGGCTGCCAGCCGTTGCGCTTCTGCCTGCTCCATTGGCGCCCGTCGACCTGGACTTCCGTGACGGAGAGGACCTTGGCGTTGGCAACCGCCCACTGGGCGACGGCCCACGCCTGGGCACCTTCGGTTTCCAGTACAAGGCTCCGGGCCTCCGTGGTGGCAGGAATTGCGCCAAAGTCGGCGGTCAGCCTGTCCTGCACGGCGGCCGGGTCGCCCGCCGCATCGGGGTCCCGCAGGGTGCAGTCGAGGCCCGCGGGGGTCTGTCCGGTCAGTGCGGAGGCGAAAGCACGGGCCATCGGCTCATGCGCCGCGTAAGCGTTCGGGTAGGCCGATCGCTGGACGCGCTGCGCGGCGTCGGTGATGGCCATGTTCTGGAAGCCCGGGATCTTCACCAGGGCATCGTAGAAGGCGTTGCTCGCATGGTGGGGATCCATCACCTGATCCGTTGTGCCCCAGCCCTGCGAGGGGCGCTGCTGGAAGAGGCCACGCGAGTCCGGGCCGGCTTCGTCGCCGTGGCCGATGTTCCGGAGCTTGGACTCCTGCATTGCCGTGGCCAAGGCAATACTGGCCGCCCGGGCCGGGAGGCCCCGCCGGACGGCGACGGCCGCGATCAAGCCGGCATTGGCGGCCTGATCCGCGGCAAGATCATCGCTGCTGCCACCCACAGCTGTACAACGTTCGGTGATAAGGACTTCCGAGCGCTGCAGGAAGGTCACGGCCGTGTAGATCCCGCCGGCGACCAGCGCGAGGGTCAGCAGCAGCACAAGCCGACGGCGCAAGCTGCCTCTGCGTGCCACGAACTACTCCCTCAGGCCCTGCCGGGGCCGCGGTATTCTGCCGACGGTTTTATCTTTGCGCACCCCGGCCTAGTTTGCGTGAAGTGCCTCGTTGAGTTCAACGGTTTGGCCCTTACGGGGGAGGACCTCAACCTCGCCGGTGGAGGAGTTGCGGCGGAACAGTAGATTGGGCACACCCGAGAGCTCAACGGCCTTGACGATCCGGCTGGTGTCTTCGCCGTCGGCGTCATTGGCGCCGACCACGCGGACGCGGGTGCCGGCCGTCACGTACAGGCCGGCCTCTACGACGGAGTCATCGCCGATGCTGATGCCCACCCCGGAATTGGCGCCCAGCAGTACGCGTTCGCCCAGCGAAATCTTTTCCTTGCCGCCGCCGGACAGGGTCCCCATGATCGAGGCGCCGCCGCCGACGTCGGACCCGTCACCGGCGACCACACCGGCCGAAATACGGCCTTCGACCATCGAGCTGCCGAGCGTACCGGCGTTGAAGTTCACAAATCCTTCGTGCATCACTGTGGTGCCTTCAGCCAGGTACGCACCGAGGCGGACGCGGTCGGCGTCGGCAATCCGCACGCCGGAGGGGACAACATAGTCGACCATGCGGGGGAACTTGTCCACGCCGTAGACGGTGACGGCGCCGCGCCTGCGCAGCCGGGCGCGGGTCAGTTCGAAGCCCTCAACGGCGGCCGGCCCGAAGCTGGTCCACACAACGTTGGGGAGCTTGCCGAAGATCCCGTCCAGGTTGATGCTGTTCGGCCTGACCAGGCGGTGGGAGAGCAGATGCAGGCGCAAGTAGGCGTCTGCGGTATCGGCGGGCGCTTCGTCAAGGTGGATCTGGACGAACACGACCTTCTGCTCGGTGCCGCGGTCAGCGTCAGCGCCGGTCGAGGCGATCTCGAGGAGCGCCTGGTCCGCGTTGGCTACATCCCGGAGGCTCTCGGCCGCAGTCCCCAGGGCCGGGGCCGGGAACCAGACATCCAGCACGGTGGCTGCACCGTTGCCGGTCGCGATCGTGGCAACGCCGTACCCGTAGGCGGAGCGGGCGTCGGCGGGCACGGCGGAAGAAGCGGTTTCAGTCATGTTCCCAGTGTATCGACGGCGGCTGCGGTGGCCGAAACCGGCACCTTCCACATGACCGGGTGGTTGACGCTGACGGGGTTACCCGGAATGCCGCATACGCGGGACGGCCAGGGAGGCCAGCGGATAAAGTGGGAGGGTGACTGCCCCGGACCCGAACCTGCACCCAAACGCCCGCACCCACGCTGCCGCCCGCCTGGACCTGCACCAGGACGTTGCCCTGCTGACAGCGCAGCTGATCGACATTTACAGTGTTTCCGGCGCTGAGGGGGAACTGGCCGACGCGGTGGAGCATGCCCTGCGTGCCATCAACGGGCTGGACGTGGTCCGCGACGGTGACGCAATCATTGCCCGGACCAATCTGGGCCGGGCCGAACGGGTTATCCTGGCCGGGCACCTGGACACGGTGCCGCTGCCCGCGACGGACGGCTCCCTTGGTACCGTACCGTCCTACTGGCCCTCGGGCGCGCCCGGAAAGGGGATTCTCTACGGGCGCGGTGCCACCGATATGAAGGGCGGCGTCGCGGTTCAGCTGGCCCTCGCGGCAGGGCTGTTCGACGCAGGCGCGGAGCCGGACAAGGACGTGACGTTCGTCTTCTACGACCACGAAGAGGTTAAGGCCGTCAAGAGCGGACTGGGCCGCTTGGTCCGTAACCACGGCGGCCTGCTGGACGGGGACTTCGCGATCCTGCTGGAACCCACGGACGGGACGGTCGAGGGCGGGTGCAACGGCACGATCCGCTTCGAGGTGACCACCGTTGGCGAAGCGGCGCATTCGGCCCGCGCTTGGATGGGCAGCAATGCAATCCACGCAGCCGCGCCAATCCTTGCCCGGCTCGCCGAGTACCAACCCCGCACCATCAACGTGGACGGGCTGGACTACCGCGAGAGCCTCAACGCGGTGAAAATCAACGGCGGAACCGCCGGAAACGTCATCCCGGACCGCTGCGTTGTCGAAATCAACTATCGCTTCGCCCCGGACAAATCCCCGGACGACGCCGAACAGCACGTCAGGAAGCTGCTGGCGGGATTCGACGTCGTTCGCACCGACGCTGCAGCGGGCGCCCGGCCCGGGCTGAACCACGCGGCCGCCGCGTCCTTCGTGGCTGCCGTGGGTGGGGAGCCGAAACCAAAATACGGCTGGACCGACGTCGCCCGCTTTAGTGAGTTGGGCATCCCCGCGGTGAACTTCGGCCCGGGGGACGCTTTGCTGGCGCACAAGGACAACGAGCATGTCGAGGCCGATGCGATCCGCGAATGCCTGCGTGCGCTGCGGAGCTGGCTCGCCGGCTAGCACCGCCAAACAGCAAAAAAGGTCCGGAACCCTGGTTCCGGACCTTTTTCGTGCTGCGAGCGAACTATTTGGTGTCGACGGCTACCTGGCCTTGGCCATACCGCCGGCTGCTTTTTTCGAGCCACGGCGTTCGATCCAGATGGCCAACCGGGATACTGCCAGGTTGATCAGGATGTAAATCGCCGCGGCCACAAAGAAGATGGGGAAGAGGAACTGCGGGCCGAGGAAGTCCGCCATGACCTGCACGGCGCGCAGGAGCTCACCGTACGCCACGATGTACCCCAACGAGGTGTCCTTAAGAAGAACAACAAGCTGGGCTACAAGCGAGGGCAGCATCCGGCGGATCGCCTGCGGCAATTCAATGAACATACGGGATTGGAAGCTGGTCAGGCCGATGGCCAGGCCTGCTTCACGCTGGCCCTTAGGCAGCGACTGGACGCCGGCGCGGATGATCTCCGCGAAGATCGCAGCGTTGTAGAGCACGAGCCCTGCAACGACGGCGACGTAGGAACTGGTCCCGAACACCAGCAGTACAAAGAACATCATCAGCACCACTGGCATGCCGCGCAGGAATTCCAGGACAACCCGGATCGGAATCCGGATCGCCGGTACCAAGGAAATCCGCAGCAGGCTAATGACCAGGCCCAGCGGGAAGGCAATGACGGCAGCGACGGCCGCTGCGGTCAGGGTGGCGCCAAGCCCGTCGCCAATGAGTTTCCAGACGTCGGGATTGCCGAAGATTTCCCAGCGGCGCGCCTCGAAGATCCCCTGCGAGGCAAGGGTGGCGATAGCCAAGGCCAGCAGCCCGGCGATCAGGAGCGCACCGATGACAGAAGCGATCAAAGAGATGCGGCGGGCCTTGGGCCCGGGGACGTCGTAGAGAACGGAAGTCATCGGGCGATCGCCACCTTTCGTTCAACGCGGGCGGCAAAGATGCCGAGCGGGATAGTGATCAGGAGGTAGAAGAAAGCGACTCCGGCAAGGACCCAAAGAACCTTGTCACCATTGGCGTTCGCCAGTTGCTTGCCCTCGCCGAAGAGTTCAAGGACAAAAAAGGCGCCGGCAACCGAGGAGTTCTTCACGAGGGCGATCAGGATATTGATCATCGGTGGAATCACGGTGCGCAGGGCCTGCGGCAGGACAATGTGGGAGAGCACCTGGCCGAAACCCATACCGATACTGCGTGCAGCTTCAGCTTGGCCTACTGGAACGCTGTTTACACCGGACCGGACGGCCTCGGCGATAAAAGCGGAGGTGTAAGCGCTCAGGGCGATGATCGCGGCAACTTCGAACTGCTGGAACGTCACACCCAACCGCGGCAGCACAATGGCGGCGAAAAAGAAGGCAATCGTCAGGGGGGTATTGCGGACAATTTCGACATAGAACATGCTGAACCCCCGCAACGCCGCCACCGGGGAGACGCGGGCTGCTGCCAGCAGGGTACCGACGATCAAGGAGATAATGCCGGAAACGACGGCAAGAAAAAGGGTTCTGAGAAATCCGTCCCAATACGCCGGGAGGTTTTCAATGATGACGTCCATAGGGTCCTTCAGCTGCGTTGAGGGGGCCAGGCGGAAGACGGAAATGGCGGCGGCCCGCGCCGGTCAAGGCACTTGCCGCCGCCACACCGGCTAGTAGCGGTTGATGGCGGGGAGTTCCGGGACGGTCTTGATGACCTTGCCCGCGGTACCTTCCCAAGCCTTCTTGTAGGTGTCGTCCTTGGCAAACGCTTCGAGCTGGTCGTTGATCCAGCCGCGGAAGGCGGTGTCGCCCTTTTTCAGGCCGATGCCGTAAGGCTCCTTGGTGAACGTCTGGTCAGAAGCCAGCTTGAAGGCCTCCGGCTCCTTGTCGACAAATCCGGCGAGGATCACGTTGTCGGTGGTGATGGCTTCAACCTGCTTGTTGCGCAGCGGCTCAAGGCAGGCGGAGTAGGTTGCTGCCGGGACAAGCTCAGCTCCGTACTTCTCCACGATGGTGCCGGCCGGTGTTGAGCCGGTCACGGAGCAAACCTTCTTGCCCTTGACGTCCTCGGGCTTGGTGATGGAGGTGTTGTCCTTGTTCACCATCAGCGCCTGGCCGGCTTCGTAGTACGGTCCGGCGAAGTCGACCTCGTTTTTACGCTTGTCGCTGATCGTGTAGGTAGCGACGATGATGTCGACCTTGCCCTGCTTGATGAATTCCTCGCGGTTGGCGGACACCGTTTCCACCCACTCGATCTTGTCGGCGGGGATGCCCAGCTTGCCGGCGATGGCCTTGCCGATTTCGACGTCGAAGCCCACCGGCTTGCCGTCCAGGCCCTTCTGGCCGAAGAGCGGCTGGTCAAACTTGGTGCCAATGGTGATCTTGCCTGCCGAGGAGAGCTTCGCCATGGTGGTGTCGGCTGCAAAGCTCGGCTTCTCGGCGACCGGCGGGGCGCTGGTGGTGGTGCTGCTGCTGCCGCCGCAAGCGCTCAGGCCGAGGGCTAGTGCAGCGGATGCTGCGATCAACAGGGATTTCCTACGGGTCAAAAATGCCTTCATGGCATTCCTTTCATTGGAGGGCCATTGGTGGACGGCCAGGATGCGAATCGTATGGTCGGCTAATGGGTCAACAGCTTGGACAGGAAGTCCTTGGCGCGGTCGGTTTTGGGATTGGTGAAGAACTCCTCAGGCGTGGCGTCCTCGATGATTTCACCGTCGGCCATAAACACCACGCGGTCCGCTGCCTTGCGGGCGAATCCCATCTCGTGCGTTACCACGATCATGGTCATGCCGTCCTTCGCCAACTGGACCATCACGTCGAGGACTTCGTTGATCATTTCCGGGTCAAGGGCCGAGGTGGGCTCATCGAAGAGCATAACCTTGGGTTTCATGGCCAGGGCCCGGGCGATCGCGACGCGCTGCTGCTGTCCGCCGGAAAGCTGGGCGGGGAGTTTTGGGGCCTGATGTCCGACGCCGACGCGCTCCAGCAGCGTCATAGCTTCCTTGTCGGCCTGCGCCTTGGACTCGCCCTTGACCTTAATCGGCCCGAGCGTGACGTTTTCCAGGATCGTTTTGTGCGCGAAGAGGTTGAAGGACTGGAACACCATTCCGACGTCGGCCCGCAGCTTGGCGAGGTCTTTGCCCTCGGCGGGCAGTTCCTTTCCGTCAATGGTGATGACGCCGTCGTCGATCGTTTCGAGGCGGTTAATGGCACGGCAGAGCGTGGACTTGCCGGATCCCGACGGTCCGATGACAACAACAACCTCGCCCTTGCGGACGTTCAGGTTGATGTCCTTCAGCACGTGCAACTGGCCGTAGTGCTTATTGACGGCATTCAGGGAGACGAGAGCATCGCCGGGCACTTGAGTAGTCATAAGAAGAATCTAGCGAACATCGGCGGCATATGACCGCAATCACTCCTACTTCCTACGGATCGTAATTGAAGAGATACCTGCAGGTCAGAGACTCTGGGGCAACCTCGGGTAACCTCCGGCGCTGCGCTGCGCTGCGGACCGGCACTGCGCGCAGCGGTGTCCCCGCGGGGCTGAGCCGGTGGGCCGGGGCATCCGCGCTACCCTGTGGGCATGAGTACAGATTCGCAGCAGCACGATCAGCCGGCCGGCGCCGCAACGACAGCCGGCAACACACCCGGCGCAGGCGCCGGACAGCCGCCAGCCAGCGTTGGTGACGCGCCGCCGGCCGCCGGGATCCGGCGTAAGGGTCCGCTGGAATTGCGGCGCAAAGCTGCCAAAGTCACGATGTCCGACAGCACGCTGCTGGATACGAAGGGTCCGGGCCAGTTCGTCCACACCGACCCGTGGCGTGTCCTCAGGATCCAAAGCGAGTTTGTCGAAGGGTTCGGTGCGCTGGCGGACCTGGGCCCGGCGGTCAGCGTATTCGGCTCGGCCCGGACCGTACCCGGCAGCACTAACTACGAACTCGCCGTCGAAGTGGGACGTCAGCTGGCAGAAGCCGGGTTGGCCGTGATCACCGGCGGCGGCCCCGGTTCGATGGAGGCAGCCAATAAGGGCGCAGTGCAGGGCAACGGGGTGTCTGTGGGGCTCGGCATCGAACTGCCCTTCGAGCAGGGGATGAACCAGTGGGTGGACCTGGGTATCAACTTCCGTTACTTCTTCGCCCGCAAAACCATGTTCGTGAAGTACGCCCAGGGGTTCATTGTGCTCCCGGGCGGCCTCGGGACACTTGATGAACTCTTCGAGGCTATGGTCCTCGTCCAGACCCGGAAAGTCACCTCCTTCCCGATTGTCCTGATCGGCTCAGACTTCTGGGCGCCGATGCTGGCGTGGATTCAAAACACGCTGGTCTCCGAGGGAATGATGTCAGCGGAGGATCTGGACCTGCTGCAGGTCGTGGACGACCCGGCCCTGGCGGTCGCGCTGGTTGTGGAGGGCGCCGCACGGCACCGGAATCCCAACGGGACAAGCACCTCCAGCGGAACGGTAAACGGCTCCGGCCCAGAAACAGCCGGCGGCACGCGCGGCTGACCGCCCGCCCGCCCGCCGGAGGAGCGCCCGTCTGGCACGATGGGAGAGTGAGTTTTTTCCTGGTCCTTCTTGCGGTCGCGCTGACCGGCGCCGCGTTCCTCCTTGGCACCGGCAACGCGTCGAAGATCTTCCGCGGCCGCCGGGGCACAGACTCCGGCGAGCTGCACGCCCTCGATGACGGCTTCGACCAGCCGGTTGCCAACCTTCCGCCGGTGCTGCTTCCGGCCCAGGCCGTGCCGTCCGACGTCGACCGGCTGCGTTTTGCTGTGGCCCTTCGCGGTTACCGGATGGACCAGGTGGACGAGGTGCTCGATGAGTTGCGGGACCAGCTCGCCGCCAAAGACGGCACCATCGCGGATCTTGGCGCTGAACTCGCACGCCGTCGGCGGGAACCGTGAGAAGTGAACCGCCGCAGGCCCGGGCGCCGGCGGCCGAGCATGTTCCGGCCAGGCGGGGTGTAGCCGGGCTGGCTGTCGGGCTGGCTGCCCGGCTGGCGGGCTGGCCATGGTGGGCCCAGGTGGCCGGGCTCTACGCCGCCGCCCGGTTCATCAGTGCCTGCATTTTTATGGCCGCCGCCCTGCACCAGGGCCCCAATCCTTGGTTCCCGGCGAAGCCGGACTATTGGTCGTTCATAAATATCTGGGACGCCCGCTGGTATGGCGAAGCACTCCAAAACGGCTACCCGGACGTCTTGCCGACGGACGGTGCCGGAAACGTTCAGGAGAACGCGTGGGCGTTCTACGCGCTCTTTCCCATGCTGGGCCGGGTGGTCGCCGGGCTGACCGGAATGACCCCCGCGTTCGCCCTGACGCTTATTGCCATGCTCTGCGGTCTGGGTGCGGCACTTGTCATCTACCGGCTCTTCCGGCTCCGGGCCACACCCGGCGCCGCGCTGTGGGGAACAGTGTTGGTTTCCACCTTCCCGGTGTCGCCGGTGCTCCAGGTGCCCTACGCCGAGTCGCTGAACCTGCTGTTGCTGTCCACCGCCCTGCTGCTGGTGATGGAGCGCCGCTACCTGTGGGCCATGCCGGCCGTAGTACTGATGTGCCTGTCCCGGCCCACCGGGGTGCCTTTCGCCGCGATGCTGGGGATGCTGTTCCTCTTCCGGGTGTGGCGGCGCCACCCCCGCACCCGCCGGCCGGCCCTCGGGGATGGTCCCGGGACCGGCGCCGCGGAGTGGTCCTTGGCGGCCACCCACAGCAGGACCGAACTCTGGTCGCTCGGCGGGCTGACAGCGGTCAGCGGAATCGGCGCCCTCGCCTGGCCGGTAATCGCCTGGTACGTTACCGGCGACCTGCAGGCCTATACAAAAACTGAAACCGTCTGGCGCGGCGAGGAGTTGGTGGCGCTAAAACCCTGGTTCGACACCGGAATTCTGCTCTTCGGACCGGTTATTGGGGTGCTGGCGCCTTTCGCTTTCGTTGCGCTGTTCGCGGCGGCCATGATGTCCCGCCCCGTGCGTGCGCTGGGCGCTGAACTGCGGCTGTGGTGTGTCTGCTACCTGGGCTACCTGCTGGTCTTCCTGCACCCCCAGACCAGCACGTTCCGGATGCTGCTGCCGCTCTTCCCGCTGGCCCTCGGCGCAGCCTTCATCTCCCGGTCCCGCGCTTACCGCGGCACCCTGGTGATCATGTTCCTGCTGCTGCAGATGGTCTGGATCGTGTGGCTGTGGGCCTGGGCGCCACTGCCCGGCGGAGGGGACTATCCGCCGTGACGCGGAGCACCTTTGGGCGCAGCCGGCCCGGTGCGGCGCGGCGCGTCGGAAAGTCCAGCGATTAGCTACAGCCGCGTTGTTACGCGATAATAGCTGGTAAGCAAGGACAAGAAGCAAACTGAGTATGTGGCCCTGATGGTACCCATCACGGCCGCCGGGCAGCTTGATTGACTAAGCGGACGCAGCCCGGCCGGGCTGGTATGTCACTGGACTAATGGAGGGGATATTCCTTATGGCGGCAATGAAACCACGCACCGGCGACGGCCCGATGGAAGTTACCAAAGAAGGACGAAGCTTGATCATGCGTGTGCCGCTCGAAGGTGGCGGACGGCTCGTGGTCGAACTCAACTCCGCTGAAGCTGCCAATTTGAAGGAATGCCTCGTCGGCGTTACCGAATAGCTTCGCTGAATGCTCTAACAGCGGGCGGGGTCCGCAGCCGGGTGGCTGCGGACCCCGCCCGCTGTTGTGGTGCGGAACCTGCCGGCCGCGTAACCGTGGAGCTGCCCTGCTACCTCTTGACTGCGACCAGCAGACCGTCGCCGGTCGGGAGCATGGCTGAGGCGAGGCGGTCGTCCTCACGGATGGACTTGCCCACCTGGCGGAGGATCACGGTGGTGGCCTCACGCGCGGCAGGGTTGGCGACACGGTCCTTGTCCAGCGCATCGTTGACGATCAGCAATCCGCCGGACTTGAGCAGCCGGACTGCCTGTTCCACATAGCCGGGGTAGTTCGGTTTGTCGGCGTCAATAAAGACCAGGTCGTAGGCGCCGTCTGTCAGCCGGGGGAGTACGTCGCGGGCGCGGCCGGAGATGGTCCGTGTCCGGTTTGCCGGGCTGCCGGCCTCCTGGAACGCCTCCCGCGCGGCCTTGAGGTGTTCGACGTCGACGTCGATGGTGGTCAGGACGGCGTGCGGACCCAGCCCGCGCAGGATGCAGACTCCGGAGACCCCTGCGCCGGTGCCGATTTCGACGGCGGTCTGGGCCTTGGAAGCGGCAGCCAGGACGGTCAGGACGGCACCCACGCCGGGGCCGACCGGGGTGACCCCCAATTCGAAGGACCGTTCGCGCGCGTGCAACAGGACCTCATCCTCGGCAGGCAGATCTTCTGCATAGGACCAGCTCGTAGACTTATCGGCGCTCATGGATTCGCTTTCTGGGCGGCAGGGGATTGTTCCCTCCAGCGTACTGGGTCAGGGGGGACCCGGCAGGCAGGCGCCACCGCTGGCGCGGTCACAGTGCACTCGCCGCCGTGGGCACAGCCGGCCGGTGCGGGCCGCCGGTTCTGCCGAGGGCGGAAGGGTGGCCGGCGTCAGGAAATTCCCAGAAAATTTTGAAAAGATGGATATCCGCTCATCCGCGTGGTGATCGGCGCCGAATCAAGGATGCCGGAGCTTGCAGCCGCAAGCACCGTCCACGGCGTAAGCACCATCCACGAGGGGAGCGGACAATGTCGATAGTGGCAGCTGTCCCTGTAGCTGAAGAGTCCCAGGCCGCGGCGGAGGCCGTATGGGTCCGGCCCACCTGGGAGGAAGTGGTGACTAACCACTCCGCCAAGGTGTACCGGCTCGCGTATCGTCTCACCGGCAACAAGTACGACGCTGAGGACCTTACCCAGGAAGTATTTGTCCGGGTCTTCCGTTCGCTGGAGAACTTCAAACCGGGCACCCTTGACGGTTGGCTGCACCGGATCACCACGAACCTGTTCTTGGACCAGGCGCGGCGCAAAAGCCGGATCCGCTTCGACGCGCTGGCTGACGACGCAGAATCCCGCCTGCCCGGCCGCGAGCCCGGCCCGGAACAGAGCTTTGAATTCAACAACCTGGACGTCGATGTGCAGACTGCCCTGGAGGAACTCCCCCCGGACTTCCGCGCCGCCGTCGTCCTCTGCGACCTTGAGGGGCTCTCCTATGACGAGGTCGCCGTCGCTTTGGGCATCAAGCTCGGTACCGTCCGCTCCCGGATTCACCGCGGGCGCACCATGCTCCGGGAGAAGCTGGCCCACCGGGACCCGAGGCCGCCGCAGTCCGCCAAGCCGTCGCTGAAACCGCGTCTGAAGCTGCCGCGCATTGCCGGCCTCCTCTGAACCAGGCGATGCGTCTGCTCCAGCGACTGCTCCGCGTCCCCCACAATCGCCGGGGCCGGCACCGGGACCCATGCCCGGACTGCCAGCTGCAGAAGCGCCGGGAACGGCAGTACCTGGAGCGGCTGCGCGGAGCGGACGTGCCGGCGGCCAGCAGCGACCTCACTGCACGACTGCTGGCGCGCACCGCGGAACTCGCCAGCGCTGAGCAGCCGGACCGCCGCCCGCCGTCAACGGTCTTTGGCCGCCGCCCCGCGCTGCGTGCCTCGGTGATCGCGGCCGGCAGTGCTGCGGCCGCCGCGGCCTTGCTCGGCGGATCGGCCTATCTGATGGGCGCCGACCCTGCCCAGCGGCCCGGCGTCGTGCCCGCCACGGCGTTTTTCCAGCAGGATCCTGCTGGTTTCGGGGCTGATGCCGTGGACGGAGCGGCCGGCGCACCAGCGGGCTGGAGCCTCACCGGCGAACCCGATTTCACTCCGGCCGGCTCGCTGAGCACGGTCCAGCTGACCATGCTGCGCTCCGAGGGGTGGTCCTGCCCCGTGCTCCGTGAACTCGGCTACCACCTGATCTGGGCCAGGGGCCGGGTCCTGACCGGCGGCGACGCTGTGGAGCTGCGCCTCACGGACGGCCGACATTTCACCACCATCCTCGAACAGCACGGCGCTCCGGACCGGCAGCGCGGCCCGGCAGGGCAGTCCGGCTTTCCTGAAACCGCCCCGCCACTGAACCCGCTCACGGGCCACCCGGCAGCACTGGACGGCTTCACCTCAGCGGTGTTGCCTGCGGGGAACGCCGCAGCGGGCGTGGAGCCAGGGGTTGGCGCGAGCCAAGGCAGCCTCTGGGTAAATCATGCCGCGCCCTTCGCTGCCATCTACAAGGCGGACCAAACTACCTTCACCTACGTCTCGGACCAGCCCGCGGAGCGGACAGGCGAGGCCGTGGCCGCCCTGGTCCGGGCCCGTAACTTGGCCGTCGGAACGGCCGCCGGCCAGGGCCAGGAACCGCAGGGAACGATCCACGGCCCTGCGACGGCGGACGTCGGCGGTCCGGAGTCCGGGCCCGGGCACGATTTCATCAGCCGGATGGAACGGGGCATGGGCAGGATTCTGGAGTTGCTGGCACCGTGACGTGCGGATTTGGTGGGGTCACGCGCCGGGTATTCCGGCCGAATCGTCGCGGCCCCGCGTGAGAGGGTAATCTTCGTACAATGCTTGGAATCAATGGACCGGAGTTCCTCCTTCTGCTGATCATCGGCCTTCTGGTGATTGGCCCCAGCAGGCTGCCCGAATACACTCAGAAACTTGCCAACATCGTTAAGGAAGTCCGGCGGATGGCGTCGGGGGCCAGAGAGCAGATCAAGGACGAAGTCGGCATCGACATCGACGACGTTGACTGGAAGAAATACGATCCCCGGCAGTACGATCCGCGCCGGATCATCAAAGAGGCGCTGCTTGACGATGACACCAAGCCGGTCAGCGGCGGCGCCCCGGCGGCGGCAGTAGCCACCGTTGCGGCAGCTGCGTCGGTTCCCCGGCCGGACCGAATTGTCGAGCGGCTCCCGGACGGCGAGCAGGCGCCCTTCGACTCGGAGGCTACTTAACTGGCTGCAGGCCCAGCGACTTTCCGTTGAGCCCGCGCGGGATGGCACCGATTCTGCCGGCAATGTCCAGCAGCGCCGCGGCGGCGGGAGTTTCGGGCCTGCCCAGCACCAGCGGGACACCGGTGTCGCCCCCCTCCCGCAAGAGAATGTCCAGCGGAATCTGTCCCAGCAGTGGAACATCAGTTCCCACAGTCGCTGAGAGCCGCTCGGCCAGCATGGCGCCGCCGCCACTGCCGAACAGCTCCATCCGGCCGCCGTCGGGCATTTCAAGGTAGGACATGTTCTCCACAACACCGGCGACGACTTGGCCGGTCTGGGTCGCGAGGGCACCCGCCCGCTCGGCTACATCCGCAGCAGCGGCCTGGGGAGTGGTCACCACCAGGATCTGGGCTTGGGGCAGCAGCTGGGCCACGGAGATCGCGATGTCACCGGTGCCGGGCGGAAGGTCCAGGAACAAGGCGTCGAGATCGCCGAAGTAGACGTCGGTGAGGAACTGCTCCAGCGCACGGTGCAGCATGGGCCCGCGCCAGGCGACGGGCTGGTTGGCGGCGACGAACATACCGATCGAGATGACTTTGACCCCGTAGGCGACCGGCGGCAGGATCATGTCATCGACCCGGGTGGGGGACTGGGTGATGCCCATCAACGCCGGGACGGAGAAACCGTAGACGTCCGCATCGACGATCCCCACCCGCAGGCCCCGTGCCGCGAGGGCGCAGGCGAGGTTTACCGTCACTGAGGACTTGCCGACGCCGCCCTTTCCGCTCGCGACGGCGTATACCTTGGTCAATGATCCGGGGTCGTTGAACGGGATGCCGCGTTGGCCGCCGGCACCGCGGAGCTGGTCCTTGAGGGCGTCGCGCTGTTCCTGGGTCATGACTTTCAGCTCGACCTCGACGCCTGTGACGCCCGGCACGGCGGACACTGCCGACTCGCAATCGGCGGTGATGGTTCCGCGCAGCGGGCAGCCGGCAATGGTCAGGAGTACAGAGACCCGTACCTGCCCGGCCGCGGAAATCTCCGCCGCTTCCACCATGCCCAATTCAGTAATCGGACGGCGGAGCTCCGGATCGATGACGGTGGCGAGTGCGGCCTGCACTGCCCCGGCCAGCGGGGAGTCCGGGACGGTGCCGGGGGTGGTGCTGTCTTGGCTGAAGCTCATGCGGTAGGTGCTCAGTTCTCGGGGAGTACGGGGGGCGCAGGCGCGCCGGCATGGTCCGCGCCGGCGTTGTTCTGCTGTTCGGCCAAGGCGCCGGACTTCTTATTTGCCCTGGGTTTGCTCTCAGACCGGACCCGGGGGATCTGCTGGGTCCGGGGACTGCGCTGTTTGTCGCGGCGTTCCTTCAGTTTTTCCTTGACCTTGTCCCGCGGCGACTCGTGAACACCTGCGGACGGATCGTGGGTGCGCAGTTCCTCCTGTGCTTCCAGCATGTCCTCCAGCAGGCTCCGCAGCTCGGCCCGGACGTAATCGCGGGTGGCGACTTCGCGCAGGGCGATGCGCAGCGAAGCGAGTTCCCGGGTCAGGTATTCGGTGTCGGAGAGGTTCCGCTCTGCCCGCTGGCGGTCCTGCTGCAGGGAGACGCGGTCACGGTCGTCCTGCCTGTTCTGGGCCAGCAGCAGCAGCGGCGCGGCGTAGGAGGCCTGCAGTGAAAGCATAAGGGTCAGCAGGGTATACCCGAGGGCCCGGGAGTCGAACTGCCATTCGGAGGGCGCGAATGTGTTCCACCCCAGCCAGATGACGACGAACACCGTCATGTAGACCAGGAACTGCGGGGTGCCCATAAAGCGGGCGAACCCTTCAGTGGTCTGGCCAAAGGCGTCCGGGTTGGGGGAGAACTTCGGCAGGATCCGCTGGCGGCCGCTCAGGGGCGTATCGAGGCCGCCCCTGTCGGCTTTGCTGCCCGGCCGTGCCTGGGGGTTCCGTGCTGCGCTGATATCAGCCAATGCGGCCTCCAAGCTTCCTTATCGGGACATCGTCCTCGTGGGCGCGCCAGTCATCGGGCAGCAGATGATCCAGCACATCGTCAACAGTCACCGCCCCTACAAGCCGACCGTCGCTGTTAACAACGGGGAGCGAGTTGAGGTTGTAGGTGGCCAGCGTCCGGGCCACCTCGCTGATGTGCGCGAGGTCCGAGACCGGTTCCAGGGTCTTGTCCACGAGGTTGCCCAGCGGTTCGGGCGGTGGAAAGCGGAGCAGCTGCTGGATATGGACGACGCCCAGGAAACGGCCCGTAGGCGTCTCCAACGGGGGCCGGGCAATAAAGATCGACGACGCCAGGGCGGGTGAGAGTTCTTCGCGGCGCACATGGGCGAGGGCTTCCGCGACGGTGGCTTCGGGAGGCAGGATGACCGGGACCGGGGTCATCAGGCCGCCGGCGGTGTCCTCGTCGTATTCAAGCAGCCGCCGGACGTCTTCTGCGCCTTCGGGTTCCATCAGTTGCAGCAGTTCTTCGGCCTGGGCGCTGGGAAGCTCCGCGAGGAGGTCGGCGGCGTCGTCCGGGTCCATTTCCTCCAGCACGTCTGCCGCGCGGTTCACGTCAAGGGCGGAGAGGATCTCGACCTGGTCGCCTTCGCGCATCTCCTGGAGGACGTCGGCCAACCGTTCGTCCTGAAGTTCGCTGGCGACCTCGAAGCGGCGCTTGTCGCTCATTTCCTGGAGCGCCTCGGCAAAGTCGGCAGGCTTGAGGTCCTCGTGGGTCGCGACGAACTGGGTTGCTGCCTGGGGTTCGGTGTGGGCGCCCTGCTGCGCGTCGGCCCAATCGATAATCATGGTCTCGTTGCGGCGGAGCCGGCTCAGCGGGGAGAGGGAATGCCCGCGGCGGACAAAAAGCTTGCTGACAAACCAGTCGCCGGAGCGGTGCTTGTCCATCGCGATGTCCTCGATTGTGGCATCTCCGCTGCCGTCGGCGAGGGTCACACGGCGGTCGAACATTTCGGCTACGACGAGGGTTTCGGCTCCGCGCTGTTCGAAACGGCGCAGGTTTACCAGTCCGGTGCAGATGACCTGGGTCTGGTCGATCGAGGTGATCCGAGTCATCGGCACAAAGACGCGCTTCTTGCCCGGCACCTCAACGACGATGCCCACAACGTGCGGCGCGCCCCGGGAACCTCGGGAGAGCACCACAACGTCACGCAGCCTGCCCAGGCGGTCGCCCAGCGGGTCAAAGACGTCGAGTCCGAGGAGGCGGGCAACAAACACCCGCGAAAGATTTGTGCTCACCTGTACAGGCTACCGAGTCCGCTCTCTTTTAGCTGAATTTACAGCCGGTGCCCAGCCGGATAGGTAAGAATGGACCTATGTCAAACATTTTTGGTGCTCCCAGGGCCGGCGCTCGCACCGGCCCGGACGAGGCCCGCAGTGTCCCCAAGGGGGACACCGTTGGTTCCTACAACTCCTACCTGGATGCCCAGAAGGCGGTGGACTACCTCGCTGACCAGCAGTTTCCGGTGCAGATGGTCTCGATCGTGGGCAACGATTTGAAGATGGTGGAACGGGTCACCGGCAGGTTGACGTACCCCCGGGTGGCGCTCTCCGGTGCGCTGAGCGGCATGTGGTTCGGCCTGTTCGTCGGCATTATGCTCTCGTTCTTTTCCACGACCGACGGTGCGTTCTCGATTATGACGTCGGTGCTGATGGGTGCGGCATTCTTTATGCTCTTCGGCATCGTCACCTACGCCATGCAGCGGGGCAAACGGGACTTCACCTCCACCAGCCAGGTCGTGGCCACCAACTACGACGTTGTGGTTTCATTCGAGGCGGCGAACGATGCGCGCCGGCTGCTGCACCAGCTTCCGATGACGCAGCAAGACGCCGCCCGGCCCGCCGGCGCGGCCGGCTACTCCCAGCCCGAGCACCAGCACCAGCCGCACCAGCAACCGGGCCGGCAGCAGGGGCCCGGGCCGCAGCGGCCCGCTGGCTGGAGCGACCCCTACGGCCAGCGGACCCCCGAAGCCGGCGGCGACCCGCGCGAGCAGCCCGGCAACCAACCGGCCGCCGGCCAGCAGTCCGGTCCGTCCCAGCAGGGAGCCGGCACCGCCTCCGGCAAACCGGCAGGGGAAGAGGAACCTGTCAAGGCTGCCGGGTTCGCGTATCCGGACCTGCCGGACGGCCGCCCGCAGTACGGCGTCCGCGTCGACGACGCGGCCAAGCAGGAGCCCGGTGGCGGCGGCCCGCAACACTGACCCGCAATGCAAAAGGCCTCCCCCGAGATGATCCGGGGGAGGCCTTCTGCGTGTCACCGGCGGTTACTGACCGCCGGCGGCGAGCTACGCCGTCGCGTCCGCTTCCTGGTAGATGCCCGCCATCCAGGACTCAACGTCGTCGGCCTTGCGGGGCAATGCCGCGCTGAGGTTGACCGGACCGTCGGCGGTCATCAGGATGTCGTCCTCAATCCGGATACCGATTCCGCGGTACTCCTCGGGAATGGCCAGATCCTCGTCCTTGAAGTACAGCCCGGGTTCGATCGTGAAGACCATGCCGGCGGTGAGGACGCCGTCGAGGTACAGCTCCCGCTTGGCCTGGGCACAGTCGTGCACGTCGAGGCCCAGGTGGTGGCTGGTGCCATGCGGCATCCAGCGGCGGTGTTGCTGGCCTTCCGGACTGATGGCTTCCTCGACCGAAACCGGCAGCAGGCCCCAATCGGCCAGCCGTTCGGCCAGCACGGTGGTGGCGGCAGTGTGGATGTCGCGGAACTTGGTGCCGGGCTGCGCGGCAGCGAAGCCGGCGTCGGCGGCGTCCAGAACGGCCTCGTAGACCTTGCGCTGGACCTCGGAGAACGTGCCGTTGGCCGGCAGGGTGCGGGTGATGTCAGCGGTGTAGAGCGAATCCGCTTCGACCCCGGCGTCGAGCAGTAAGAGTTCGCCTGCCGTGACCTTGCCGGTATTCCGGGTCCAGTGCAGCACTGTGGCGTTGTTGCCGGAGGCCGCAATGGTGTCGTAGCCGAGCTCGTTGCCTTCTTCCCTCGCCCGGGCAAAGAATGCGCCTTCAACGACCCGCTCGCCGCGCTGGTGGGTCAGGGCACGCGGCAACGACTTGACCACCTCGGTGAATCCCTGCACGGTGGCCGCGACGGCGGTCTGCATCTGGCCGATTTCCCATTCGTCCTTAAGCAGGCGCAATTCGGAGAGCGCCTCGGTGAGTTTCTCATCGAGGGCGTCAAGGGCGCCCAGATCCAGGTTGTCCGGGTCCTTGGCCGTGTTGTAGCGGGCAGTGTCCACCAGGGCGTCGACGTTTTCGTCCGCCTTCCGGACCAGCCGGATGGAGATCCCGCCGATTTCGGGGGCTCCCACGTTTTTGGTGATGCCCACTTCGAGTTCGCTGATCTCAGCGGTCGCCAGGCCAAGGCGGGCCTTGAACTCGGCCAGGGTGGGTCGGGTACCGATCCAGAATTCGCCGGACCGGGAATCTGCGTAGAACTGCTCGGTGTCGCGGCCGGCGAGCGGACGGAAATACAGTGTCGCGAGGTGGTGGCCGCCGTCGTCGCCCTTGCCTGCCTCCACGGGTTCGAGGATCAACACGGCATCGGGTTCGTGGTCCAGCCCCAGGCCCGTGAGGTGCGCGAAGGCCGAGTGCGGGCGGAACCGGTAGTCGCAGTCGTTGGAGCGGACCTTCAGCGGTCCGGCGGGGATGACCAGGCGTTCGCCTTTGAACTGCTCGGAAATGGCGCGCCGGCGGGCGGCTGCATGGTTGGCGACGGCATCGCGTTCCGGGAGCTGCTCCTGGGACGGTGCCCAGTTGCTGGCCATAAACGCTTTGAAAGCATCGGAACTGGGCCGCTGTGAGCGGTTGTTGACGCGCTCGTCGAGGGGCTGGGAAGCGGAGACTTGGGTGTTATCTGCATCGTTCACGCATCCATAGTCTCACCAGCACAGCGGCTTAGGCCAACAGCCCGACGGCGGTTGGCCCGGACGCCGCGGCCACGATCTACTAGGCTGGTGCGGTGAGGATTGACCTGCATGCCCACTCGAACGTATCCGATGGTACCCAGGCGCCGGCAGCGCTGATGGCTTCGGCGGCGGAGGCGGGGCTGGACGTCGTCGCCCTGACCGACCATGATTCCACCGGCGGCTGGGCGGAGGCCGGAGCCGCCGCGTTGGCGTACGGGGTGGCGTTGGTTCCCGGCATGGAGATCTCCTGCCGGACGCCGGAGGGGATCAGCGTCCACCTGCTCTGCTACCTGCACGACCCGGCGCACGCCGGGCTGCTGGAGGAAATTACCAAGGCGAAGGATGCCCGCTTCACCCGGGCCGAGCGGATGGTCAGCCTGCTGGCGGAGGACTACCCGCTGAGCTGGGACGATGTCATCCACCACGTGGCGCCCGGCGCTACCCTGGGCCGGCCGCACATCGCCGACGCCCTCGTCGCCGCCGGCGTGGTCGCGGACCGCACCGAAGCCTTCGAATCGATTCTCACGTCCCGGTCACGCTACTTTGTGCAGCACTACGCCCCGGACCCGGCAGCCGCCGTCGAACTCGTCCGGGACGCCGGCGGGGTGCCGGTGTTCGCCCACCCCGTGGCGTCCGCCCGCGGACGGATCGTGGGCGAGCGCGTCTACCGGGAAATGATCGACGCCGGGCTCGCCGGACTGGAAATCGACCACCGGGACAACCCCGAGGAGGGCCGGGCATTCCTGCGCAAACTTGCGGACCGGCACGGGCTGCTGGTTACCGGCTCCTCCGACTATCACGGGTCCGGGAAACCGAACCGGCTGGGCGAGAACCTCACGGCGCCGGAGGTCCTTGCCCGGATCGAGGAACAGGGGACCGGGACCCCGGTGGTGCGCTGACCCCCCCGCGGATGCGAGCTTAGGTGCCCGGGAAGACGCTGAAGCTGGCGTGCGGGGCCAGCCTTTTGGACATGACGTCGATGGCCGGCTGGTTCTGGTCCACGCAGACGAACTTCCGGTCGAGTTTCGCGGCGACGGCACCCAGGGTCCCGGAGCCGGCGAAGAAGTCCAGGCACCAGTCGCCGGGACGGCTGGAGGCGGCAACCACCCGGCGGATCAGGCCTTCGGGTTTCTGCGTCGGGTAGCCGGTTTTCTCCTTCCCCGTTGGGGAGACGATCGTATGCCACCAGACGTCGGTGGGCAGCTTGCCCAGTTCGCGTTTGGCAGCGGTGACGAGCCCGGGGGCCATGTACGGCTCCCGGTCCACCTCGGCGCTGTCGAAGTGGTACTTCGTGGGGTTCTTGACGTAGACCAGGATGTTGTCGTGCTTGGTGGGCCAGCGGTATTTGGCCCGGGCGCCGTAGTCGTAGGCCCAAATGATTTCGTTCAGGAAGCACTCACGCCCGAAGATGGCGTCGAGCATCACCTTGGCGTAGTGCACTTCGCGGTAGTCCAGGTGCAGGTACAGGGTGCCGTCATCGGCCAGCAGCCGCCACGCCTCCACGAGCCGGGGTTCCAGGAAACTCCAGTAGTCGCTGAACGCGTCGTCGTACTTGTGCAGCGCACCCTTGATGGTGTCGTAAGAGCGTCCCTTGAACCCGACCCGGTCGCCCTCACCGCCGGCATTAAGCACCATCCTGGTCTCCTGGCGCTTCTGGACCCGGCCGGTGTTAAACGGAGGATCCACGTAAATGAGGGTAAAAGCGCCGTCCGGCAGCGTCGGGAGGTAGTCGGCGTTGTCCGCGTGTACCACCAGATTGCTGCCGTCCGGCGCCCAGACGGTGTCAGCCATATAAGGGTTTAGGCCTCGGTGCTGCTTGCCGGTGCACCGGCCTGGGACTCGCCCGCCACCACTTCGCCATTATGGCGGCGGGTGCGGGTGCGGCGGCGTGCGCGCGTCGCACGGTCGACCTCGGTCGGTGCGCTGGCTGCGGCTTTGGCCGGGGTCTCAGCTGCGGGACCCGTGCCGGCGTCAGCTTCGGCCGGACGACGACGGCGCTCGCCCGAGCGTCCGCTGTCCTTGGCGCCGCCGGTGCCGCCGCTGCGGCGGGAATCATGGGCGCTGTCCCGTCCGCCAGTGCCGCGGCTGCTGCCGCCGCTGCGCGCGCTGTCGCGTCCGCCGCCGGCCTGACCGCCGCGGGGGGTGTTCTTCTTTCCGGTCTCGCCCAGGTCCTCCAGGACCTCGGCATTGACACCGGCGAGTACACGTTTGTCCCGGGGCAGCCGGCCCTTGGTGCCTGCGGGGATGTCGAGCTCCTCGAAAAGGTGCGGGGATGAGGAGTAGGTTTCCACCGGCTCCGGGACACTCAGGCCCAGGGCCTTGTTGATCAGGCCCCAGCGGGGCATGTCGTCCCAGTCGACGAAGGTCACGGCCGTGCCCTTGTTGCCGGCGCGGCCGGTGCGGCCCACCCGGTGCAGGTAGATCTTTTCGTCTTCAACGCACTGGTAGTTGATGACGTGCGTGACATCATCGACGTCGATGCCGCGGGCTGCGACGTCGGTGGCGACGAGGACATCGACCTTATTGTTGCGGAAGGCACGCAGGGCCTGCTCGCGTGCGCCCTGGCCGAGGTCGCCGTGGATGGCGGCCGCAGCGAAGCCGCGGTCCACCAGTTCCTCGGCGACTTTGGCGGCGGTGCGCTTGGTCTTGGTGAAAATGATGGTGCGGCCGCGGCCGCGGGCCTGCAGGATCCGGGCCACGACCTCGATCTTGTCCATGCTGTGGGCACGGTAGATCAGCTGCCGGATGTCGCGCTTGGTCAGTCCCTCGTCGTCTGGGTCCGCGGCACGGATGTGGGTGGGCTTGGTCATGTACCGCCGTGCCATGGCGACGACCGGGCCGGGCATGGTGGCGGAGAACAGCATTGTCTGGCGGACCGGCGGGGTGCCGGCGATGAGGGTCTCGACGTCGGGCAGGAAGCCGAGGTCCAGCATTTCGTCGGCTTCGTCCAGGATCACCATCTTGACGTTCTTCAGGACGAGATGCTTTTGCTTGTAGAGGTCGATGAGGCGTCCGGGCGTACCGACAACAATTTCGACGCCCTTCTGCAGCGCCTCGACCTGCGGCTCGTAGGCACGGCCGCCGTAGATGGTGGTGATGCGGGCGTTGCGCTTGCGGGCGGCATTCTGCAGGTCGCCGGCGACCTGGACGGCCAGCTCACGGGTGGGTACAATCACGAGGGCCTGCGGGGCACCAGGGGCCGGGAGCAAGTCGTAGCCGGCGTCGTCGGGTCCGACGACGCGCTGCAGGGCCGGGATGCCAAAGCCGAGGGTTTTGCCCGTTCCGGTCTTGGCCTGGCCGATAATGTCGTGGCCGCCAAGGGCTACCGGCAGGGTCATGGCCTGGATCGGGAACGGGTGGGTGATTCCGGCGTCGGCGAGGGATTCCACGATATCGGCGCGGACATTGTAGTCGGCAAAGGTCTTCTCGGCGATCTCGTGCGGCTTTTCGTCCGAGATGATGGTTTCTTCCGGTTCGATCGTTTCCGTGCCGGATTCGTCGGTCAGAAGCTGGTGCGTGTGCAATTCACTCACTAGGGGAGATTCCTTATTCATTTTGGGCTGCGCTGCATGCTCAACGGGCCGGCCGGGTGGCCGTTCCGGAGCACGCTCAGAAGCGCAAGCAATTCCAGTGGAAGCCGATCGCGGGCTATCTAGATGCTGGCACTGGGGACCAGCGGGTGTATCTCAAGATCGCGTAGGGGCGGGCTTGTTGAATTCGAAAATGAAGGAAATCAACGACCGGGCATCCATATCTACCCTTCCAGTCTAGCCGCACACGGCCCGGAAACTCGACGGCGGCCACTGACGGCGCGGCAAGGCCGCCGATCGCTCAGACGGCCAGCTCCAGCCGGACCTCACGGGTGGTGATGTCGGCCGCGACCACCCGCACCCGGACCTGGGTGCCGGGTTCCAGTTCGCCCGGGCAGCGGGCAGTGACGGCGGGTTCGGCGATTTGCACGATTCCGGCGGGCCCGCCGGTGGTGCCGGCGGCATCGGTGCCGTTTTTGCCGGTGCTGTTCTTTCCGCTCCTGGCGGGTTTAGCGCCGGAGATCACGACGGCGTCGAACTCCTGGCCAACGTGGTTGACCAGCAGCGCCGCCTCCACGGTATCGAGGGAGAGGCGCTCCAGCCTGGCGGCCAGCTGGTCCGAGGCTGCCATGATCGACGGGAGCGACGGCAGGGCTTCCCGGGCCCAGGCCGGGACAGCCGTGCCGTTGCTGAGCGCCTCGCAGATCACCAGGACAAAGCGGTCCACCAGACGTCGGAGCGGGGCCGTGGAGTGGGCGTAGGCGGCGCCGATGGCTGCCTGGACCGCGGCCCCGGGCACCGTGCCATCGAAGGGCGTGTAGCCCGCGCCGCGGAACAGCATGCCGGCCGAGTGCACGATCGCCAGCTGCCGCGGATCCGTGGGATCCAGGGTGCGCAGGTATTCGCCGTAGCTCATGTCGGCGTTCCAGGGCCTGCCAAGGGCACGGGTCTGGCGGTGGAAATGAGCCAGCGACGCTTCATCCGGCGCCGGCATGGTGCGCAGGATACCGACTTTGCCTTCGAGCATGATCCCTGCTGCGGCCATTCCCGTCATCAGCGAAATCTGGGCGTTCCAGTCTTCCACGGGCAGCGGCGGGGCAGCTACAATCCGGTAGCCGCCGTCGGGCAGCTGTTCGATTTCCTGTTCGGGCATGTTCAGGCTGGCGCCGCCGCGGAGCCGTTCGAGCTCTACCCGCTTCATCCCGACTTCCTTGAGCAGCTCCAGCAGCGGCGCGGCCGTGCCGGCGTCGAGGTCGGCCTGGACACCCCGGTAGCTGAGTTTGGCCCGGCTGCGGACTGTGGCACGGCGGACCAGCACTTCCGACACCTCCGCGGTGGTGTCCAGCTCGAATTCCCACACAAAGGCGGCACACCGTTGCCCGGCCAGCAGGCTTCCGGCTTCTTCGCTGATGACTTCTGGGTGCAGCGGGATCCGGCCGTCCGGGGTGTAGTACGTTTGGCCGCGACGGCGGGTCTCGGCGTCGAGCGCTCCGCCGGGGACAACAAAGGAGGGGACATCGGCGATCGCGTAGAAGACCTTGTATCCCGCGCCGGAACGGTCGATGAAGAGGGCCTGGTCCAGATCGGTGGAAGACGCAGGATCGATGGTCACAAACTCGATGTGGGTGAAATCCAGCTCCGGCAGTTCGTGTCCGGCGACGGCTTCCTTCGCTTCCCGCAGCGCGTCCTCGGGGAACGGTCCGGGCAGCTCCAGGGTTGTGCGCAACGTGTTGAGTGCCTCGGCAAGGAGGCTCTCCTGCTGGTGGACATTCGGGGTCAAGCGATGCTGGGACACGGAAATCAGAGTAGCTTCATTTGCACTATTAGTCTTGGACCATGAGCAGATTCCCGGCTGATCCCGCCCGCTACAACAGCTTTCTGAGGGATTTGTTCGGCGTGATGGCCTACACCGAACTCTCCGCTTTCGAGCGGCTCTCCTCCGACGCACGGTACGCGCCCACCCTGCACGACCGGGCAGCGCTGGGACGTATCGCCGTGATCGAGTTCCAGCACTACGAACTCGTCAGCTCCAGGCTCGAAGCCATGGGCCTGGACACCGAGGAAGCCATGCTGCCGTTCCAGCCGTCGGTGGACCACTTCCATAAACGCACCCGCCCGGCGGACTGGCACGAGTCCCTCATCAAGGCGTACGTGATCGACACCGTTTCCGCCGACGCCTACCGCGCCATGTCCCGTTATCTCGACGCAGGCACCCGTGCCCTGGTGGAGCAGGTCCAGGCCGGCGACGAAGCGGCAGCGGTGCTGCGGGAACGGCTCCGGGCCGCCCTCGCAGATGACCCGAAGCTGGCGTCGCGGCTGGCACTGTGGGCCCGGCGACTGCTGGGGGAGGTCCTCAACCAGGCGCAGCGGATGAGCTTCGAGCACGCCTTCGCCGACCGGCTGATCGGCGCGGATGAGGACGGGCCGAGGGAGCTTGTCCGAGCCCTGCTGCGGGAACTGGCAGCGAACCACGCACGCCGGATGACGCAGCTCGGCCTTGCCGGCTGAGCAGGCGGGCCTTAGCGTTCCGCGGCGTCGAGGGCGGCAAGCAGGGCCCGGGCTGCGCCCTCGGGATCGGTGGCCTCGGTGATCGCGCGGACCACGACGATCCTGCCGGCGCCCGCGGCCACCACTTGCTCCACATTGCCCAGGTCGATGCCGCCGATCGCGAACCACGGCCGCGCGCCCCAGAGGTTCCCCGCAGCCTCGCTCCGGGCAGTTCTCCGCTGCTGGGCCTCTGACCCGCCGATCGCGTCCGCCGCGTAGCGGACGAGGTCAAGTCCGACGGCGGCGCGGCCCGGCTTTGTGGGGGTGGCCCATACCGGGCCAACACAGAAGTAGGTCAGACCGTTCCGGCCGGAAGTTGCGGCTATCGCGGCGTCCACCTGGGCCGGAGTGTGGGTGGACAGCCCGATCGCGGTCTCCTGGCCGAGGAAGTCCCGCGCCGCCCCGAACGGGATGTCCTTTTGCCCGATATGGAACACCGGCGCCCCGGCCAGGGAGGCGAGGTCTGCCCGGTCGTTGACTGCCCAAAGCCGGCCATGACGGCGGGCCGCCTGCTGCAGGACCGCCAGCAGTTCCAGCTCCTCGGCGGCTTCCAGGGATTTGTCGCGCAGCTGGATGATGTCGACGCCGCCAGCAAAGGCCGAGTCCACGAAGTCTGCAAAGTCGCCGCGGTCCCGGCGCGCGTCGGTGCAGAGATAAAGGCGGGCGGTGGTGTGGGCGGCATCCTGGCTCATGTTTCCAGCCTAGTTCCTCTACACTGGGCCAATACCGCGGGAGCCCGCCGCCGTCCACGCCACTGGTGACCGGCAACGGCAGGCTGAGAGGGCGTAGCAGCCGACCGCTTGACCTGATCCGGTTAGTACCGGCGTAGGGAAGGAATCCTCTATGGACGGCACCTTCGTCCCCGGCACGGCCCGTGAAAGCGACGCAACCTCGGCTGCGGCCGCCGCGGATGACCTCAAAAACCCCGAATGTTACGACGTGGCCGTGATTGGCGGCGGCGTTGTTGGCCACGGGATCGCCTGGGCGGTGCGGCGCTCGGGCCGATCTGTCGCGTTGATCGACGACGCCCCCGGAACAGGAGCCAGTTGGGCTGCCGCCGGCATGCTTGCCCCGGTGAGCGAACTGCACTACCAGGAAGAGGCCCTCCTGGAGCTTATGCTGGAATCCTCCCGCCTCTGGCCGGCATTCGCGGCCGGACTGGACGGCGCCGGGGGCGGAACGGGGGGCTCCCGGACGGGCTACCTCACCACGCCGACCCTCGCCGTGGGTGTCGACGCCGCCGACCGCCGGGCGCTCGCGGACCTGCGCACCGCCCAGCAGGCTGCCGGCCTCAGCGTCGAGCCGCTGACCGTCCGTGCGGCACGAAGGCGAGAGCCGCTGCTGAGTCCGGGCATCTCCTGCGCCTTCGATATTCCCGCCGACCACCAGGTGGACCCGCGCCTGCTGCTGGCCCGGATCAGGGAACTGCTGCGCACCGACAGTCGCTCCACCACCATCGCCAGGCGTGCCGGCGGGCTGTTCTGGGAGCAGGGTCGGGTGGCTGGCGCCAGCCTCATCGGCGGCGGTTCCATCCGGGCCAAGGACACCATTGTGGCCAACGGCCTTGGCGCCGCCACACTTGAGGGGCTGCCCGCGGGGCTTGAGTTTCCCCTGCGGCCGGTCCACGGGGACATCCTCCGGCTCCGCGTCCCGGCGAAACTACGGCCGCTGCTCACCGCCACGGTGCGCGGGCTGGTGCGCGGGGTGCCGGTCTACATCGTGCCCCGGCAGGACGGCACGGTGGTGATCGGCGCCACCCAGCGCGAAGACGCGCTCGGCGGCGACAACCCGGATGCTGCCACCCAAGCTGGTGTCCCGGGCCGGGCGGTGTCCGCCGGCGGTGTTTACCAGCTGCTGCGTGATGCCCAGCAGCTGGTCCCCGCCGTCGCCGAACTGGAATTGCTGGAGGCCACTGCCCGGGCCCGGCCGGGGACCCCGGACAACGCGCCGCTGCTGGGCCGGGTGGCGGCGCGGGGGCGTCCGGGGGAAATTGCCGGTTTGATGATAGCGACCGGCTTTTTCCGGCACGGCATCCTGCTCACACCCGCCGCCGCGAGGATCTGCTGTGAGTTGCTGGACGGAACCGTGGATTCCCGTTGGAAGCACTTCCGCCCGGACAGGTTCGCCACCGGCAGTCAAACCAGCAGACCGGCCGCAGCCGGCGCCCGGAGGCCGTCCCCGAAGATCATCACCCATCCGAACACCCACCCTGAAGAAAACAAGGAAGCGGTATGAACATCACCCTGAACGGAACCGGGCACTTTCTCCCGGACGGCGCCTCGGTCAGCCAGCTGGTCAGCCAGGTTACCGGCCGGCCGCTGGCGCCCAACGGCCACTCAGTCGACGGCGGGAAACTCGGGGTCGCCGTCGCCCGCAACGCGGACGTGGTCCCGCGCAGCCAGTGGTACACCACAGCGCTCGTCGACGGTGACGACCTCGAACTGGTCACGGCGGTGCAGGGAGGATGAGCGGCAGGGAGGACACCACACTCGCCGGGGCGCCGGGAATTTCACCGGCCGCCGCGGACCCGTTCACGGTCGACGGTGTACAGCTGGGGTCCCGGCTGATTATGGGAACCGGCGGGGCGCCTAGCCTTGACGGTCTGGGTGCCGCGCTGCTGGCGTCCGGCACCGAACTGACCACCGTGGCGATGCGGCGCTATTCGCCGGCAGAATCGGGGTCGTTGTTCCAGCTGCTTTTGGACCACAACATCCGGGTGCTGCCGAACACCGCGGGCTGCTTCACCGCCAGGGATGCCGTCCTCACTGCCGAGCTGGCACGGGAAGCCCTCGAAACGGACTGGGTAAAGCTGGAAGTCATTGCGGACGAGCACACCCTGCTGCCGGATGCGGTGGAGCTCGTCGAGGCCACCGAGCAGCTTGTGGGCCGCGGGTTCAAGGTCTTTGCCTATACCAACGACGACCCCGTGCTGGCGCTGCGGCTGGAAAACCTCGGCGCCGCTGCCGTGATGCCCCTCGGCGCGCCGATTGGCACCGGCCTGGGCATCTTGAACCCGCATAACATCGAACTGATCGTCGCCCGTGCCTCCGTGCCCGTGGTCCTTGACGCCGGGATAGGGACCGCCTCCGATGCAACCCTGGCCATGGAGCTTGGCTGCGACGCCGTGCTGCTGGCCACGGCGGTGACCCGGGCACAAAATCCGGTTCTGATGGGCGAGGCGTTTAGACACGCGGTGATCGCCGGACGGCTGGCCAAACGCAGCGGCAGGATCCCGCGGCGGGAGCACGCACTGGCATCATCGGCCATGGAAGGCCGTGCCGAGTTCCTCTAGGTGCGTTGGGCGGGTCCCGGGGCGGAACCCGGCCCGGCCGGCGTGCCGGGACCTCGCTAGTAGCGCAGGATTGCGGTCAGCCTGGCAGTATCGCGGCTGGTGCGGTTCCGACCCAGGTACAGCACGGACGCCGTGGCGGCGGCTGCGCCCAGCAGGATGGGCAGTATCCACGGAATCCAGCTCAGTCCCGACTGATAGCCCAGCCCCGCGGCGCTAAAAAGAATCCAGCTCAGCATCCCCACCGTGAGAGATGCCCCGGCGGGCACCGAGATGCCGTACTTGGCGTGCCGCTTGTCATTGGCCCACACGACAAAACCAGCAGCGACGGTCACCAGGACCACCACAATCAGGGACAGCATGTTCGGACTCCTTGCGGGTTGGGTCTGGGGCCGGGCAGCACGGCGCTGCCCGGCGTCACAGCTGGTGCCTAGACCGCGCCGAAACCTACGCGGCGCACTTCCTCGGCGCCGATCTCGACATAGCCCAGGACGTTCGCGGGAATGATGATCAGGCGGCCTTTTTCGTCAGTCAGGCGCAGCTCCGTGCCCTTCGCGATTGCTTCGCCGACCACCTTGGCTACGGCGTCGGCTTCCTGCGCCGATTCCAGGACAATTTCGCGGCCGATGTTCTGAATGCCGATCTTTACTTCCACAGCAAGGCCTCCCAGCCAATCAAAGTTCTTAGGGTGTTATGTCTATTTGTAGCCTAGGTTTCCTTGGGGAAGCGGGAGATTCCGCGCCAAGCTAAACGGTAGATCAGATCGCTTGCCACATCGAGGTCGAGGTTACCGTCAGTTTCCAGCCAGTAGCGGGCGCTCACCTGCGCCAGCCCGGCCAGTCCCCGGCCCAGCAGTTGGGCCTCCAGCTCCGGCAGCTTGGTGTCCTCGGCGATGACCTGCCCAACGGCGTCGGCAAAAGTCTTGTTAAAAGCCTCCAGCCGGGCGCTGACGTCGACGTCATTGACCAGGTCGGATTCGAAGACAAGACGGTGGGCCTGGTCATCGCTGGCGATGAAGCGGAAGTAGGCCCGCATCACAGCCTGGACGCGCTCGTCGTTATCCGTCGTGGAATTCAGGGCACCCAGCAGCAGCCCGATCAGGATGCTCAGCTGGCTGTCCAGGAGGGCCAGATACAACTCACGTTTGGACGGGAAGTGCTGGTACAACACGGGCTTACTGACATGGGCAGTCTCCGCAATCTCGTCCATCGCGGCGCCGTGGTACCCGTTGGCGACAAAGACTTCCTGGGCCGCCGCGAGCAGCTGCGCCCGGCGTTCGTCACGGGGAAGCCGCGCCGATCGCGATCCGCTGCGGGCCGGGACGTTGGGGGACTTTCCGGCCTGCCCCTGCTCAACGGGTGCCTGGTGAACCACTGTAGGCCTACTTTCGCTTGCTGTTACGACTACTTTACGTGCCAGTAATATGACCTGGCGGCATCTTCGGGCATAGATTGAAGTATGGCCTCCCAGTTGACCTCCAATGCAGCCCCCGCCACACCGGCAACAGCGTCCGGAGTGCCGGGGCCGCTGGTGGAAGCGGCCGAAGGCCTGAGCCCCGAGGAGGTGGAGCGTTACTCCCGGCACCTGATCATTCCGGAAATCGGGGTGACCGGTCAGCGCCGCCTGAAGAATGCCAGGGTCCTTGTGATCGGCGCCGGCGGGCTCGGTTCCCCCGCGTTGCTCTACCTGGCCGCGGCGGGCGTGGGCACGCTGGGTATCGTCGACGACGACACGGTCGATCTGAGCAACCTCCAGCGTCAGGTGATCCACGGCGCAGCGGATGTAGGACGGCCCAAGACCGAGTCCGCCCGCGACGCCATTGCCGCCCTGAACCCATTGGTGGAGGTACGGCTGCACCAGCTCCGGCTTGATGCGTCCAACGCGCTGGAACTTTTCGCCGGCTACGACCTGATCCTCGACGGCGCCGACAACTTCGAAACCCGCTACCTCGTCAACGATGCTGCAGCGATCCTCGGCAAGCCCTACGTCTGGGGTTCGATTTTCCGCTTCGACGGGCAGGTCAGCGTCTTCTGGGAACAGCATGGCCCCACCTACCGGGACCTGTACCCTGAAGCGCCGCCTGCAGGATCAGTGCCGTCCTGCGGAGAGGGCGGCGTATTTGGGATGCTGTGCGCCGCCGTCGGCGCGCTTATGGTGACGGAGGCCGTCAAGCTGATTACGGGCGTCGGGCGCTCCCTGCTGGGCCGGGTGGCGCTCTTCGACGCCCTGGGCGGCAGCTGGCGCGAAATCAAAGTCTCCCGCGATCCGGAGGCGGAGCGGATTACCGCGCTGACCGACTATGAAGCTTTTTGCGGTATTCCGCCGGCTGCGGACGCCGGCACCGAACACACCGTGACGGCCGCGCAAGTGGCAACGATGCTCGCTTCCCGCAAGGCCGGGCTCAAGGATTTCCAGCTGGTCGACGTGCGCGAGAGCGGCGAATACGAGATCGTCAGGATCGACGGAGCGGTGCTGATCCCGCTGGGCCGGATCCTAGCCGGCGAGGCGTGGCAGGAGCTGCCGCCGGACAGGGACATCGTCTTCCACTGCAAGTCCGGTACCCGGTCGGCAGCCGTACTTGCCGCCGCCCGTGCCGCAGGCTATGAGCGCGTCAGCCACCTCGACGGCGGAATCCTGGCGTGGGTCCGGGATGTTGAACCGGGCAAACCTGTCTACTGACTGCCTGAAACTCAAGTGACCCAATAGCGGAAAGGCCAGTGAAATGGGCGCGAACTTTAACGCAACACCACAGCATAAGATCGGTTCCGGTTTCGGCAGGGACTCCACGGCAGCGGAGGTAATTGCCGGGATCGACCTGCACGGTAAGACCGCCATCGTCACCGGCGGATACTCCGGCTTGGGCCTGGAAACCGTCCGGGCGCTGGCCTCGGCGGGCGCCGCGGTGACAGTTCCGGCACGGCGTCCGGAGCACGCACGGGAAGTCCTCGCCGAGGCCGCCATCCCGTCCGGGACCGATGCGGGGCAGGTGAGCGTCGCCGCCCTTGACCTGGCCGAGCAGTCGAGCGTCAAAGACTTCGCAGCGATGTTCCTGGCCGCTGGCCAGGCCGCCGGTGCCGACGGGGGAATCCGCAGCCTGGACATCCTGATCAACAATGCCGCCATTATGGCCAGCCCCGAACGCCGGGTGGGGCCCGGCTGGGAGTCGCAGTTCGCCACGAACCACCTGGGCCATTTTGCCCTCACCAACCTGCTCTGGCCCGCGCTGGCTGCCGCGCCCGGGGCCCGGGTGGTGTCGCTGTCCTCCACCGGGCACAAGCTCTCGCCGATCCGTTTCGATGACGTCAACTTCGAGTCGGGCTATGACAAGTGGCGGGCCTATGGGCAGGCCAAAACGGCGAACTCGTTGTTCGCCGTGCAGCTGGACAGCTTGGGCCGGGACTCAGGGGTCCGTGCCTTCGCGGTGCACCCGGGCGGGATCATGACGGAACTCCAGCGCCACCTGCCCAGGGAAGAGATGATTGCCTCCGGCTGGCTGGACGAGTCCGGCAAAGTTGACTCGCGGTTCAAGACCCCGGCCCAGGGAGCGGCGACGTCCGTGTGGGCGGCAACGTCGCCGGCGCTTGCGGGTATGGGAGGTGCTTACTGCGAGGACTGCGACATCGCGGAGTCCACGGCGACGGGCTCGCCCGAGGCACGGATCAGGGGCGTGGACGCGCATGCGGTCGACCTCGCTGATGCTGCCAGGCTTTGGACGCTGTCCGCTGAGCTGACGGGAATCAACGCTTTCGGCTGAGGCCGGTTTCCTGAGGCCGGATTCCTGAGGCCGGTTTACTGACGCCGGTTTCCTGACGCCGGGCTGGCGGAACTACCCGGCGGAGCTGGCTGAATACCAGCAACCAGCCGATCAGGGACATTGCCCCAGGAGGCTGTCCGGCGGAGTGTCGCTGAGGGCCCTGGCCAGGACAGAGCAGCCGGGCCTGAGACAGGCAATTCGTGTCGGGCCTCCAACTGGGCCACCTCAGCCAAGCCGTCCAGGCATGCATCGGCCAGAGCTTGCAACTGGCGCCGCGTCCGCCGTCGGGAGAGGGGTGGATGCTGACACGGACCGTGTACGGCAGGCAGAGTTCGCCTCAAAATACCGCAGCCGCGGTCTGCGCTCAGGTCATTGAGAGCTGAGGGTCCGGCAGGACCAGCGCCCTAGGCTGTTTCCCGTGCGTCAGTTTCCGCAGCCCCGCCCGAGGCCCGATGCTCAACCGGGCATTCGGCGCCCTTGGGCGCGGGCTGTTCGACTGTGATGCCGTACAGCGACTCAAGGGCAGCGACATAATCCTCCTGCTGACCGTTGGCGGCCAGCTCGCGGGCCCGCACCGTCGGCACATGGAGCAGCTGCTTGACCATCCGGCGCAGCGCAAATTCAACTTCCTCTGCCGCGGCCGTGCAACCGTGGCGGGCCCGGACCTTTTCCATTTCCGTATCCAGCACGTTCATGGTGTGCCGGCGCAGAGCGACGATGGCCGAATCCACCGAGCGGGCCTCGCGCTCCTGCTCAAACGCGTTGGCCGCACCGGCCACAATACTGCTGGCTTGTGCCAGCGATTCGGCCTGTTCCTGCGGGGCGGCCAGCCGGACCGATTCCAGCGTGAGCAGCTCGACGCCGTCGAGCGCTCCGACAGCGGGATCAAAATCGTGGGTGAGGGCCAGATCAATGGCAATCAGGGGCTGGGTCGAGGCAGCCCGGACCCGGCCCAGCTCAGCAGCCTCAACGCGGGTATCGGCGCCGCTGCAGCCAATCAGGACGTCGGCGGCTGCGACGGCGGCCGGAAGGCTCTCGCCATCCAGTGCGGTCCCGCCGCGGGTGGCGACAAAACCGGCGGCACGGCCGGAGGAGGAGTAGACGGAGATGTTGGTGCAGCCGCGCTCACGCAGCAGGGACATGGTTGCGCCGGCGTAGGCGCCGGTGCCGAAGACGACAACTGTTTTGGTGGACCAGTCAGGGACCTCGGAAAGCTCCGTGGCGAGGTCCAGGGCCACGGAGACCACTGACAAGCCACGGGCGCCCAGGGCGGTCTGCGCTCCGACGTCCTTGGCGGTCTTCGACGCTGCCTGGAAGAGCCGGACGAGGCCGGAACTGGCCGTGCCTTCGTGCTGGGCGGTAATGAGGGCGCGCCGGACCTGTCCGGCGATTTCGCGTTCGCCCACGACTGCTGAATCCAGCCCGGAGCTGACGGCGAAGAGATGCCGGGTGACATCCTCGCCCGTGCGGGTATTAAAGGAACGCCCGACGAGCTGTTCGTTGAGGCCGGTGGAGCCGCTGAGCTGGGTGATGAGGGCTGAGCGGGCTTCCTCGACGTCGTCAGGGCGGGGCGCTTCGCCGTAGATTTCGAGGCGGTTGCAGGTGGCGAGGACTATCGCACCCGCCACGGCCGGCGACCCGGCGAAGGCGGATGTGGCAAGCTCGGAAGCACCGGTGCTCAGCTGAGCAACGGTCTCGAGGTCGATGTCGGCGTGGGTCGCCACCAGAGAAAAAAGAACCACAGCTCTTCAATCATAGCTTTTTCGTACCCGCGTAGAACAACTGTGCGGGGTGTGACCGCCCACGCGGGCCTGTGATTCGTGCCACCGTGCGGGCGCCGACCGGCGCCGTGACAGTCTGTCGTTATCTTTTGGGGCCGATTTTCGGCACAATCGAAGTCATGACCTCTCGCGCTGCGGCAACTTCCCAAACCTCCGGCCTTGACGCCGGACACCCCCTGATGGACGGCCGCACCGCGGATTCCCCACTGATCACCGCCTACCGGGGCGGGAAGCCGGCCCGCCGCCCGGTCTGGTTTATGCGCCAGGCCGGCCGCTCGCTGCCCGAGTACCTCAAGGTGCGTGAGGGGGTCGCGATGCTGGACTCCTGCCTGCGCCCCGAACTTGCCTCCGAGATCACCCTGCAGCCGGTCCGCCGCCACGACGTCGATGCCGCCATCTTCTTTTCCGACATCGTGATCCCGCTGAAGCTCGCCGGCGTCGGTGTGGACATTGTGCCCGGCGTGGGTCCTGTGCTGGAGAAGCCGGTGCGCACCGCGGCCGACGTTGCCGCCCTGCCCCAGCTGACCTGGGACGCCCTCGAGCCCATCCGCGAAGCCGTCCGGCTCACCGTCGCCCAGCTGGGGAAGACACCGCTGATCGGCTTCGCCGGTGCCCCGTTCACCCTCGCGGCGTACATGGTCGAGGGCAAGCCCTCCCGGGACCACCTCGGCCCGCGCACCATGATGCACGCCGACCCGGAGACGTGGACCGCGCTGGCAAACTGGGCCGCCGACGCCTCCGGCATGTTCCTCCGTGCCCAGCTGGAAGCAGGCGCGTCCGCCGCCCAGCTCTTCGACTCGTGGGCCGGCTCCCTTGGCCTGGCCGACTACCAGCGCTTCGTCGCACCGGCGTCCGCCCGCGCCCTGGACCATGTCCGGGACCTAGGGGCCCCGCTGATCCACTTCGGCACCGGCACCTCGGAACTGCTCGTCGCCATGCGCGACGTCGGCGTCGACGTCGTCGGGGTGGACTACCGGCTGCCGCTGGACGAAGCAAACCGCCGGCTCGGCGGAACGGTGCCGCTGCAGGGCAACATCGACCCTGCCCTGCTGTCCGCCCCGTGGGAGGTTCTGGAAGCGCACGTCCGGGCCGTCGTCGCGGCCGGTGCTTCGGCCCCCGGCCACGTGCTTAACCTCGGCCACGGGGTGCCGCCGGAAACCGATCCGGCAGTACTCACACGGGTCGTTGAGCTTATCCACTCGATTTCGCCGGAGTAGGCGCATGCAGGCAGCCGGCTCCACCGCGGAAGCCGCACCGCAGACCGCTGTGGTGGTGGGTGGCGGGATTTCCGGCCTGCTCGCCGCCCGCGTCCTGGCCCGGGCCGGCGTCCGCACCACTGTTCTTGAAGCCAGCGGAGTGTGGGGCGGCTGCGTCGGGAGCCATACGGTGGCCGGCCTGACCCTGGACAGCGGCGCCGAGTCATTCGCCACACGTTCCACGGCCGTGTCAGAGCTCGCCGCCACGCTGGGCCTCGCCGGGAAGATTGTGGCACCGCAGCCCGGCGGCGCCTGGGTCCAGCTGCCCGACGGCCCGCGGGAGCTTCCCCGCACCGGGGTCCTTGGCATCCCGGCCAATCCCTGGGACCCGGAAGTCCGCCGTTCCCTCGGTTTCCTCGGGTCGCTCCGGGCCTCGCTCGATTCACTGCTGCCGGCCGCGTTGGGTACCGGGCCGGAAGCCACAAGCGTGTCGGCGCTGGTCCGTGCCCGCATGGGGCGCCGTGTGCTCGACCGCCTCGTCGCACCTGTCGTCGGCGGGGTCCACTCCGCGGACCCGGGCGTCCTTGACATCGACATGGTGGCACCGGGCCTGCGCGCCGGCATCCGGGAGCACGGATCGCTCGCCGCCGCCGTCGCGGCCCAACGCCGGGGTCCTCGCGCCGCAGCCATTCCCGGTGCAGTTGCCGCCGCGCCACGCCCGCCGGTGGGGGCGCCGCCACTGCAGAAGGCCGGGTCGGCAGTCGCGGGCCTGCGCGGCGGGATGCACACGCTTATCCCGGCACTGCTGGCCGAGCTGGGCCGCGATGGTGTCACCTTGCTGACCGGCGCCCGGGCTGACGCCGTGCAGCGCGCCGCCGGCGGGTGGCGGGTCTTGGCCGGGGACACAGCACACGACGCCGGGTTGCTGGTTGTCGCCGTGGACGGCCCGGCCGCCATCGACCTGCTCGCCGGCGCGGTGCCGGAACTGGCCGGCCGACGTCCGGAGGCAGGCCCGGACGTCAGCCTCGTCACCCTCGTGCTGGACCTTCCCCGGCTCGACGCCGCCCCGCGCGGGACCGGGGTCCTCGTCGCGCCGCAGAGCCCGGGAATCCAGGCCAAGGCACTGACCCACGCCACCGCCAAATGGGAGTGGCTTGCAGACCAGGCCGGTCCCGGTACCCATGTCATCCGGCTGTCCTACGGGCGCGGGGACGCCCGCCATGGCGCCGCAGCGATGCCGGGGCCCCGCTCGGATGCTGAACTCTTCACGGCTGCCTTGACGGATGCATCCTCGTTGCTCGCGCTCCCGGTTACCGCAGCGGACGTGGTGGATTGGGACGTGGTGCGCTGGGGCGGGGCGCTGCCTTTTGCGTCGCTCGGTCACAAGCGCCGGGTTGCGGAGGTCCGCAATATCTGCGCGGCGGACGGCACACTTGCCATCGTCGGCGGCTGGCTGTCCGGCAACGGCCTCGCCGCGATTGTGGCCGACACACCGGGGCAGGTCCGGCAGCTGCTGGCCCCGGGTGAAGGCCCCGGATGAAGGCGCCGGATCCCCGCCACTGTGAAATAAAGCACTTCTACGCCCCGTAGAAGTCCTTCATTTCGACTTAGCCGGAGGGAAGGGGCAATATGGTATCCATGAGCCACACTTCTGCCGAAACTGTCACTAAAACTGCATCAGCAAGCGAAGAATCAGCAGCGCAGTTCTTCACGCTCTGGACCGTTTTCAAGCGCTCCGCCGAAGGCCTGCGCAGCGACGATGCTGCCGGCGAGTTCGACGCCCTCACCGCACGGCTGGCCGACGCCGGTGTGGTCCACCGCGGCAGCTATGACGTCTCGGCCATGCGCGCCGATGCCGACATTATGGTTTGGCTGCATGGCGCCGAGCCCGAGGCCCTTCAGCGGGCCGTCCGGGACATCCGCCGCAGCAAACTGTTCGCCGGCACCGAAATTGCCTGGTCCGCCATGGGTGTGCACCGCGAAGCGGAGTTCGCCAAAAACCACACGCCCGCATTCTCCCGCGGGGTGGAACCGGCAGAGTGGCTCTGTGTGTATCCCTTCGTCCGCTCCTACGAGTGGTACCTGCTGCCCGACGCCGAACGCGGGGCCATGCTTCGCGACCACGGCTTACTGGGCCGGGACTTCCCCCAGGTCATCGCCAACACGGTGTCCTCCTTCGCCCTCGGCGACTGGGAATGGATCCTCGGCCTGGAAGCCCCCGAACTGGTGGACCTCGTGGACCTGATGCGCCACCTGCGGGCCACCGAAGCCCGCCACCATGTCCGCGAAGAAGTCCCGTTCTACACCGGCCGCCGGGTGAACGCAGCCGAGATTGCCGAGGTCCTGTCATGAACCCGCTGAACCCCCAAGACACGGTTACCGCCGTCAACGCCGTGACCCAGGCCGGCCGGATGGCCCCCAAGGATTACGACGCCGTACTCCTGGCCTCCTTTGGTGGCCCCGAAGGCCAGGAAGACGTCCTCCCGTTCCTGCGTAACGTCACCCGGGGACGCGGCATCCCGGACGAACGGCTCGAGGAAGTCTCGCACCACTACCGCGCCAACGGCGGCATCAGCCCCATCAACCAGCAGAACCGAGACCTCAAGGCCGGCATTGAAGCCGAACTTGCCGCCCGGGGAATCGAACTGCCGGTGTTCTGGGGCAACCGCAACTGGGCGCCCTACGTCCCGCAGACCCTCCAGGACATTTACGACGCCGGGCACCGCAAGGTCCTGATGCTCACCACAAGCGCCTACTCCTGCTACTCCAGCTGCCGGCAGTACCGCGAGGACATTGGCATAGCACTGACCGAGACCGGCCTCGACGGCAAACTTGAAGTGGACAAAGTCCGGCAGTACTTCGACCACCCGGGCTTCGTCGAGCCGTTTGTGGAAGGCACCGCAGCCGGCCTGGCCGACGTCCGCGCCCGGCTGGCCGCGGCCGGTACCCCGGACGCACCGGTCCACATCCTGTTCGCCACCCACTCCATCCCCACCCGCGACGCAGCGGCGGCGGGCCGCTCCGACGCCGAACCGCGACAGTTCGAGGAGGATTCGGCCTACGTCGCCCAGCACCTGGCGTCCGGCACCGAAGTCATCCGCCGGGTCGAGGCAGGCAGCGGTGACACCGCCCCCTGGTCCCTCGTCTACCAGTCGCGCTCCGGCGCCCCGCACGTGCCCTGGCTGGAACCCGACATTAACGACGCCATCGAAGAGCTCGCCGGGAAGGGCGTCAAGGGCATTGTGATCGTTCCGCTCGGCTTCGTCAGCGACCACATGGAAGTTGTCTGGGACCTCGACACCGAGGCCCTGGAAACCTGCGCCACCCTGGGCCTCACCGCGACGCGCGTCCCCACACCGGGGACGCACCGGAAGTTCGTCAGCGGACTTGTGGACCTGATCAGCGAACGGACCGCAGCGAACAACATCGCCGACCGCCCGCACCTGACCAAACTCGGCCCCTGGTACGACGTTTGCCGCCCGGGCTGCTGCGCCAACTTCCGCGGCGAAAAGCCCACCATTTCGGGCGCGGACACCACCATCGGCACCGGCCACGCCCCCTACCCGGCGGCTCCCGCCGGTACCCCCGCTCCGGCGGCGGGACAGGATACGGCGTGAGCGTCAGGGTCGGAACCCGCGCCAGCAGGCTTGCGCTCACGCAGACCCAGCAGACAGCGGACCAGCTGACCGCCGTCGGCGGCTTCCCGATCGAACTGATCCACATCCGGACCGACGGTGATGTCCTCACCGGATCGCTGTCCCAGATGGGGGGTACCGGCGTCTTCGTCGCGGCCCTGCGCGACGCCCTGCTGCAGGACAAGTGCGACATCGCTGTGCACTCACTCAAGGACCTGCCCACCGGGGCAGCACTCGGGCTGACGCTCGCGGCGACGCCGAAACGCGCCGATGTCCGCGACGTGCTCTGCTCCCGCGACGGACTCAAGCTCGCCGATTTGCCGGCCGGCGCCGCAGTGGGTACGGGTTCCCCGCGGCGGGCGGCCCAGTTGCGATCCGCCCGCCCGGACCTGGACATCCGGGATATCCGCGGAAACGTAGACACCCGGCTGGGCCGTGTCCCCGGCCTGCCGGGCAATAGCACCGACGCTGTCGTCGAAGGAAAAAGCTGTGATCTCGACGCCGTTGTGCTCGCGGCCGCCGGGCTGCAACGCCTCGGCAGGTTGGCCGCCGTCAGCGAATACCTCGAATCCGCTGTTATGCTGCCCGCCGCCGGGCAGGGTTCGCTCGCGATCGAATGCCGCTCCGCGGATGCTCCGCGCAAGGCGGGATCCACCGACGGCTCACAGGGAGTGCTGGCGCAGGCCCTCGCCGCCCTCGACGACCCTGACACCCGGCTTGCGGTAACGGCTGAGCGGGCCCTCCTGGCCCGGCTGGAAGCAGGCTGCGCTGCGCCGGTGGGCGCCTATGCTGTCCGTAAGGGTAGCCGGCTGCACCTTGAAGCCGTGGTCTGTGCCGTCGACGGTACGGCCTCGGTCCGGGATTCAAAGGCCACGGACGGACTCACCGAGGTGGGTGCAACCCTGCTGGGGATCGAGCTTGCGGAAGTCCTGTTGGCCCGCGGTGCCGCCGAGATCGCGGACCTGGCAGCGTCCTGAGCCGAGAATTCCACCAGGTCATGGGAAGGCACAGCGGCGTCAAGGCGCCGGACGGCGCCCGGATCCTCGTCGCCCGCAGCCCGGACCGGGCAGCGGGCCTGGTCAGTGCCCTGCGCGGCGTCGGCGCCGAACCCGTGCTGCTTCCGCTGATCGATTTCGAGCTGGCCAGGGACCAGCATTCCCTGGATGTAGCCTTCGACGCCCTCGGTGCCGGTGCGTACGCTTGGCTGGTCGTCAGCAGCGTGACAGCTGTCCAGGCGCTCGAGGCCAAGGCCACCGAACGGGGTACCAACCTCGCTGCCTGGCTTCCGGGCAGCCTCATGGTCGCCACGATCGGACCCGCCACCCGGCACTACCTCGAAACCCGGGGAGTCGCCGTCGACCTGGCACCCGCCGGCCAGCAGTCCGGTGCGGGACTTCTCGATATCTGGCCCGCACACCAGGGCAGTGTATTCCTGCCGCAGGCAGATATCGCGGACCCCCGGCTCCGCCGCGGGCTGGCGGCCCGCGGCGCCTTCGTCCAGGCCGTGACCGCCTACCGCACCGTAGACTACCCGGCCGACCCGCGCCGGAGCCTGGCCTTCTGTCAGCCGGCAACACTCCCGGACCCCGGCCCGGACCGGCCCGCCGAAGCCGCTGTCCTTACCCCGGCGCAGGCGAAAAACGAAATCGACGCCGGTCTGCTGGACGCCGTTGTTGCTGCTTCCCCCAGTGCCGTCCGGCGCATCCACGAGGACCTTTCCCCGCTGGGCGCATGCCGGTTCGTGGCCATCGGACGCTCGACCGCCGCCCAGGCTCAGTCACTCGGCCTCAGCGTCGCCGCCGTGGCCGAGGAGCCCACCGCCTCCGGTCTGGTGGCAGCCGTTATTCGCGCGCTGGCCAAGGAATCGCCCCCACACCATCCGCCCGCAGAGCCCACAGCAAAGGACACCATATGAGCTTCCCGACCCACCGCCCCCGCCGGCTCCGCACCACCCCTGCATTGCGCCGGCTGACAGCCGAACACCGGCTCTCGGCCGCCGAACTCGTCCTGCCCGCCTTCATCCGCGAAGGGCTGACCGAGCCGAACCCGATTTCCTCGATGCCCGGCGTCCAGCAGCACACCACCGAGACGCTCAAACGCGCCGCCAGCGAGGCCGTGGAGCTCGGCGTTGGTGGCATTATGCTCTTTGGAATCCCCGCCGTCCGCGACGCCACCGGCACCGCCGCCCTGGACCCTGACGGAGTGCTTAACAAGGCCATCCGGGACGTCCGTGCCGAAGTCGGCGACGAGCTGGTCATCATGAGCGACGTCTGCCTGGACGAATTCACCGACCACGGGCACTGCGGAGTCCTCGACGCCAGCGGTTACGTGGACAACGACGCCACGCTGGAGATCTACGCCCGGATGGCCGTGGCCCAGGCCGAGGCCGGCGCCCACGTGCTCGGCCCGTCCGGGATGATGGACGGCCAGATCGCAGTCATCCGACAAGCCCTCGAGGAAGCCGGCCACACCACCACCGCCGTCGTCGCCTACGCCGCGAAATACGCCTCGGCGTTCTACGGTCCGTTCCGTGAGGCCGTTGATTCCCAGCTCACCGGTGACCGGCGGACCTACCAGATGGACGCCGCGAACCGCCGCGAAGCGGTCCTCGAAGTGGAACTGGACCTCGAAGAAGGCGCCGACATGGTGATGGTCAAGCCAGCCATGAGCTACCTCGATATCCTCGCCGACGTCGCCGCGATGAGTCCGGTGCCGGTCGCGGCCTACCAGATTTCCGGCGAGTACTCGATGATCGAAGCTGCCGCGGCCAACGGCTGGATCGACCGCCGGGCCGCCATCACCGAATCGGTACTTGGCATCAAACGGGCAGGCGCCAACATCGTCCTCACCTACTGGGCCAGCGAACTTGCCGGCTGGCTGAAAGAGTCCCGGTGAGCCCCGTGACAGGGTCCGATCCCGCTTCCGCGCCAAACCCCACCGCCCCGGTGGGCCCGGGGCGCATCCTGCTGGGCCTGAACACCTTCGGCGACATCGGGGTCTTCCCCGACGGACACCCCGTCCCGCACGCCCAGGTACTGCGCCAGCTGCTGGAGCAGGCCGAACTCGCTGACCAGGTGGGGCTCCATGCCTTCGGCGTAGGGGAGCACCACCGCCGTGACTTCGCCGTCTCCGCCCCCGAAGTGTTCCTCGCCGCGGCGGCAGCCCGGACCCGGAGCATCCGGCTCGGCTCCGCAGTCACCGTGTTGAGCTCCGATGACCCCATCAGGGTTTTCCAGCGCTTCTCCACCGTGGACGCCATCTCCAACGGCCGGGCCGAGGTGATGCTGGGCCGCGGCTCCTTTGTGGAGTCCTTCCCGCTCTTCGGACTCAACCTCGCCGATTACGAGGTCCTGTTCGAGGAGAAGCTGGAGCTCTTCGACAAAGCCCGCGCCCAGCAGCCCATCCACTGGGAGGGACGCACCAGGCCGTCCATCAGCGGTCTGAGTGCCTACCCGCCGCTGGAACACCACCTGCTGCCGGCCTGGATCGGCGTCGGCGGAACCCCTGAATCGGTGCTGCGCTGCGCCGAATACGGGTACCCGATCATCTTCGCAATCATCGGCGGAGAGCCGCGGTCCTTCGCCCCGCTGGCGAATCTGTACCGCGATGCGATGGCCAAATACGGCCACCCGATGCAGCAGATAGCCACCCATTCGCCCGGCCACATTGCTGCCACCGACGAGGAAGCACGGGAGGAGTTCTTCCCGCACTGGCTCGGCCAGCGCAACCTGATCGGTGCCGAGCGCGGCTGGGGTCCCGGCAATCGCGCCGAGTTTGACGCGATGTGTACCCAAGAGGGCGCCCTCTACGTCGGCTCGCCGGACACCGTCGCGGCCAAGATCGGCCTGCTCAAGCACAACCTCGGCGTGGACCGCTTCGACCTCAAATACAGCAACGGCACCCTGCCGCACACGGCGATGATGCGCTCGATCGAGCTGTTCGGCACCGAGGTGGCACCCCGGGTTGCCTCGTTGCTGGCCGGGTCTTCACCGCAGAACTGAAAGAATAGGAACCATGACTTCCAGCCACCCTCGCAACGAGGCACTCTTCGACCGCGCCCGCCAGCTGATGCCGGGCGGTGTTAACTCGCCAGTCCGTGCGTTCGGCTCCGTCGGCGGCACACCGCGGTTTATGGTCTCCGCCAAGGGCCCCTATCTGACAGATGCCGATGGCGCAGAATACGTGGACCTGGTCTGCTCCTGGGGCCCGGCACTGTTGGGTCATGCACACCCGGAGGTCCTCGCCGCGGTGCATGCCGCCGTCGACCGGGGGCTGTCCTTTGGCGCCTCGACGCCGGATGAGGCCAATCTCGCGGCTATCGTGCAGGAACGTGTTCCTGCCGCCGAGCGGGTCCGGATGGTCTCCACCGGCACCGAGGCCACCATGACCGCCGTCCGGCTGGCCCGCGGCTTCACCGGCCGGAACCTCATCATCAAGTTCGCCGGCTGCTACCACGGACACCTCGACGGGCTCCTCGCTGCGGCCGGCTCGGGCCTGGCGACTCTCGCGCTGCCGGGTTCGGCCGGCGTCACGGCCGCCACCGCAGCCGAAACCCTCGTCCTGCCCTACAACGACCTCGCCGCCGTCGAGGCCGCCTTCGCCCAGCACGGACCCAACATCGCCGCCGTCATCACGGAGGCGGCGCCGGCCAACATGGGCGTCGTCACCCCGGGTGAGGGGTTTAATGCCGGCCTGTCGCGCATCACCGGCGAGCACGGCGCCTTGCTGATCCTCGATGAAGTCCTGACTGGATTCCGGACCGGCTACTCGGGCTACTGGGGCCTCACTGGCGGTGCCGCCGGCGCGGCCCAGCCCTGGACCCCGGACCTGCTGACGTTCGGCAAGGTCATCGGCGGCGGAATGCCGGCCGCGGCCCTCGCCGGCCGCGCAGAGGTCATGGACTACCTGGCGCCGTTGGGCCCCGTCTACCAGGCCGGCACGCTCTCCGGAAACCCGGTGGCCATGGCCGCCGGCGTCGCCACCCTCACCCACGCCAACGCCGGAGTCTACTCCTTTGTGGACGCCCGCTCGCTGGAGCTCTCCGCGGCACTGTCCTCGGCACTGGGCGCGGCAGGGGTGGACCATTCGATCCAGCGAGCCGGGAACCTGTTCTCGGTGGCGTTTGGCACCTCGGCGCGCGGCGTACACAACTACGACGACGCCCAGGGCCAGGAAGTGTTCCGCTACGCGCCGTTCTTCCACTCCATGCTCGACGCCGGGGTTTACCTCCCGCCGTCGGTCTTCGAGGCCTGGTTCCTCTCCGCCGCGCACGACGACGCCGCGATGAACCGGATCTTCGATGCCCTGCCGGCCGCCGCCAAGGCAGCGGCGGCCGCGAAGGCGTAGCTCCGGCGGGCCCCACGGCCCGTACTGCCCATCCGGTATCGAGCTTAAACAGCTGTGGGGCACCCGCCGCGGCGGGTGCCCCACATGCTTAAGCGGCCGTCCCGCGCTCTAGAGGACGTCCGAAAGGAATCCCTGCAGGCGTTCCGTGCGCGGATCGGTGAAGATCTGTTCCGGCGGCCCGGACTCGACGACGACGCCGCCGTCCATAAACGTCACGGTGTCCGAGACGTTCCGGGAGAAGCCCATCTCGTGAGTCACCACGACCATGGTCATACCACCCTTGGCGAGGTCGGCCATCAGCGCCAGCACACCCTTGACAAGTTCCGGGTCGAGCGCGGACGTAGCCTCGTCGAAGAACATCACTTCGGGTTTCATGGCCAAAGCCCGCGCTATCGCCACCCGCTGCTGCTGACCTCCGGAGAGATTGGCGGGGCGGGCATCCGCCTTGTGCTTGAGCCCCACGAGGTCAAGCTGGGCAACTGCCTCCTCGCGGGCCTGCTCCTTGGACATTCCGCGGAGCTTGCGCAGTGCCAGCGAGACGTTTTCCACCACGGTCTTGTGCGGGAACAGATTGAATTGCTGGAAGACCATACCGATCCGCCGGCGCAGCTCGTCGGGGTTGTCCTGAAGCACGGACTTCCCGTCGAGGAGGATGTCGCCCTGGTCGGGTTCGATCAGCCGGTTCATAACCCGCAGAAGCGTTGACTTACCTGAGCCGGACGGCCCGATAACGGAAGCCGTTGTGCCCTGCCCAACGTGCAGGTCGATGCCGCGGAGGACGTGGTTCGCCCCGAACGACAGGTGGATGTTTTTTGCTGTCAGCGACCCGGAAGCAAACTCGCTCATGCCGGGGCCCCCTTTCCGACCTTGGCGGCCGCGTCATCGGGTTCCTTTTTTTCCGGCCGGCCCGAACGCAGGCGGCCATCAATCCAGTTCACGAAGTGTGTTAATGGAACCGTCAGGGCCAGGTAGAAGACCGCCGCGGCAACATACGGGGACAGGTTCCCGCTGGTCGACGCCGCATCCTTGCCGATCTGGAAGATTTCCCGTTCCGAGGCCAGCAGGCCCAAGAGGAAAACCAGCGAGGACTCCTTGATCAGGGCGATGAACTGGTTAACCAGTGCGGGCAGAACCCGCCGGATGCCCTGGGGCACAACCACCAGCCGCATCGAGGGGCCATAGCCGAATCCCAGGGCGCGGGTGGCTTCGAGCTGTCCCTTGTCCACGCTCTGGATGCCGGAGCGGAAAATCTCACCGATGTAAGCTGCCGACATCAGCGACAGTGCCGCCACCGCCATCGGGTACGGGCTCGTCGATCCGGTCAGTTGCCGAATGATCGGACCGAAGCCGAAACCGATCACGAGGATCGTCAGCACCGGCGGCAGCCCACGCAGGATGTCGGTGTAGACACGCGCGATCCAGCGCACCGCAGCGTTCCTGGAGATACCCATCAGGGCAAGCACCATCCCGAGCAGCGTTCCGATGATGCCGGAAGTGATTGCCAGGACGATCGTATTCGGCAAGCCGACCGCGAACATCATGGGGATGACTTCGCCCATCGCCTTCCAGTCGAGGAAGGTGTCGCCAAGTTGTTTGAGGATATCCAGGAGGTTCATAGACGGCCCGGGCTACTTTGCCGGAATCTGGACGGCCTTGCTGCCCGGCTTCCAGCCCTGCGGGGTCTGCTCCGCCACGGTGGGACGGTCCGTGTACCACTCGGACGTCAGCTTGGTCCACGTGCCGTCGGCGATCACTGCATCCAGGCCGGCGTTCAGCGCCTCGATAAGGGCCTTGTTGTCCTTGTTCACGGCGTAGGCCGTGAAGTTCTGGGTATTTACGACCTTCTCGGCGATTTTGGTCTTGTCGCCTTCCTTGACCTGGCCTGTTGCCTGCTGGGACGGGGCCACCCACGCGTCCACCTGGCCGTTCTTCACGCTGGCGTAGACCGTGTTGTAGTCAGGGAAGCGGACAGGCTCAAGTTTAAGCGTATTGGTGACGTAGTCATCCTGCACGGTGCCCTGGACGACGCCGACGCGTACGCCGGCCTTAAGGTCATCGAAGGACTTGACCTGGGCGTTGTCCTTTGTCACGACAGCCATGTAGCCGAAGTCGTAGCCATTGGTGAAGCCAACCGTTTCGCGGCGCTTGTCGGTCGTGGAAATCGAGGATGATCCGGCGTCGAACTGTTTGTTGTTGACTTGTGAGAGCAACGCGGAGAAGTCGGTTGAAGCGAATTCGACCTTGAGGCCCAGCTTGTCGCCGATCGCACGCATCAGCTCGTTGTCGTAGCCGGTGAACTTACCGGAGGGATCGATGAAGATGTTCGGCGGCGCATCCGAGAGGGTGCCGACCCGCAAGGTGCCCTCGGTGATCAAGCCAAGTTTCGTCTTGTCGATCGTGTCCAGGGGAGTGATGTCAGCGGTCGTGTACTTGTCCAGCGAAGTCTGGTCGCTGCCGGCGAGTGCGTCAGTGGGTGAGCCGGACGGTTGCGCTGATCCGCCGCCGCAGGCCGCCAGGGACACAGCCACAGCGATCGCCACAGGAACAGTAGTCAGCCACTTCATGGCTTTGGTTTTCATCATGCAATCGCTTTCGTCAGGAGTGTGTGGTCCGCGGGGGCAACGCCGCGCCCGGGCGCAGGGCGCGGACGGACCGGGGACAGCAAGCCGCAAAATATAAGTGTGACACCTGACCCGAAGGCGAATTCAAAGCGAATTTATGCTCTCGATCTCCCTTCGATGCCGAATTAAGTTCATGCGCCTTAGTAGTGCCACGGTATCTGAGCCGTCCGGGCAGGGTGCGACGGAACGAATGACGTGCAGGCCCGGTCCCGCCCGGCGCCGCAAGGGCTGTGATTTCCGTCGCACTTGGCCGGTTTTCGGGGCGTTGAGGGCTATAGCGTGCCGCCATGCCCGTCAGTGTTTCGGCGCGTGACGTGCTCTTTGTCCTAGAAATCCCCGCGGCTGGCGTCTTCCGGCGGCAGCACCGGCCAGTCGCCCTCGATCACGGCGGCGGGTTTGGTTTTGCGCAGGTAGGTCTGAAAATCCGACGCCTGGGCCGAGGCCCACTCGATCTGGAGCTGGTGCAGGTGGCTGGCCGGCATCCGGAGCTTCGGGAACTTCCCTGCCATGGCGTCGAGCATACGGAGGGTGGCGAGGGCGTCCGCCGCTGAGGTGTGGGCATTGTCCAGGTTCACCCCGTACTCCTCGCAAAGGGCTGTCAGCGTGCGCTTGCCTTTGCGGTACCGGTCGACCTGCTTGTTCATGATGTACGGATCCAGGACGGGAAAACGGCTCAACTGCGGGACACCGTAGCGGGCCGATTCGGCGGCGAGCACGGTGAAGTCGTAGCTGGCGTTGAAGGCGATGACCGGCACTCCCCGGTCGAAGAGCTCTTGAAGCGCTGCGGCAACCTCCCGCGTCACTTCGGCGGCAGGGCGGCCCTCGCTGCGGGCCCGTTCTGTCGTGACGCCATGGATGTCACTGGCCTCGGTCGGGATCTCGACTCCCGGATCGGCGAGCCACTCGTGCTCGTTGATGATCCCGCCGTCGTTGTCCACCACAGTGATGGATGCCGTGACGATCCGTGCGGAGCGCGAGTTCCGACCTGTGGTTTCGAGGTCGAAGGCCGCGCGGGGGAGGGTGTTCCAAGTGCTCATGCATCAACGCTACCTGCTGCCACCGACAGGAACGCGCCAGCGTTTGTGCCCGGCACGGCGTCGGCGGTGCCTACCGCAGCCGTCCGGCTGGCGGGGCGGGTTGGGGTGGGGCGGGTTGGGGTGGGGAGGACTGTCGGGACTGCCGCGCCGCTAGGCTGGAGTGATGAAAGCGGAGTATGTGGAGGCGGTGCTGGATGTGGTGGCGCTGATCCCCGCAGGCGCCGCGGTGGCCTACGGCGACATCGCGGAACTCCTCGGTTCCGGCGGCCCCCGCCAGATTGGCGCCGTGATGAGCCACCACGGCAGCGCGGTTCCCTGGTGGCGGGTCCTGAAGTCCAGCGGCGAGGCGCCTCCCGGACACGAACGCGAGGCCCTTGCCCGGTACCTCCGGGAAGGCACCCCGCTGCTGGGCGAGTACAAAAAGTACCTGCACTCCGGTGAGGGGCGTTTCCGGGTGGACCTGATGGCTGCCCGCTGGGCGCCGACGGGCAGTGATTTCGACGCCATCGACGCCGCCGCAGAGCGGCTGGAACGATCCTTGCGCAAACTGTCGGTCCCTGATGATGAAATGACTGTGTGAGCAACCCCAGCAAGAACGCCGAGTCCCGCCCGCCCGTCACACGGCCCGCAACATCTCCACCGGCTTCCCTGGCTCAGGCACCAGGAGGGTCCGAAGCCGGGACGCGCCGAGCTGCCAGGCCGGGCGGCTCCGGTTCCGCGCTCCGACTGCTGCCGCCAAAAAAACTGCACAACGCTGTGCCTGTGTTGTCGGCAGACCAGCTCGCCGCCGTCGACGTCCCACACGGCTCCGGCCCCGTTCTGATCCCGGGAGCGCCGGGAACCGGCAAGTCCACTGTGCTCGTTGAGGCCGCCGTCCGGCGGGCCCGGCGCGATGGACTCGATCCGGAACGGATCCTCATCCTCGCCCCCGGACGCCTTGCCGCCGATTCGCTCAGGGACCGCTTTACGGCCCGGCTGGACCGCAGTTTAAGTACGACGCCGGCACGCACCTGGGCTTCATACGCCTTCGATCTGATCCGGCGCGCCAAAGCGGAAGGGATCCTGCCGCTGCCGCGTCCGCCGAAACTCCTCTCCGGCCCGGAACAGGACCTGATCATCAAGGAACTGCTGGAGGGCCACGCGGAGCCCGGACTTGAGCTGCCCTGGCCCGAGGACCTGGCGGCCGCACTGCTGACGCGGGGCTTCCGCCAGGAAGTCCGCCAGCTCTTTGACCGGATCATCGAATCCGGCCGGACGGCCGAGGACCTTGTGGTCCTGGCGCGACGTTGCCACCGGCCGGACTGGGTTGCCGCAGCCGGACTCTATGCGGAGTACCGCGACGTCCTGGACCTGCGGATGCCGGAATCCTTCGACCCGGCCGGCATCATCACCGCGGCCCGGCAGATCTTCCAGGACGAGCCGGACTTTCTGGCCGCTGAACGCGACCGGCTCCAGCTGATCCTGGTGGACGACATGCAGGAAGCCAACCCCGCCGTATTCGAGCTGCTCGCGGACATCGCCGCCGGCAAGGAAGCGCTCATTACCGCATCGCCGGACACCGTAGTCCAGGGTTTTCGCGGCGCCCGCCCGGACCTTGTCGCGGAGCTCCCCTGGTTGCTGGCCCCCGTCGACGGTGTTGTGATCGAACGGCCGCTCCGGACCGCACACCGCCACAGCCCGGCGGTTGCTGAGGCCTGGCTTTCGGTTGCCGGACGGATCTCCAGCAGGGCCGGCGGGCAGTCCGCTCGCCAGCTCGAGCAGCCGCCCGCACCGGATCCGGACCCGGGAACCGCCGCCGGAGCCGTTGAAGCGCACCTGCTGCCGTCGCCGGTGCACGAACTGCGCTACGTGGCACAACGGATCCTGGAAGCCCAGCTCACCGACGGCCGCGACCTCGGTGACATCGCCGTGGTCGTGCGCAACGGCGGCCAGCTCAGCCAGCTGCAGCGCTACCTCGCGGGTCAGGGGATCCCGGTCCGGATCCCGGTGGCGGAATCCGCTGTCCGCGACGAAGTCGCCGTCCGGCCCCTGCTCAATGCCTATGCCGTTGTGTTGGACCCTGCCGCACTCAGCCCCGAAGCGGCAGTGGCGCTGCTGACCTCGCGGATCGGCGGGGCCACCGCGATCGAGCTGCGGCGCCTCCGCCAGTCCCTGCGCCGGGAGGAGCTCCTGGGCGGCGGCGGCCGCACCAGCGATGTGCTCCTCGTCGAGGCCCTGCTGGAACCGGGCGCGCTCGGGACCCTCGGCATTGAGGGCACCTCTGCACGACGGATTGCACGGATGATCCAGGCTGGCCGGGTTGCCGCCCAGGCTCCGGGCGGCAACGCCGAAACGGTGCTCTGGGCACTCTGGAACTCCACCGGTCTTGCCGCGCGTTGGACCGAGGCGGCGCTGGCCGGCGGATCGGCGGGTGCCCGTGCTGACCGGGACCTCGATGCCATGATGGCCCTTTTCCACACGGCGGAGCGCTTTGTGGACCAGCTGCCCGGGTCCGGACCCGAGCAGTTCCTCGAGTACCTGCTCAGCCAGGAACTCCCGATGGACACCCTCGCGGCACGGGCCCAGCTGGAGGACGCCGTTGAACTTATGACCCCGGCCAGCGCTGCCGGCCGGGAATGGCCCGTCGTCATCGTCCCCGGCCTGCAGGAAGGCGTATGGCCAAACACCAGGCTCCGCGGCGAACTGCTCGGCAGCACACTCTTCGCGGACGCCGTCGAGCACGGCGTGGAATACGCCCTGCAACTGGATCCCCTCAGCAGGCTGCGCGAAATCCGCTACGACGAGCTGCGCAGCTTCTCCACTGCTGTGTCGCGGGCCACGGAGCAACTGATCTGCACGGCCGTGTCTTCCGAGGATGAACAGCCGTCGTCGTTCCTGGACTACGTGGTGCCGCTCCGCCCCGGCCAGGACCGGCGCGCTTTCACCCAGGTTGAGCGCCCTCTTACCCTGCGCGCCCTCGTCGCCGAGCTGCGCCAGTACGCCCAGCTCGACGCCGGAACTCCGGAAGCCCTGGAAGCCTCCGACGTTCTTGGCACATTGGCCGCGGCTGAGCCCGCCGTACCCGGCGCGCATCCCGCGAGCTGGTGGGGGCTGGCCCCGCTGTCCACGGACGATCCCGTTGTTCCCCCAGGCGGCACTGTCTACGTCTCGCCTTCGAAGGTGGAGACGGTGCAGAAGTCGCCGCTGGACTGGTTCGTCCAGGCTGCCGGTGGCGAAGCCGCCACCGACTTTGCCCGCAGCCTGGGCACCCTGGTCCACGCCATCGCGCAGGACCTGCCCGATGCTTCGGGCGGTGAATACGTGGCTGAGCTCATCCGCCGCTGGCCGGCGTTGGGGATGAAGGACAACTGGGAAGGCAAACTGGACTTCCAGCGCGCCGAAACGATGGTTCGTAAACTTGCCCAGTACGTGCTGGTGATGCGCAGCGAGGGACGGTCCCTGGTCGGCGTCGAGCTGGACTTCGAAGTCAAGCTCCCGGACCTTGGGGCCGGGAACGGAACGGCCGGCGCTGACGCGGGCGCCGACGGGGGCCCTTGGCCTGCCCGCCCGGCCGTGCTGCGCGGCCAGGTCGACCGGCTGGAGATCGACGCCGAGGGCCGGCTCGTTGTGGTGGACCTCAAGACCGGCAAACGGCAGCCGGGCAAAGCCGAGCTGGCGCGGCATCCGCAGCTGGGAGCGTACCAGGCTGCGGTGCTGGCCGGAGGTTTCGCCGGTTCCGACGACGGCCCGCCCCCGCTGCCCGGCGGTGCCGTCCTGGCCCAGCTGGGAACCGGCACCAAAAGCCCTGGCATCCAGTCCCAGGCAGCGCTGGACCCCGCGGAAAACTGGGCACTGGACATGGTCGGCGACGCTGCCCGGGTGATGTCCGGGAGCGCTTTCGAGGCCCGCCATGATCCGTCCAAAAGTGGCCACGGTGGCCACGGCTGCCGCCTTCCCGAAGTCTGCCCGCTGTGCCTGCGGGGAAAGCAGGTTACCGAATGAGCACCGAAACTGCCCGTTCCGCCGTTGCACCGGCAGCACTTCCAGTCCCCAGGTTCACCCCGGCGGAGCTCTCGGCCCTGCTGGGGGAGACCAACAGCCCTACAGCCGAACAGTCGCAGATCATTTCCTCACCCCTGTCGCCGCGGCTCGTTATTGCCGGCGCCGGTTCGGGCAAGACCGCCACGATGGCAGACCGCGTGGTGTGGCTTGTCGCCAACGGCTGGGTCCGTCCGGAGGAAGTCCTCGGCGTAACCTTTACGCGCAAGGCGGCCGGCGAACTGGCCAGCCGGATCCGCGCCAAGCTGGCGGCGCTGCAGCGTATCGCCGCGTCCGACACGCAGAATCAGGTGTTCCCCGCCGGGCTGCTCAGTACCGATGCACTTGAACCCAAGGTCTCCACCTACCACTCCTACGCCAGCGGCATTGTGTCGGACTACGGGCTGCGGCTCGGCGTCGAACGCGACGTTGTGCTCCTCGGCGGCGCCCAGGCCTTCCAGCTCGCCAGCGAAGTCGTGGAAGCCTACGACGGCGACTACGAACACTTCCGATCCGCAAAATCCACCCTGGTCAAGGCAGTCATCCAACTGGCGGGCGAGTGCGCTGAGCATCTCCAGGAACCCGCCGGCGTCCGCCGCTGGCTGCTGGAGCGGGTGGCCGAGTTTGAGCAGCTGCCCTACCTCGCAACCGCCACAAAGAATCCCAGCCAGGCCGTCGCCGAGCTCAGCGGACTGCTGCGCACCCGGGCCAGCGTCGCGGACATGGTGGGGCGCTATACGGACGCCAAGCGTGCCCGCGGTGCCCTCGACTTCGGGGACCTCGTGGCCCTCGCCGCCCGTGTGGCCAACGAGATTCCGCTCGCCGCGGAAACCGAACGCCAGCGCTATAAGGTGGTGCTGCTCGACGAATTCCAGGACACCTCACACGCCCAGCTTGTCCTTTTCTCCCGGTTGTTCAGCGACGGCCATGCGGTCACCGCGGTGGGCGATCCCAATCAGTCGATCTACGGCTTCCGCGGAGCCTCCGCCGGCCAGCTCTTTCATTTCGTCCGCGAATTCCCGGCGCGGCTCGGAGCCGGCGAAAGACCAGCCGGCGTCGGTACCGGTGCCGACGCGGCAGACAGCACGGCGGGCTTTGCCCTCGCGCCGACGTCCTACCTCACCACGGCATGGCGCAACGGCCGGACCATCCTCTCGGCCGCCAACGTCATTTCCGCGCCGCTCAGCGCCGCCGCGGCCCGGACCGGCCCGGCCGGTGAACGGGACAAGGCCGGGGGTGTCGAGGTGCCGCCGCTGCAGCCCAGCCCCGCCGCGGTCCAGGGCCGCGTGGTGATGGGCCGGTTTGGCACCGATGAGGATGAGGCCGCGGCGATCGCGGGCGACGTGTTGAAATTCAGGGTGACAGACTTCAGCGGGACGGCAGGGGAGCCTGAACCGCCCGCCATGGCGGTTCTGTGCCGCCGGCGCGCCCAGATGGAATGCATTCGCCGCGAATTCGAAGTGCGCGGGATCCCCTATGAAATCGTCGGGCTCGGCGGTCTGCTGGACACCCCCGAAATCGTGGACCTGGTTGCGACCCTCCGGGTACTGGCCGACCCCGGACGGTCCGATTCGCTGATGCGCCTGCTGGCCGGGGCACGCTGGCGGATCGGGCCCGCGGACCTGATGGCCCTGCGCGACTGGTCCAGCTTCCTGGCCCGGCGCCGCGGCCGCCCCGGCGCCGCTGACGACGACGTTACCGTTGACGACGGCGCGGAGGCGGTGGTGATCGAGGGCGACCTCACGGACGCCGCGAGCCTGATCGAGGCACTCGACTGGCTCCCGCGTGCGGGCTGGACCTCCGTGCACGGCCGCCAGCTCGGTGCCGAGGCGCTGGAGCGTCTCCTCCGGCTTTCGGCGGAGCTCCGGCAGTTGCGCGGCTATATGGGTGACGACCTGACCACCCTGCTTGGTGAGGTGGAGCGGGCGATGCTCCTGGACATCGAGGTCGCCGCACGGCCGGGGATCAGCATTCACCAGGCCCGCCGCAACCTGGACGCCTTCCAGGACGCTGCTGCCGGCTTCCTGCACACGTCCCAGCGGGTGGATGTGCTGGCGTTCCTGGCCTGGTTGGAGGCCGCGGCCGCCGAAGAGAATGGCCTGGATGCCGCGGCGCCCGAAGTGAACCATGAAGCCGTGCAGCTACTGACGGTACACGCTTCCAAAGGCCTGGAATGGGATGTGGTATTTGTGCCCGGGCTCAATGCCGGGGCCTTCCCGAGCAGCCGGGACTCGCGCTGGAGCAGCGGCAGCGCCGCACTGCCCTGGCCGCTGCGCGGGGACCGCTCGGACCTTCCGCAATGGGACCTCGACCACCCTGACCAAAAAGGCTGGCTCGACGCCGAAAAGGACTTCAAGTCCGCCGTGCAGGTTCACGGCGAGGCCGAGGAACGTCGGCTCGCGTATGTGGCCTACACACGCGCCAAACATGTGCTCTGGGTTTCCAGCGCCGCCTGGGTCGGCTCGCGGGCCGGGATGGCGGACATGTCGCCGTTCCTGGCCGAACTTGAGGTGCTCGCCGCCGGCGGCGCCGCCGTGATCCACCCGTTGTCCGTCAGCGAGGAATCATTGCCGCAGGAGAGTCCGTTGACCTCGGAACTGGAGGTCGCGGGGTGGCCGTATGATCCGCTGGAGGGGCCCGTTGATCCTCGCAGCGGCGCCCGGCTGCGCCTCATTCCCGGCCGGCGGACGGCCATGGAGTCCGCTGCCGGGCGGGTGTTGGGATCCATGGGTCCGAAAGTGCCGCCGGATGCCGGGCCGGATGCCGACGCCGGTGTCGCCGGAGCAGACACACGCCGGCAGCTGCGTGGCCCCGCGGCCGGGTGGGCGGACGAGGCAGCGACCCTGCTGGAGCGCCGTTCCCGTCGGAGCACGGTGCAGGACGTTCACCTGCCGGGGCACATCTCCGCGTCCACCCTGGTGGATCTCGAGGACGACGCAGGCTCCGTCGTCGCGAGGCTGCGCCGCCCGGTACCGCGGGAGCCGGGTATGTCGGCCCGCAAGGGCACCGCATTCCACGCCTGGGTCGAAGAGTACTTCGGCGCAGCCGGCATGCTGGACCTGGAGGAAGCTGCCGGTTCCGATGGCCACATCGATGCAGCCTACGGGCTGGACAGTATGGTCGAGACGTTCCGCCAGTCCGAGTGGGCCGATCGCGCCCCGGCGTACGTGGAGGTTCCGGTGGAGACCCGGGTCGGTGATGTGGTGGTCCGGGGCCGGATCGATGCGGTCTTCCGGGACTCCGACGGCGGGTGGGATCTGGTGGACTGGAAGACCGGCCGCCGGCCGTCGGCCGTCCAGTTGAAGACCAAATCTGTCCAGCTGGCCGTCTACCGGCTGGCCTGGGCCCGGCTCAAAGAAGTCCCGCTGGACCAGGTTCGGGCGGCGTTCTACTACGTGGCCGACGACGCAGTAGTCAGGCCGCACGATCTGGGTTCGGCCGAACGGCTCGAACAAATCGTCGCCGCTGCCCTCGGAACCGGCTAGCGGGTCTTCGGCTCGACGATCGCGAGCGAGGTCGTGGAGGTGTCGTCGGCCGGGTTCGCCGCCTCCGTCACCGGGGCGGCTTCGTCGGCGGGGGCGGTTTTGTCCCCGCCCACGACGGCGATCGACTGGGTTGAGGAGTCCTCGATTGCGCCCGCGGGGGCCGGTTCGTCGGGGATTGCAGTGACGGAGACGCTGGCTCCTGCGGTGCCAGCGGGCCGGTCGACGTCCGCGGCACTGTCGTTCGCTGCATCGTCCGCACCGGCGGTTCCGAGGGGGATCGGTGTGACCAGGACGGCGGGTGCGGCGCTGCCCGCCGGAACAGCGGCAAGCCTTGAATCCGGTTCCGGGGCCGGTACGGGCTGGGGGAGCGGTTCAACGCTGATCGGCTGCCCGCCGTGTTCCGCGACGTCCTCGGCGAGTGCGGTGAGCATGGATTCCGCCTCGTCGATCATGTCCTGGTTTGCGGCGGCGATGCCCTTAACGAGGTACTGCGCCAGGGCGAATTCGGCGGACAGCGCCGCTCGCCGCAGCAGGTGCGCGTCCGGTACGTCGCGCCGGGAAGAGGTGTAGTGGGTTAGTACGGATTCCACAAATTCATGGTCGTTGGACGCGACCAGCCAGGCCATGTCATCGGCCGGGTCGCCGATCCGCAAGTCTGTCCAACCGGTCACGGCGGTCACACGGTCGCCGTCCACCAGCAGGTTGTCCTCGTGCAGGTCGCCGTGGACCACACACGGATTGAAGCGCCACAGGGACACGTCTTCCAGGGCGTGTTCCCAGCGTCGCAGCAGCAGCGCGGGAATCATGCCGGTGGTCGCGGCCTGGTCCAGTTCGTTGAGGCGGCGCTGACGGAACTCGTTCGGGGTGTAGCTTGGCAGGTCGGCGTTGCTGACCAGTGAGTGGGGCAAGTCGTGGATGGCGGCGAGGGCCGCCCCGATTTCGCGGGCCACGGCCGATGATGCGGCGCCGAGTTCCTCGACTGATCGGGTGGATCCGGCCAAATGGGAATACACGAACGTGCTCAGCGGTCCCTGTCGGACGGTCCCGGCGACGGTTGGCATCAGGAAAGGAAGCTCTGCCCGGACGCCGGGGGTGAAAGCGCGCAGTATCAGGAATTCAGTTTCCAGGCGGGCGCTGGCCTCGGCATGGCGCGGCGAGCGGACGCGCCAGCGCTTGCCCTCGGAATCCAGCAGGAGTGCCGAATCGAAGTCTGCCGGATCGTCGGGCGCAGAGCTGACGGCGGTCGGTGTCAGCCCGGGCACTGCCGCGGTTGCCACAGCTGCCAGTTCGATTGGTTTTCTTCTCACGCTCCCACGGTAGATTGAGCGGCGCCCAAGACGGCGATGCAGCACGGCGAGTCTGAAAGATCGGGAATAATTTGCGGTGTGGTGCCGCGGTGCCGCGGTGCCGCGTGCGTCTCCGCGTGTGGCTGGACACGTGCGGCTGCCCACATACGGGGCGAACAAATGTCAATTGTCAGCGGGAGTCAGTACGGTAGGTACATGAGTCTTGCGGAGAATCCGGCACCAGAGAACCACCCCCGCGACGCCGCCTCAGCCTCCCCGCCTGCAGCCTTGGCCGCCAACCTGCTTCACGACGCAATTCTTCCGGTCCGCCCGGCGCTGATTGACCGCGGTTCCGCAGCACGGCTGAAGCCGGGAATGCTCGAGGAGCTCATCGCTGGCGGCGGCGCCCGGGCCATGGTGCTCTCCGGCCGGCAGGCCCTCATCGACGGCAGCAGCCTGGTGCTGCTGGACGCGGCAGAACTTGCCCGCCACCTGAAGGACACGGCGTACGCCCCGGAGCAGCTGATTTACCTGGGAACGGCACTGCCCGGATCGGACCTTGCGGCGGGCACCCAGTTGGTCCTCTTTATCCTGCCGCAGCAGTTCGAGGTTCAGGCCGAGGAATTCGAAGCCCACATCGCCGGCATCCCCCGGGGTGCGCAGTGGGCGGGATTCCGCGAAGTGGCCGCCGCCCTGAACCCCGCGGACACCGCCCTCTTCATCGAAGCCAGCGCCATCGCCAACTGGCATGCCACACATACCCACTGCCCGCGCTGCGGCACCGCTACAACGACGGAGAGCGGAGGCTGGGTCCGCCGTTGTCCCGCCGACGGATCGGAACACTATCCGCGCACCGATCCGGCCATCATCGTCACAGTGGTGGGTCCGGACGGCCGGCTGCTGCTCGGCGGCGGCGGCCCGCTCGATGCGAAGAACTATTCCACCCTGGCCGGCTTCGTCGAACCGGGGGAGTCGCTGGAGCAGGCAGTAGTGCGCGAGATCGGTGAGGAAGTGGGCGTGCGGGTCTCCGCCTGCCAGTACCTCGGTTCCCAGTCGTGGCCCTTCCCGGCCTCGCTGATGCTCGGTTTCACGGCCACCACCGCGGACGCAGAAGCCACACCCGACGGCGTCGAAGTGACCCGGGCACGCTGGTTCAGCCGAAGCGAACTGCAAGCGGCAGTACTCAGCGGAGAGATCGTCATCTCCAGCAGATTGTCCATCGCCCGTGCCCTGATCGAACACTGGTACGGCGGGCTCATCCAGGACCGTGCGGACAACGTATGAGGAGCCCCTCCTGACCACCTGCACCGGCATCCCCGCGCTGAGGGTCCCGCCGCGTATCCACCGCACACCCTCAAACGACTGAGCAGCAACAGTGAACAAAGATCTCTTCCAGTCCAGTGACTTCCCGGCAGTTCGGCCAGACGACCGCCCGGATGCCGAGCCTCCGGCGCCGGACAACCGTTCCCTTGAGGAACGCATCCTCGGCGGCCTGGACGCTGAACAGCGGGAAGTTGCCAGTACCCTGCAGGGCCCCATGTGCGTCCTCGCCGGGGCAGGCACCGGCAAGACCCGCGCCATCACCCACCGAATCGCCTACGGGGTGCACTCCGGCGTCTACAACCCGCAGCGGCTGCTGGCTGTCACCTTCACCTCGCGGGCCGCGGCGGAAATGCGCAGCCGACTCCGGGACCTCGGTGTCGGGAACGTTCAGGCCCGCACGTTCCACGCCGCCGCGCTGCGCCAACTCCAGTTCTTCTGGCCCCAGGCCGTTGGCGGCGTCCTGCCAAACCTGCTGGACCACAAGGCCCAGATGATTGCCGAAGCGGCACGGCGGTTGCGGCTCAGCACCGACCGCGCGTCCATCCGCGATTTGGCCTCGGAAATCGAGTGGGCCAAGGTCTCCATGCTGACGCCCGCCAACTACCTGGAGAAAGCCCAAGGCCGCGGCGCCCCGGGCGGCTTTGACCTGACCGCCGTCGCCCGTGTCTTTCAGTCCTACGAGGACGTCAAAACGGACCGGAACGTAATCGACTTTGAGGACGTCCTGTTGATCACTGTGGGCATCCTGCAGGAGGACCCGAAAGTCGCAGCCACCGTCCGGGAGCAGTACCGCCACTTCGTTGTTGACGAGTACCAGGATGTTTCGCCGCTGCAGCAGCGGCTGCTGGAGTTGTGGCTTGGCGGCCGGGACGAGCTCTGCGTCGTCGGGGACGCCAGCCAGACCATCTACTCCTTCACGGGCGCCTCGCCGAAGCAGCTGCTTGGTTTTAAGGCCCAGTACCCTCAGGCCGCAGTGGTCAAGCTGATCCGCGACTACCGCTCCACCCCGCAGGTGGTACGGCTCGCCAATGAGTTGTTGGCCGGCCGGCGAAGCGCCGGGCCAGCCGCCGACGCTGCCTGGGCCACGCCTCTGCAACTCGTGGCGCAGCGCCCGACCGGACCGGTGCCGCAATTCACCGAGTGTTCCGATGACGAAGCCGAAGCCGCAACCGTCGCCGTGAAGGTCCGTGAACTCCTTGACGCCGGCACTCCGGCCAGCCAGGTCGCCGTGCTGTTCCGCACCAACGGGCAGTCCGAGGCCTATGAGCAGGCACTGGCCTCGGCCGGTATCGGCTACCAGTTGCGCGGCGGTGAACGGTTCTTTGCCCGCAAGGAGGTCCGCGACGCCATCCTGCAGCTGCGGGCGGCTACCCGGGCCGTCTCCGAAACGGCCAGCCCCGAGCCACTGGGACAGTTAGTCCGCGACATCGTCGCCTCGCTCGGCTATACGGACTCGGCTCCGCACAGCGGCGGCGCGCTCCGGGAACGCTGGGAATCGCTCGCTGCGCTGGTTGCGCTGGCCGACGAACTCGTGATCAGCCGCGGCGGAGCGTTCACCCTGGCGGATTTCGTCAATGAACTTCAGGAACGCTCCCTGGCCCAGCACGCCCCCACCGTCCAAGGTGTCACGCTTGCCTCGCTGCACGCCGCCAAGGGCCTCGAATGGGACGCGGTGTTCCTCGTGGGGCTCAGCGAGGGGCTGATGCCGATCTCCTTCGCCGACAGCCCCGAATCCGTGGATGAGGAACGGCGCCTGCTGTACGTGGGGATCACCAGGGCCAGGGAACACCTGTTCCTGTCCTGGTCCACCGCGCGCACCCCGGGCGGCCGCGCCAACCGAAAGCCCTCGCGGTTCCTCGACGGCCTGCGGCCCGACTCTGTGGCCAGCTCCTCGGTCCGCGGCAAGGGGGCCGCGCCGCGGCGCAAGGCGGCCGTGCCCGCTACCTGCAGGGTCTGCGGCACCATGCTCTCCTCCGGCGCAGAACGCAAGGTGGGCCGGTGCAACCAGTGCCCGCCCAGCTACGAGGAGCAGACTTTCGACGCGCTCCGGCAGTGGCGCAAGGAAAAAGCGCTCGAAGCCGACGTCCCGGCTTTTGTGGTGTTCACCGACGCCACGCTGACTGCCATTGCCGAAGCACGGCCGGACTCCCTCGAACAGCTCGCCACTCTTCCCGGGGTGGGGCCGTCGAAGCTGGAGAAGTACGGCGAGGCAGTCCTGGCAGTGCTGGTCGAAAGCACCACACTCTAGTGGCCGGGAGCACCACGCGGGCAAGCGGCCCGGCAGCGTCCGCACCCACACCCCTTACCACCACCGACGGCTCGCCGGTGGAAGTGCGGCGCTCCGCGCGTCGACGCCGGACCGTTGCCGCCTTCTGGGAAAACGGCACCGCAGTTGTCGCCATACCGGCCAGCTTCAGCCGGGCCCAGGAACGCGAGTGGGTGCACCGGATGCTTGAGAAGCTGCGGCGCCAGGGGGAGCGCAGCGCCGGGCGACGCCGTCCGCGCAACGATGCCGCCCTCGGGGCGCACGCCGCCGCACTCTCCGCAAAGTACCTGGGCGGCCGGGCCGAACCGTCCTCGGTCCGGTGGGTGGGCAACCAGAACTCCCGTTGGGGGTCCGCCACGCCGTCGGAAGGGACCATCCGGCTCTCTGACAAGCTCCAGCCCATGCCGCAGTGGGTCATCGACTATGTGCTGTTGCACGAATTGGCGCACCTGCTGGTCGCCGGCCACAACGCGGCGTTCTGGCGTTTGCTCGAGGCCTACCCGGAGACTGCGCGGGCCAGGGCCTTCCTTGAGGGGGTTTCCTTCGCGACATCGCGCGGCCTGGCACCCGGCAACACAGACAATGGTACGGACGGCACAGCAGGCGTTTCCTGCGGATAGCGCCTTGGCCCACCCCGGCCGGAAACGCAGCCGGGGGCGGGCGACTGGCTGTTTAGGACTTGGGCGTGTCGCCTGCGTCGGTTGCGTCGTCAGGGCCGGCACCGCCGGGTTCTTCCCCGGCCGGCCGGTCGCCGCCGGGTTCGTCGAAGCCGCCGCTCAGCAGCTTCTGGAGGGCGTCGTCAACCTCAGAGTCGCTGGCTTCGGCCAGCTTCCGGCGCTCGCTGAAGCCTTTGGGATCGTCCAGGTCTTCGGCGGTGGGCAACAAATCGGGGTGCTGCCAGATCGCGTCGCGGCCCTCGGTCCCGCGTTCCTCCTTGAGCGAGGCCCACAGTGCTGCGGCTTCCCGCAGCCGGCGCGGACGCAGCTCCAGACCTACCAGGGAGGAGAACGCGTGTTCAGCCGGTCCGCCCGAGGCGCGGCGGCGCCGCACGGTCTCCCGGAGCGCCGCGGCCGCGGGCAACAGCTTCTCTGTGGCGGCCCAGCTCAGTTCATCAACCCATCCCTCCACGAGTGCCAGGGCGGTCTCAAGTTTTTCGAGCGCCTGGTCCTGGGCGGGGGTTCGCTGGGGCATAAAGACGCCTTGGGACAGGGCCTCCTGGATACCCTCCGGATTGGCCGGATCCAGATCGCGGGCGAGTTCGTCGATTTTCGAGGTGTCGATGTGGATGCCGCGGGCATAGGCCTCGATCGCGCCGAGCAGGTGACCCCGCAACCAGGGGACCTGCACAAAGAGCCTGGCATGGGCCGCCTCCCGGACCGCAAGGAACAGCAGGATGTCGTGTTCCGGCAGGCTGAGGCCCTCGCCGAATTTGGCCACGTTGGCCGGCAGCAGTGCCATTTCGAGATCGGCCAGGGGCACACCGATATCCGTCGAGCTGACCACCTCGGCGGACAGTGCACCGATGGCCTGGCCCAGCTGCATGCCGAAGATCGCCCCGCCCATGTTCTGCAGCATGGAGGAGGCACCGCCCATCATGGACTTCATTTCCTCCGGCATCTGCTCCGTCATGGCTGTGGAGAGTGCCTTGGCGACGCTGTCGGCCACCGGTTCGGTCAGCCGCTTCCAGGTTCCGAGAGTTTCCTCGACCCACTCGGCCCGGGACCACGCCCGGCCGATCAGTCCGGTGGCCGGCAGGTCCGTGACCTGGTCAAGCCATAGTTCCGCGAGCCGCAGCGCCTCATCGACCTCGCGGGACTGCTGTGCCGTGATGGACGGGTCGGCGCCGCTGGCGGCCACCCGGCGGGCGTTTTCATGGGCCAGCTCCCAGTTCACGGGGCCCTCGGAGGATGAGCTCATCATGGCCTGAACCTGGGAGAACATCTGGGCCAAAAGCTTGGGATCGTCCGGAAGGCCCGCGGCTTTTGCTAATTCCGCGGGGTCGATGTTCCCCATTCCCTGCCCGCCCATCAGGTTCTTCAGCATTTCGGCCAGCGGATCCTTGGGTTCCTCGTCGCCGTTGGACGGATTAAGTGGGTTGGAGGTCATGATCCCGCCGATCGTCGGTGTGGCTGCTTCTGAAGTTCACGCTACCCCGCAGCCAGCAGGCTGTCTGCTGAAACGACTGCGCGTTCGCTGTCGGCAAAGAGCCAGGCCGGCCGCCGAGCGCGTAGTGTTGGGAACTGGAATATTGGCAGGCGCAAGCCGCGGCGCATTCTGCGGACGCAGTGCGCCAATCGGGGGTCCGCGGGGCTCCCGCGCGGCGGCAGGGGGAGGTCCATCAGTGACAACTACGCAGGGTGAGCAGGCCGGCAGCCAGGTCGGGGGCCGACGGGCACTCCTCGCGAGGCCAGGCCGGAGCCAGCGTCGTGACAAGCGGTCCTCGGCGATGTTCGTCTCGGGCCTGCTGGCGCTGGCGCTCGGCGTCACCGCCGTGAGCCTGCCTGTCCCGTACGTCGTGGAATCACCGGGACCGACGTTTAATACCTTGGGCACGGACAACGGCACACCGGTCATCAGCGTCACCGGCCACGAAGCGTTTCCCGCCAAGGGAAACCTGGACCTGACCACTGTTTATGTTGATGGCGGGCCCAACGGACCGGTATCGGTCTTTGAGGCGTTCTCCGCCTGGCTCAACGGTTCCAAAGCCGTATATCCCGAGGAACTGATCTTCCCTAAAGGGGTAACGAAAGAACAGTCCCAGCAGGAAAGCGCCGTCGCCATGACCACTTCCCAAGAGAACGCTGTGGCTGCGGCGTTGGTTGAGCTGGGAATCGCGTTCGAGCAGAAATTGCAGGTTGCAGGTGTCCCGGAGGGCTCCGCTTCCGCCGGGAAGCTCCAGAACAACGACATACTCGTGTCGGTCAACGGAAAGCCGGCGACGGCGCTGAGTGCCATCCAGGCTGAACTTGCCGCCGGCGACGGCGCCCCGGTGAATGTCGTCGTCGACCGTGGCGGCAGCAATGTGACGGCCAGCATCACGCCGTCGAAGACCTCATCCGGCCGGTTCATCCTTGGGATCATGCTGCAGTACAAATTCACTTTTCCCTTCGACGTCAAAATCTCCCTGGACCAGGTCGGCGGACCCAGCGCCGGGATGATGTTCGCCCTCGGCATCGTGGACACGGTGACCCCGGGAGACCTGACCGGCGGCAAGCACATCGCTGGCACCGGAACAATCACTCCCGACGGCGCCGTTGGCCCGATCGGCGGCATCAGCCAAAAAATGCACGGTGCACGGTCCGGCGGCGCCACTTTGTTCCTTGCACCGGCGGCGAACTGCGACGAGGTTGTTGGGCATATTCCCGCCGGGCTGCAGGTTGTGCGGGTCGAAACTCTGGCGGATGCACGGCACGCAGTCGACGTCGCCGCGTCCGGAACCGACATGTCGGGCCTGCCGGGTTGCGCCAGCAACTAGACTGGCCGCGGAACTAAGATCAGCTGCCACTCGTGGCACTTGATGACGGCGTCGGCGATCTGTTGGCACGATGCCGGCGGTGGCTAGAATTCAGTAACGCCCGATTCCTGGATCGACGTGCCGCACCGATAACTAAAAACCAGTAACTGTCTACCAGCTATGAGGTACCGAGTTTGTCCCGTCCTGCCAGCACCGTCCCGCCCGGAAGACCCCTGCGACGACGAGGCGCGCTGACGCCGACGTTGATTGTTGTGGCACTGATCGTCGTCGGATTCATCTTCTTCGCCAATGTCTGGACGGACGTCCTCTGGTACCAGCAACTGGGGTACTTCGAAGTGTTCCTGACCGAGAACCTTGCGCGCATCGCCATCTTCGTGGCCGGCTTCGCGCTGATGTTCGCCGCTGTCTTTTTCGCCATCCGGATCGCTTACAACTCCCGTCCGGTCTACGCGCCGGACTCGGAGATCCGGGACAACCTGAACCGCTACCAGGTCCAGCTTGAACCGATCCGCCGCCTCGTTATGATCGGCCTGCCCGTACTCTTCGGCCTGTTCGCCGGGAGCGCCGCGGCCAGCCAGTGGCAGAAGGTGCTGCTGTTCTTCAACCAGGAATCCTTCGGCGAGACCGATCCCCAGTTCGGGCTCGACATCAGCTTCTACCTGATGACCCTGCCCTTCCTGGGCTTCATCACCGGCTTCCTGATCAGTGTCATCATCGTTGCCGGAGTTGCCGGAATTATGACGCATTACCTCTACGGCAGCATCCGCATTATGGAACGCGGCATCTTTACCAGCCGGGCAGCGCAGATCCATCTCGCCGTCTCCGGCGCAGCGTTCCTGCTGCTGCTGGGCGTCAACTTCTGGCTGGACCGGTTCACCTCCGTGCAGAACAGCGGCGGCCGGTGGGCCGGGGCGCTGTACACGGACGTCAACGCCGTGATCCCCACCAAAGCCATTCTGGCCGTCGCCGCTGCCCTGGTTGCGGTGCTGTTTATCGTCGCCGCGGTGATCGGCAAATGGCGCCTGCCGGTGATTGGTACCGCGATGCTCATCATCACCTCTATCCTGGCCGGCGGGGTCTACCCGTGGGTGATCCAGCAGTTCCAGGTCAGGCCCTCGGAGCAGACCCTCGAGAAGAAGTACATTGAGCGCAACATTGCCTTGACCCGCTCGGCATACGGCCTGGACAAGATCCAGGAGACGCGTTACAACGCCACCACCAACGCCACCACAGGGGCCCTGGCGCCGGACGCCCAGACCACAGCCAACATCCGTCTGCTGGACCCCAACCTGATCTCGGACGCATTCTCGCAACTCGAACAGTACCGCCCCTATTACCAGTTCCCGAGCGCGCTTAATGTTGACCGCTACGAGATCGACGGAAAAGTTCAGGACACCGTTATTGCCGTCCGTGAACTGAACCCGGACGGACTGAGCGCCAACCAGCAGTCGTGGCTGAACCGCCACGTCGTCTACACCCACGGCTACGGCGTCGTCGCCGCGAAAGGCAACAAGTTCACGGTTGACGGCAAGCCGGAGTTCCTGCAGTCAGGGATCCCGTCCACGGGCGTGCTAGGTGATGACTCCAGCTATCAGCCGCGGGTCTACTTCGGAGAAAAGTCGCCCGACTACTCCGTAGTGGGGGCACCGGACGGCTCCCAGCACCGCGAGCAGGACCGGCCCGCCAGCAAGGAGGGCGACGGGGAAACGCAGTACACCTTCACCGGCGACGGCGGCCCGAATGTAGGGAGCTTCTTTAACAAGGTCCTGTACGCGATCAAGTTCCAGTCCTCGGACCTTTTGCTCTCCGACGGAGTCAATCCCGAATCGCAGATCCTCTACGACCGCAATCCGCGGGAGCGGGTCCAGAAGGTCGCTCCGTACCTGACCGTGGACGGCAACGCTTACCCCGCAGTTGTGGACGGGCGGGTGAAATGGATTGTGGACGGGTACACCACCAGCCAGTACTACCCGTACTCCCAGCAGGAACAGCTTTCCGCAGCCACCGCCGACTCGCAGACGACCTCCGGGCGGACGGCGTCCTTGCCCAACACCTCGGTCAACTACATCCGGAACTCCGTCAAGGCGACGGTGGATGCCTACGACGGAAAAGTCACACTTTATGCCTGGGACGATCAGGACCCGGTACTGAAGTCCTGGCAGAAAGTCTTCCCGACGTCGTTGAAGCCGTTTTCGGAAATGTCCGGAGCCCTGATGAGCCACGTCCGCTATCCGGAGGACCTCTTTAAGGTCCAGCGGGAGTTGCTGGGCCGCTATCACGTCACCCAGGCCGATAGCTTCTACACCAACAACGATGCCTGGAGCGTCCCGAACGATCCGACAGCCAAGGACGACGTTAATCAGCCGCCCTATTACATGTCGCTGAAGATGCCCAACCAGGACAAGCCAGCCTTCCAGCTGACGTCGTCCTTCATTCCCCAGGTTGTTAACGGGAACGCCCGCAACGTGTTGTACGGGTTCTTGGCGGCCGACTCCGACGCCGGCAGCGAGAAGGGCGTTAAGGCCGAGAGTTATGGCCAGCTCCGCCTCCTGCAGATTCCGCCGGAGGCAAACATCCCCGGTCCGGGGCAGGCGCAGAACAAGTTCAACTCCGACCCCACCGTCTCGCAGGCGCTGAACCTGCTCCGTCAGGGTGCGTCGGCTGTCCTTAATGGCAACCTGCTGACGCTGCCGGCAGGCGGGGGCATGTTGTACGTCCAGCCTGTGTATCTTAAGTCCACTGGCGAAACCTCGTACCCGACGCTGCAGCGCGTCCTGGTGGCGTTTGGTGACAAGATCGGGTTTGCCCCGACGCTCGATGAGGCGTTGAACCAGTTGTTCGGCGGTAAGTCCGGGGCCAGCGCCGGCGATTCGGCCAATAACGGGCAGACGCCCACCGCGCCGGACGGCACACCCGCTCCCGGCTCCGTGGACGCGAAAGCAGAGCTGAAGGCGGCTTTGGACGATGCCAACGCAGCCATCAAAGCAGGCCAGGACGCCCTCGCAAAGGGTGACTTCGCTGCTTATGGCGAGCAGCAGAGGATCCTTTCCGCGGCGCTGCAGCGGGCGATCACTGCTGAGGCCAAGATCGCGACGCCGGTTCCGGCTCCGGCAGCCACCCCGGCGCCGACTCCGAGCAGCTGAGCACGGTCAGCTAATAACGGCCGTCCGCATCACGGGCCGAGGCCGGGTTCGCGCTCCTTGTGAGCGCGGACCCGGCCTTTCGCCTTCTCCTGAGGGTTCGCCGCGTCCTGCGCTGCGGCCCGGGAGACGCACATCACGCCGCCTCGATTTGGCCTCACGTTCACCTGCCGGTAGAGTTAATAGTGCGACGCGGGGTGGAGCAGTTCGGTAGCTCGCTGGGCTCATAACCCAGAGGTCACAGGTTCAAATCCTGTCCCCGCAACTGAAGAGAAAGTCCGGAACACTGTTAACAGTGTTCCGGACTTTCTGTTTTGAGCCGTTGGCGGCGTCCACGGACAGCTGTCAACGGCGGCGGTCCGGCCGGCCACAAAACTAGGGTAGTGTTGATCTAGCGACGCGGGGTGGAGCAGTTCGGTAGCTCGCTGGGCTCATAACCCAGAGGTCACAGGTTCAAATCCTGTCCCCGCAACTGAAGAAGAAAAGGAAAGGCCCGGATCTGTTGATCCGGGCCTTTTGTTTTGGGTCGGTGGCGAAGCCCTAGCCGTCTTTGAGCCGCTGATAGGTCTCCAGCGCCCGGGCCCGGGACTCCGGCAGCCCAACGACCGGTTCCGGATATCCTGTGGCCGGAGTCCCGGCCCTCCACGGTTCGTGGATTGCCTTATCGTCCAAACCGGACAGTTCCGGGAGGTATTTGCGCAGGTAGCGGGCGCTGGCGTCGAACTTCTTGCTTTGGGTGACCGGGTTGAAGATCCGGAAGTACGGCGAGGCGTCGGCGCCGGAGCCAGCCACCCACTGCCAGTTCGCCGGATTGCTGGCGGCATCGGCGTCCACCAGGGTGTCCCAGAACCAGGCCTCGCCGAGCCGCCAGTCGGCCAGCAGGTTCTTGACCAGGAAACTTGCGGCCGCCATCCGGACGCGGTTGTGCATCCAGCCGGTCTGCCAGAGCTGGCGCATCCCGGCGTCGACCAGGGGATAGCCGGTGTTGCCCTGCTGCCAGGCCGCCAGCTCGGCGTCGGAGGGCTTCTGCCAGTCGAAACGGTCAAACTCGGGCCGGAAGTTCCGGGTGGCCAGTTCCGGGTTCTCGTAGAGCAGCTGCCAGCAGAATTCCCGCCAGCCGAGTTCGGAGCGGAAGACGGCTACATCGCCCGGAGCCGCGGGGCCAAAGCGTTCGCGCAGTGCGTGCCAGACCCGGAAAGGGCTGATTTCGCCGAACCGCAGATGCGCGGAGAGCCGGCTGGTGCCCTCGACACCGGGGACGTTGCGGCCGGTGCCGTAGTCCTCCACAGGACCGTCGAGGAAGTCCTCAAGCCGTTCGTGGGCCCCGGCTTCCCCGGGCTGCCAGCTGCCGGCGAGTCCGACGCTCCAGTCCGGCCTCCGGGGGAGCAGCCCCCAGCTGTCGAGCGTGTCGCTGTCCGGAAGCGTTCCCTCCGCGCCCACTGCCGGGGCAGGGAGGCGCCCCGGAGGGTCCAAGGGCAGCCGGGGCTCCGGTGCCTCCAGGCAGGCCCGCCAGAAGGGCGTGAAGACTTTGTAAGGCCCGCCGGCACCGGTCCGGACCGTCCACGGTTCAAACATCAAGTTCGCCTGGAAGCTGGCGGCTGTGAGACCCTGCTCCTTGGCCCAACCCTTGATGCCGGCGTCCACCTCGCGTTCCGGGCCGCCGTAGCGGCGGTTCCAGAGCAATGTCGCGGCTCCGGTTTCGTCCGCGAGCTCCCGGATCACCTCAGCGGCCAGACCGCGGCGCAGCAGCAGTCGGGAGCCTTTGCCCTCAAGCCCGGCAGCAAGATTTGCCAAGGAGTGGTGCAGCCACCACTTCGTGGCGCCGCCGAGGGGCCGCACCCCGGGGGAGGCCTCATCGAGGACATAGACCACGGTCAGCGGCTGACCCAGCGAGGCCGCTTCACTCAAGGCCGGATTGTCGTCCAGCCGGAGGTCGTCGCGGAGCCAGACAATTGTCGAAGAACGGGATCCCAAAGACATGGATCCACGGTACACGCCCTGCCGCGCCGCAGGCACAACAACAAGGGCCGGACCCCTTGGGCCGTCCGGAGACGGTCCAAGGGATCCGGCCCTGGCCGAACGCGCTGCGAAGACCCGGCGGAAACCCGGCCGGGCTTACAGCTTGTCGAAGTCTGCTTCCTCGACGGTGGAGCCTGCGGGGCGGCTCTCACCGGCGGCAAGGGCGGCCGGCGAGCCGCCGGACTTCAGCGCAGCGAGCCTGGCTTCGATCTCGGTCTGCTCGCCAAGGTCCTCAAGTGAGTTGAACTGTGCGTCCAGGCTCGAAGCGGCGAGTTCCTGCTGGCCGCGGACTTTGGCTTCCTCGCGCCGGATCTTCTCTTCGAAACGGCCAACCTCGGAGGTGGGATCCATAAAGTCGATGCTCTTCAACGCATCGTGGACCTGGGTCTGAGCCGCCGCCGTCTTGGAGCGCGCCACGAGTTCGTTGCGCTTGCTGGTGAGCTCGTTGAGCTTTCCCTTCATCTGGTCCAGGCCGTGCTTGAGCTTGTCAACAACCTCGGTTTGAGAGGCGATGCTCGGCTCGGCGGACTTCGCCTCGTTTTCAGCGGACATCTGGCGCTGCAGGGCCACCTTGGCCAGGTTGTCGAACTTCTCTGCGTCGACGGTGTCGCCCCCGGCGCGGTATTCGTCAGCCTTGCGGGAGGCGGCGAGGGCCTTTTTACCCCAGTCCTGGGCGTTTTTGATGTCCTCGTTGTAGTCGTCCTGGAGCATCCGCAGGTTGCCGATGGTCTGGGCGACGGCGGACTCGGCCTCGGCGATGTTGTTGGTGTAATCCCGGACCATCTGGTCGAGCATCTTCTGTGGGTCCTCAGCCTGGTCCAGCAGGGAATTGATGTTGGCCTTCGCCAGCTGCGCCATGCGGCCGAAAATGGACTGCTTCATGGTGTTACCTTTCGTCCTGCTCAGTGGTGCCCACTGAATATCGGTGAACAGTGAAATGTACCGCTTCTACCCGCCAGCCGGAGCGTCCCCGCCGGCGCCTAGTTTCGTGTGGCCAGCGGGCCGGCTAAAAGCTGCCCGAGTCGCCGCCGCCAAAGTCTCCGCCGCCGCCAAAGTCTCCACCGCCGCCCCAGCCGCCGCCGGAGTCTCCGCCGCCGCCCCAACCGCCGCCGCCTCCGCCGTGCAGGATGGAGTTGATGAGGATGCCGCCTAGGATGGCGCCGCCGAGGCCGCCACCGCCGCCGCCGCCGAACATCCCGCCGCGGCCATAGCCCTGGTTGGCGTAGCCGCCGAATTGGTCCACGTCGGACTGTGCCTGCTGCGCTGCCTGGGCAGCGAGATTGTGGGCCTGCTGGGCGTACTGCAGCGCGGTGACGGGGTCCGTGCGGGAAATGGAAAGGGCGTAGTCCAGGTTGCGCTGGGCCTCTGCAAGCCGGGTGCGGGCCTCAGTGCCGACGCCGCCGCGGCGGGCGGTGATGTAGTCCGACGTCGCGCTGATCTGTGCCTGGGCGGACATGATGCTCTGCTGCAGCGAGGCCTGGGCCCGCCGGGCCTGCTCCTGCTGGTCACGAATCCCGGCGAGGGCCGAATCCAACGTCTGGTGCGCCGTTTCGACGCGTTCCAGGGTGGCAATCGGATCAATCTTGCCGCCTTGGATTTCGGCTTTGACCCGGGCCAGTGCCGCTTCGACGGCGGCTACGGGTCCGGCCAGCTCGGGGTGCTCCCCGGACTGGATCATGGCCCTGGCCTGGGCCAGGTCCTGGGAGGTGTCGACGACTGCAGACTCCAGCCCGCTATGTGCCTCCTCGAGGTTGCCGGCGACCTTGGTGATCGCGTCGATGAGCACATTGGTCTGATGAAGGCTTTCTTCAGCTGCCCGGACGGCGACGGCGGCGAGGCTTCCTTCGCCGGCACTGAGCTTCTCCCGGGCCGTTACCGAAGCATTCTGCACAAAGGCGAGCCGCTCCTTGGCTTGGCTGATGTTGTCCGCAACCTGGGCCAGGGCGCTCTCGGCGTACTTGGCGCGCAGCCCGGTGAGGGACTGCTCGGCGCTGGCGATCCTCGCTTCTGCCTCCCCGGCGCCGGAGGCAACGGTGGCCAAGGCCTGCGGGGCGTTCTTTTCAAGCTCACGCAGGGAATCAAAGTCCGCCTTCTGCTCCTGCAGCGAGGAAAGGGCTGACTCGGAGCGGCGGATGATCTCGCCGAGCCAGGTGCGCTGTTGCTCCTCGGTGTCCGGGATGTGGTCGTCGAGCTGTTGCTGCAGCTTGAAGGACTCGGACATGTGGCCCTTGGCGTCCTGCAGGGCCCTTGTGAAGTTGCCGACGGCGGCATCGCCGTACTGCGCCTGGGCAAAGCCAAGCTCCTGCTCGCTGGACTTGATCGCGTCGTCGGCGGCAATCAGCAGCGAGCCGCTCTTGCGGCGCAGTTCCGCTGCGGTGAGCCCGGCAAGCGGGTCCAGATCGGCGCCCTGCTGGTCAGGGTCCGTAGCGGCCCCCCGGGTGGCCCTTTTCCGCCGATTCCGGAAGTACAAGTAGGCGCCGGCCCCGCCAGCTGCTACGACTCCCACACCGACCAGCACGGCGCTGCCGGCGCCGGCGCCCGAGGACACCGAGCCGCTCCCGCCGCCGGCCGCGTCGCCGACGGCAACGGCAGTATCAATGGCCGCCTGGGCAAAGTCGCGCTTGCCGCCGGCCAGATTCGCGACGATCGCATTTTGGCTGATGGTGCTGGTCTTGGAGTAGATGGCGCTGGCCGAATTCGGCGAAAAATAGTACTTGCCGTCGTCGGACATGGCTAGGATGACATCGGCCCGCCCCATGCCCTTTTTCGTTGCCACGGCCTGCGCCCATGCCTTGGGTTCAGCGGGGTTCTCGAACGTCTTTACGGTCACGACGTAGAGGTTGTACTTGTGCTCTTTCAGGAGCTTCTGAACTGCGTCCTGGACCTCGCCCTTGCGGCTGCCGAGTACATTTCCGCTGTCAAGGACATTCTGTCCGGAGGGTATCGTTACCGGGTCCTCGGCCAAGGCTGGAGCGGCCGGAATCGCCAGCAGTCCGGCAACGCCCACGATGGCGAGGAAACGAGTCAAAGCAGACCGCATGGCAACCCTTCAGCACTTCTGCGACCAGTTCGGGCCGAACCGGTCGTCAAGATCGCCGCAGTACCTGCCGCACTGATGTATAGCCGCAGGTCGCTGTGGCAATTCCATTTGATTCTATGGTGCCCCCAAGTGGCCGTCCATCGATGGGAATATGCCACCAGCGAAAAGCGCGGAATGGGTAACTGGAAGCTGTGTCACGGCACGCGGAACCATTCAGCAACCTCCCAGCAAACGTGCGCTTTAGTATCAGTGTGATCGTCCATAGTTAATGCAGACGAGGATGAAAGGAAGTCTTATGACTGAGAACCCAGCGCAGGGCGCGTCAGCAGAGAACCGGGAGCCAGCCGCGCCGCACGAGGGCACTTCAGGGCACCCCCAGGGCGACTCCGCGCCGGACTCAGCGCACGAGAACCCGACACTCCGGCTGGAGCCAACGGCGGACAACGCTCCGCAGCCGGTCTATCCCCAGCATCAGCCGGCGTACGGTGGTCCGCCGGCACCGGTGACGCAACAGTTCGGCGAGGCCCCCGCCCCCGTCCAGCAGGGCCACACCCCGGGCCAGCCCGACCCGCAGCACAGCCCTGCCTTTGGACCGGCGGCCGGCAGCTCCGCCTTTGGCCAGTCCCAGCACCCGCCCAGCCAGTACTCCAGTGGCCAGTCCGCTTCCGGCCAGCCGCAATATGGCGGCTACGGCGGTGCCGTTCCCGGGTCGGCCTACGCGTCCAATCCCGCCCACGCCCCCAAGCGCAAGGCGGCGTTCGGTGTCCCCACCCTCATTGCCAGCATCCTCGCCGCCGGCCTTGTCGGCGGCGGTGTGGTAGCCGGAACCACCCAGTTGCTCGGGGGCGGCGGAGGCGTCACCTCCACCGGAACCAGCAACAGCAGCAGCCAGGCCGGTCCTGTCATTGTGAACAACCGGGATGATGTTAATGCCATCACCGCGGCTGCCGTGAAGGCCACGCCAAGCGTCGTGACCATCAAGGCATCAAGCGGCAGCGGCGGTGGTACCGGCTCCGGCATAATTTTGGACACTGACGGCCACGTCCTGACGAACACGCACGTTGTTACCCTCGACGGCACGGCGGCCAACGCCGCGATTGAAGTCCGCCTGAGTGACGGCAAGGTCTACAGTGCAAAGGTCGTCGGCACCGACCCGCTCTCAGATCTTGCAGTCGTGCAGATCCAGAACGCCTCCGGGCTGGTACCGGCTGTCCTGGGCGATTCCGGCAAGCTGAACGTCGGCGACACCGCCGTCGCGATCGGCTCGCCCCTCGGCCTGACGGGAACCGTGACGGATGGCATTGTGTCGACGCTGAACCGCACCATCAGCGTCGCTTCGTCGGCAGTGCCGAAGCAAGGGGCGGACAGCTCCCAGGGCGGCGGACAGGGCTTCCAGTTTGCCCCGCCGGACGGCGGGCAGGGGCAAAGCACCACTAACCAAGGCAGCATCGCGATCAACGTGATCCAGACCGATGCGGCCATCAACCCGGGAAACTCCGGCGGCGCCCTGATCAATACCAAGGGTGAGGTCATCGGCGTGAACGTCGCAATCGCCTCGGCCGGCGGCGACACCGCGAGCAGCGGAAACATCGGCGTGGGCTTCAGCATTCCGATTAACAACGCCAAGCGGATTGCGCAGGAGATCATCAGCGGCGGCAAGGCGACCCACGGCCAATTTGGTGTCAGTGTCAAGCAGAAGGCTGCCGGCAGCGCAGCGTCCGGATTCTCCGTCGGAGCCGAGGTTGCCACTGTTGAACCAGGTTCCGCAGCGGACAAGGCTGGCCTCAAAGTCGGCGACGTCGTGACGAAGTTCCAGGACCTCACCATCAGCGATCCGAACCAGCTCACTGCCGCCGTGCGCGAGCAGGCCGCCGGGGCCTCGGTGAAGGTCACGGTCCTGCGCAGCGGCAAGGAGCAGCAACTCGATGTGACCCTCGGGGCTGCAGCCGAGCAGTAGGAACGGTTCGCTCGGCCAGGTAGAGGGCCGGGAGGCGCCGTCAGGTGCCGCCCGGCCCTCTGGCTGTGCACGGCACTGCCGCGGGGACGCCCGCAGCCCTGACACAGGCCTTAACCGGGCCGCGTCCGTGCTCGCCGATATGGTTAGCTAGGAGAAACCCGGCTCCCCGGGCGTTCCGTGGCCACGACCCCACCCGGCTGGCTGTCCACCCGCATGGAAGGCTGCTGTAAACACAGTGGAAGAGACATTGAAGATCATCGTGCTGGTCAAGCACGTCCCGGACGCACAGTTCGACCGGCACCTCACCGGAGCGGGCAACACAACAGACCGCTCCGAGAGCATCCTGTCCGAACTTGATGAGTACGCCCTCGAAGCCGCACTCCAGCTGATCGAGGCCCGCGGCGGGGAAGCGGCCGGCAACAGGGTCATCGCACTGAGTATGGGCCCTGCCGGTGCCGTCAACGCGGTGAAGAAGTCCCTGCAGATTGGTGCCAGCGAAGGCGTCCACCTCAGCGACGACGCTCTGGCCGGTTCCGACGCCGCGGCCACCTCGCTTGCGCTGGCCGCCGCCATCCGCCACCTTGGCGCGGACACCCCGGCGGACCTTATCCTCACTGGCATGGCCTCCACCGACGGCGAGACCTCCCTGGTCCCGGCCCAGCTCGCGGAACGCCTGGACCTGCCGCAGGTCACCTTCGCGTCCTCGCTGGAACTCGACGGCGCCACGCTCACCGCCCGCCGCGACGGCGATGCCCACGCCGACACCGTCGAGGCAACGCTGCCCGCCCTCGTCTCGGTCACGGACCAGATCAATGACCCCCGGTACCCGAATTTCAAGGGCATTATGGCCGCCAAGAAGAAAACCATCACCACGTTGAGCCTTGCCGACATCGGCGTCGACCCGGCGCACGTCGGACGGTCAGGTTCCTGGACCGCCGTCGAATCCGCCGAGGCACGCCCGGCGCGCACCGCCGGCACCATCATCACCGACGAGGGCGATGCCGGCATCAAGCTGGTCGAGTTCCTGGCCGCCCAGAAGCTGCTCTAAGGGGATTCCCAGACATGGCAAAAGTACTCGTATTCATTGACAACCCCGGCCAGGCCCTGAAGAAGGCCAGCCTGGAGCTGCTCACCATTGCCCGGTACCTTGGGGAGCCGGCGGTCGCCCTCATCGGGGAACTTCACGACGACGTCGCAGCAACCCTGGGAGCCTATGGCGCCCAAATGCTGTACCGGCCGTCCGCAGCGGACCTCGACGACTACCTCGTCGGCCCCAAGGCCTCCTACCTGGCAGCCGCGGTCCACGCCGCCGATGCCACCGTCGTCTTGACCGAGAACTCGGCGGAAGCCAGAGAAATCGCTGCGAGGCTCGGCATCAAGCTGGGCGCCGGAGTCATCACCGACGTCGTCGCCGTGGACGCTGACGGAACCGCGCACAAGTCCGTGCTGGCCGGTTCCTACATCACCACAGCGAAGGCCACGACGCCGGTCGCTGTCCTGACCGTCAAAGCCAACAGCATCACGCCGGAGCCTGCCGTCACCGGCACGGCGCCGGCCACCGTCACCGTCGAGGTACCGGAGACTGCCCCCGCGGCGTCGGCCAGGATTACGGCCCGCAACGAGAAGGCCGCCAGCGGCCGTCCGGAGCTCACCGAGGCGCGGATCGTTGTGGCCGGCGGCCGCGGCGTTGACGGCAACTTTGGCCCGGTCGAAGACCTCGCCGATGCCCTCGGTGCTGCCATCGGCGCTTCCCGCGCCGCAACTGACGCAGGCTGGATCGGCCACGACGCGCAGATCGGCCAGACCGGCAAGACCGTTTCGCCCCAGCTGTACATCTCCGCAGGCATCTCCGGGGCTATCCAGCAGAAGGCCGGCATGCAGACTGCCACAGTGATCGTGGCCGTGAACAAGGACGCTGAATCGCCCATCTTCGAGATCGCCGACTTCGGCATCGTGGGGGACCTTTTTACAGTCCTGCCGCAGGCCACCGAAGAAATCAAGAAGCGCCGGGGCTGACCCGTTGGACACCCTTAGCCCCTCGGCGCCAAGCCCGTTTGATTCGGAGCACGAACGGATCGAACGGGTGCTGTGCTTCGCCGCCCACCCGGACGACATCGATTTCGGTGCCGCCGGCACCGTAGCGGCCTGGACCGCTTCCGGCATAGACGTCAGCTACTGCATCATGACCGACGGCGACGCGGGCGGCTTTGACCCCGGAGAGAGGGACGAGATCGTCCGGCTGCGGAATGAGGAACAACGCCGTGCCGCTGCCCTGGTCGGGGTGAGTGACATTTACTATCTGCACGAGCGCGACGGGTACCTCGAGCCCACCCACGACGTGATCCGCGAGGTGGTTCGGCTGATCCGCCAGATCCGGCCCGACGTTGTGCTCTCGATGCATCCGGAACGGAATTGGACCAGGATCCAGAAGAGCCACCCCGACCACCTGGCGGTGGGGGAGGCGGTGACCCGGGCGGTGTATCCGGCGTTGGAGAACCCGTTTGCGTATCCGGAGCTGGCCGAGGCCGGACTTCCGGCCTATAAGTTGCCGTGGCTGTGGCTTTTCGCCGGGCCTGCGGAACGTGAAAACCACGTTGTGGATGTGACGGAACAGGTGGAGGACAAACTCGCCGCCATCCATATCCACGTCAGTCAGCACCCCGACATCGAGGCCATGGACCGCACCGTCCGTGGGCTCATGCTCCGGACAGCGGAACGCGGCGGGTTCCCGGCCGGCCGCAGCGCGGAGGCGTTCCACGTCGTTGCAATCAACGGGCCAGGGACCATCGCCGGGTTCTAGTCTGACCTGAGCTGCGCGAACAAAAAGCCGCCCAGGCCTTGATCCCTGTCTAAAGGGACAAGGCCTGCGCGGCTTTGTGGTATCTGGTCCTGACGCTATGCTCCCAGCGGGGCGGCCGCCACGGTGGGCATAGTCGGTTTAGACGAGCCACCGGCCGGTTCCACGGTGATGCCGAGAGCTGCGGCGGTGCTGATGCCCTTGACCACTGCAGGCTTGGACAGGGCTTCGGCATTCATCAAGCCCTGGGATACCGGAGCCGATCCGTCCTTGGGGATCAGCCACATCTGGTAGACCTTGCCCGCCGGCGGTGCCGGGACGTCGTTCATCCTCACGACGATCGCATCCTTCGAGCTGGAGACCGACACCGTCGCCGTGCCGCCGCCAACGACATCGATTGTCTCCTGACGGACATCGCCGGCCTGAAGGACCTGATTCATTGGATCGTTCTGGTTCGCGACGTAGGCCCCGACGCCGACTCCACCCATGGCGATTACGGCTGCGGCCGCGACGCCGACGAGCCAGTTGCGCATCCCTTGCGGACGGCGCCTCTCCTCCCGGCGCTTGCGGGCGGCGCCGAGTTCGTCGCCGATGGCGGGCGCTGCGGAGTCGCGGACGGGCCGGCTCACCACCGGAGGCACAGCAGACGGCCCGCGCCCCTGGTGCGGCTCCGGCGGCGCCCCGATTTCTTGACCCGGCAGGTTGGCCATGATGCGGTCCAGCAGGCCCTGCGGAGGTTCTTCCTCCGCAGCAAAGCTGACGGCAAGTGTCTCCCGTGCCTGCCGGACGCGTTCGTCAAAGGCGGCCCGCTCGGGCTGTGGAGCCGAGGCGAGGTGAGCCTCGATGGCGGCACGTTCGGCGTCGGTAATGGCGTCCAAGGCATACACCTCGGCGAGGTCAGCCGCACGCCCCGAAGCAAGATCGGTGGCGATATCGGCGGCAAAGCCGCCAGTGACGCGGCCGTTGTGGCGTGGATTTATGTCGGTCATCTCAACTCACCCCCAGACAGGTTTTCAGTCGGATTAGTCCGTCGCGGATGCGGGACTTGATGGTAGGCACCGCAGCATTGAGCTTCTCTGCGACTTCCCGGTACGTGAGCCCGCCATAGTAGGCAAGCCGTACGGACTCCTGTTGTGTGTCGGTCAGCGTCTCCAGGCATCGGACCACTGCCTCGGCCTCAAGCCGGCTGCCGACCTCGTCAGAGACCGAATCATGATCGATATCCTGGCTGCTGGCGCCGTATTTGGCTTCCCGGTCAGTTGAGGACTGGGACGATCGGACCTTATCCACGGCCCGTCGGTGCGAAATCGTCATCAGCCAGGCCAGCGGGGTGCCCGCCGAAGGATTAAACTTAGAGGCGTTCTGCCAGACCTGGAGGAAAACCTCCTGGGTGGTGTCTTCACTGAGTTCAACATCGATCAGTACGCGCCGGGCCATGCCAAAGACACGCCGGGACGTGAGCTGGTAGAACTCAGCGAAAGCTGCCTGGTCACCGTGTGCAACCTGCGCCAGGAGTGCGCCGAGCCGGCGGTTCACGTCGGCCGGAGTGCCAGAAGGAGCAGCAGCTTCGGGGTTCGGGGCGTTGGGAGTTTCCATCACCTTCAAGCATAAGGTGCCTGCCGCCAATCGCGGGCCAGGCCGGGATCTTTCCGGGGCGTGGTCTCTCACAGCGCGCCGGGCGGGATGTCTGTCCACCTGCAAAGTAGTTGTCACCTGCCGTTCCTCGCTCCTTTCCACGCTTCCTGCGCCTCTTGGTTTAACCGGGCTTCAGAAGTGATTCGGGGCCGCTGGCCGGCCGGATGGGCGGGCGTCGGAATAAGTTGCGTCGTTACAGCCTGGCGCCGGCGAACCCGTTTTGGCGCCAGGCTTCATAGACCGCGATCGAGGCTGCGTTCGCGAGGTTGAGCGAACGCAGCGCCGGCAGCATCGGCAGCCGGACACGTGACGTTACATGGTGGTCGCGTTTGAGGTCCTCGGGCAGACCCACGGATTCCGGGCCGAAAAGCAGTACATCCCCGGGCCGGTAGCTAACGTCCGTGTAGGAAGCCTCGCCGTCGGAGGTGAAGGCGTAGACCCGCTTCGGTGCAAGGGCCGCCCATGCGGCCTCCATGTCCGGGTGGACGGTCACGACCGCCAGGTCGTGGTAGTCGAGGCCGGCCCGGCGCAGCTTCGCGTCGGAGAAATCAAAGCCGAGGGGCTCAACCAGGTGCAGCTCGGCACCGGTAATGGCGGCCAGCCTGATGGCATTGCCCGTATTGCCGGGGATTTCTGGGGCATAAAAGAGGATGCGGAACACCCTTCCATCCTAGCGAGCCGGCTAGTGCATGCCGCGCAGCAGCCGGGCAAGGACCGGAACGATGACGGTATTGGGAGCCGGCCCCGAACTCAAGAACTGTTTGAGCCCCCGTGCCAGCCCGGCAGCATTGACCACCTGCACCGTCTCATGCGCTTCGGAGCGGCGATGCCGGTCGATGACCGGCTCGTGCAGGTTGCCGTCAGTGCTGTGGATAACGGTCCAGCCGGTGACGTTCAGTTCCGGGAAGATGTCCTGCATCCGGCGGACCACGTGGGCCAGCTGGGGTGGTGCGATGGACCGGCCGCCATGGGTGAGGGCGCTGCCGTTCCAGGCATAGGCCCCGGGCGGCAACAGCATCGAGCCGATGATCGCCATGCGGTAGCCGGAGAGCACCACGTGGTCGATGTGGCTGTTGTCCGCCGGGGACTGCAAACCGTTAATCAGCCGTGCGGCCGGGATAGCGGGGAGGATCTGCCTGCTGATGAGCTGAACCGTCCGCATTTCCCGCTGAATTCTGGCCTCGGCCCCAAAGATGCCCCGTTTGCGGGGCAGCCCGTGGGCCTGCTGGCTTGCCACGTTCGCCGGAATCAGCGGGACCTCGCCGGACCCGGCGTACTGCTCGAACGGCGGCACGAAGACCGGGGCATCGGACGCTGTGTTTCGGGGAGTATTGGGGCGCCGAACATTGGCCGAAGTCCGGCTCCCGGCGGCCGGGGCGTCAAAGTGGGCTCCTTCATCAGGGGACGGCCCCGCGAAGGCGCCGCTGCCGTACGACCGGTCGTAGTCGGCCCGGCTCTTCGCATCGATCAGCGTCTCGTAGGCAAGGGTGACGCGCCGGAATGCTGCCGGGTCGCCGCCGTGGTCGGGGTGAGCGGTGCGGGCGGCCCGGCGGTAGGCCACCTTGATTTCCTTAGCGGTCGCCGTGACCGGAATCCGGAGCACCTGGTAATGCGAGCTGTTGCCCTGCGTCAAGCAAAGATCCTTTTGGTCGATGGTGCCAGCCCATCCTGGACGTCCGGCCTGGCCAGTTTAACCGGCAAGGGGAAGAACGAGCGCAGGGGCACGGTTGGTTCCCGACGGCTGGCATAATTCAGCCCATGATGATCGCAGTCGCCGTTAACCCCGCGGCCTCCTTCGGCCGCGGGGTTGACGCCGGCAACGAGGCGGCCGCGTGCTTCCGGTCGGCCGGGGCCGACGTCGTGGTCCTCTCCGGGGACAGCTACCAAGAACTTGCACGGATCGTAGACGAGGCACTGGCCGCAGGGGTGGACGCCCTGGTGATGGTTGGCGGCGACGGAATGGTCCACCTCGGCATCAATGCGCTCGCCGGATCGGACCTGCCCTTTGGTACTGTCCCGCTGGGGATCGTCCCGACCGGCACCGGCAACGACGTGGCCCGGACCCTCGGCCTGCCGGCACACAACATCCCCGGCGCCTGCGAGCGGGTGCTCGCGGCCCTGGCCACCGGCGGGCGGCTGATTGACGCCGGACGCGTCTGGTCCGACGGCAAGTCCAGCTGGTTTGCCGGGGTGTTGTCCGCGGGCTTCGACGCTGCCGTCAACGAACGGGCCAATGCCTGGCGTTGGCCGCGGGGCAAGGCCCGCTATAACCTAGCCATGCTCCGCGAACTGGCCTCCTTCCGCCCGATCAACTACACAGTGACGGCCGACGGCGCGCGCTGGCGGCAGGCGGCGATGCTGATTTCGGTCGCCAACGGCCAGTCGATTGGCGGCGGCATGAAGGTCACGCCCGACGCAGTGCTCGATGACGGCTTATTGGACCTCTTTATCGTCGGCCCGCTGTCCAGGGCAGGCCTGCTCAGGGTTTTTCCGAAGGTTTTTTCCGGTGGCCATCTCGGGCATCCGGCCGTGCACATCCGCCGGGTGCGCTCGGTGGAGCTGTCAGCGGACGGCGTGGTGGCCTACGCGGACGGCGAGCGGATCGGTCCGCTGCCGCTCACCATCGAGGTGGTTCCTGGAGCCATCCGGGTCCTCGCCTAGGCTGCGGGCGGCAAGCTGCGGGCCGGTGAATGCGGTGCGGCGCGGGAACGGCGGAACGCGACGGAGCGGCGCTTGGCAAATGTTCCGGCGGCACCCGGCGCCGCCTCCGGTCCGGGAGCCCAGCGCGAGAGTCTAGAATCATGCGGAGGCCCGGCAGGAAGCGGAACGGGCACAGCGACATGGAGGCTGGGCATGGGCAGTAAGGGCGAAACGGGGCCCGTGCCGGCGGCAGGCGGGAACATCGCTCTCCGTCGCGCCCACCGGGGCCGGCGGGGGAGCCGCGCGTTCCTGGCGCTCGCAGTCACGGCCGCCCTGGCGGGCTGCAGCGTCGGCGTGCCCGATCCCGCCGCTGCCAAGCCGACGCCGCTTGCCCCCACGGTTGACGCCCCCACCGTAACCCCCGGCCACGACTCCGCCGCGGTTGCGGCGAAGGACATGCCCTTCGCCGCCGGGGAGAGCCTCGCTGCCGGCGTGCCGGTCCGGCTCTCCGACGCGCTTGGCCAAGCCCCCGGCTGGAAGCCCGGCAAACAGGAGGTGGCCGGCGGCAGCGAATATCTTAAGGGGGACGGCTGCCTGGTCTCGGCCAAGTCCCGGGTGAACCAGGGCGTACTGGCCGTTGCCGGGAGTGACAAGGCCTCCACCGAAGCGCTCTTCCGGTATCTGGATCCGAGTATCCTGCCGTCCTATCTCACGACAGTCACCCTGCGATGGGGCGCAGACCCGGATAAGCCCGCACCCGGTGTTGAGATGCTCGTGCTGGAAAGCGGGGCCAAGGCCGGAGCCCGGGCAAGCGCCGTCTACGCCCGGCTGTTCAGCAAGGCCGGCAACTCCGTCTATATCTCCGTCTCCTGCCCGGACGCCGGCACCCTCACGGCCGCGCGCGCCAACGTCGCGGAATACCTGGGTGTGATTCCGCCGTCTGACTAATCCGCCCGCACACCTCACGGGTGGCCGACAGCGGTCCGTCCGGCGTCGGGGCAGGTTCTGCTGGTTTTCCTCGGCGATTGCCTGTTCGGCGTGCTGATCAGCAGGCCGAACAGGCGCTAGGTACCTGGTCCATTCGGGCGGCAGAAGCGAAAGCAGTTAAGTAATGAATCTTGTTTTTAGAGATAGCATAAATCCATGATCCGAACCCCGTGGACCCGCAGGCTTGCTGCGGTGGCCTCCCTGGGTGACGAGACACGCCGGAGATTATTTGATTTTGTGGCCTCTGCAGGGCATGCAACCAGCCGGGACGAGGCAGCCGCGGCCCTTGGCCTGCCGAGGAGCACGGCCTCCTTCCACCTGGACCGGCTGGTGCAGGACGGCGTGCTGGCGGTGGAGTTCCGGAAGCTCGGGGGCAGGGGAGGCCCCGGTTCGGGGCGGCCGGCCAAGCTGTACCGGGCCGCAGTCCAGGAAGTGGCAGCTTCGGTGCCGGACCGCAACTACGACCTCGCCGCGGAGCTGTTGGTCTCCGCCATCGAGGAGTCAGCGGCCGACGGCGGCTCCGCCCGGGAGGCGCTGGTTCGGGCGGCCTACGCGCGCGGGCAGGCATCAGCCCGGGCGGCAACCGGCATGGCCGGCTTCGCGGAGTTCCTCACGGCGGAGGGATATCTCCCCACGAGCGACGGCGAGGGGGGCTTTGTGCTGTTGAACTGCCCCTTCCACCGGATCGCCGACGGCCACAGCGCGGTGGTCTGCGCCATGAACGGTGCGTTCCTGGCCGGCGCCGCGGCGGGCTGCGGAATTGACGCGACCCAGGTCGGGGCACTGGATATTGCAGGTCTCAGGGCACAGGGCGCGGCACTGCCGGGGCAATGCTGCGCCCGGGTCGGGCCCCTCCCGGCAGGCTCCTGAACGGCCCTCACGGGCTCCTTGCGGACGCTGCTTTCGGACACTCTGCCGGCTCTCCTCGGCCCTGGTCGACTGTTTTATAGTCCCGGGCGGCGGGATCACGCCAGCTTAAGCTTCGCGGACCCCTGGCTGCCGGTCAGCAGCACACCGGCGATCACCAGCAGGCCGCCGAGGACCTGCACCAGTGTGAGGGGGGTCCCGAGGAGCACTGTGATGATGGCAGTGAAGACCACTATCAGGTTGAGGTAGTTCCCGGCGGCGCCCGGCGGGGTGTTCTTTAATGCCAGGTTCCAGAACAGGTAGGAGCCGAGGGACGGGAAGACCGTGATGTAGGCCAGCGACCAGCCCTCGGCCGGGGTGTCCGGGAACCGCACGCCCAGGGCGAGGGCGAACGGCGACAGCGTCACGGCCGCGATGACCACCTGAACGGCGGTGGCAGCGACCGGCGGAACCCCGAGCCGGCGGGCGATAATCGTGTATAAACCCCAGACCACTATCGCGCCGATCATCAGCAGTTCGCCGGTGTTGATGGAGAGGCTGAGGATTCGTCCCGGCTCGCCCCTGGTCAGCACCAGCAGCACGCCGAGCAGGCCGAGGCAGATGCCGAGCCAGCCCAGGCGCGTGGTCCGCTCGCCCAGCAACACGATGGCCAGCACCACGATCAGGGCCGGGTTGGCCGCCGTGATCAGGGAAGCGTTCATCGCCGAGGTATACCCGAGTGCACCGTAGAGCAGCAGCGTGTACCCGCTCATGCCCAGCACACTCAGGAGCAGGAGCGCCGGCCAGCGGCGCAACACCGCGGGCCAGTCCGGCTTTTCGATGATCTGGGCCAGGACCAGCAACGGCACCGCGGCAAGGGTCCAGCGCCAGAAAGTCAGCTCCAGGGGGGTCATCGAGGCGACAGCTGCCTGGCCGACGACGAAATTTCCGGACCAGAACAAGGTGGCCAGGACAAGGTACAGGGACGCTTTCACCGCTTGAATGTACACCAGGCCGGGCCGGCACCCGCGGGTAGAATTGCCCTGTGCCCGTATACCTGGATCATGCCGCAACTACCACCCTCGCCCCGGAAGCCCTGGCCGCGCTGACGCGCGAACTGTCCCGGACCGGCAACCCGTCCTCGCTGCACGGATCCGGCCGGCGCGCGCGCCGCGCCGTGGAGGACGCCCGCGAGATGCTGGCCGCCGCAACCGGCGCACACCCCTCGGAAGTCATCTTCACCTCCGGCGGCACCGAAGCGGACAACCTCGCGGTCAAGGGCCTGTACTGGGCCCGGCGCGCCGCAGACCCTGCCCGTACGCGTATCCTGTGCTCCGCCGTCGAGCACCATGCCGTGCTGGACACCGTCGAGTGGCTTGAACGGCACGAAGGTGCCGAGGTCTGCTGGCTGCCGGTCGATGCCGACGGCGTCGTGGATCTTACGGTTCTGGCCGCAGAACTGTCCCGCGATCCGGCCTCGATCGCCCTGGTCACCGTGATGTGGGCCAACAACGAAGTGGGAAGCGTCCAGCCGGTCGCCGACATTGTCCGGCTGGCGCACGCTGCCGGTGTGCCGGTGCATTCCGACGCCGTACAGGCCTTCGGGTCCGTCCCCGTGGACTTCCGCGGCACCGGACTGGACGCAATGTCCATCTCCGGACACAAGATCGGCGGCCCGGTTGGCGTCGGCGCCCTGCTTCTGGGCCGCGCAGTAACGCTCACTCCCGTGCAGCACGGCGGGGGACAGGAGCGTGATGTCCGCTCCGGGACCCTTGACACGGCATCCATCGCCGCGTTCGCCGCTGCGGCCGAATCAGTCACCGCCAACCTCGCGGCGGAGGCCGCGCGCATCGCAGCGCTCCGGGACCGGCTGATCGACGGAGTGCTGGCAGCGGTGCCGGAGGCCCGGCTTCGGGGTGCCGCCGGGGCCGGGCGACTGCCGGGCAATGCGCACTTCACCTTCCCCGGCTGCGAAGGCGATTCGCTGCTTTTCCTGCTGGATCTGGCGGGGGTTGAATCGTCCACGGGCTCGGCGTGCACGGCAGGCGTGCCCCGGCCGTCACACGTACTGCTGGCCATGGGCCTGGACGAGGACACGGCCCGGGGTGCCCAGCGGTTCAGCCTGGGGCACTCCTCGACCGGAAACGACGTCGACGCCCTGTTGGCGGCCTTGCCCGGCGCCTACTCACGCGCCCGCCAGGCCGGAATGGCCGGACATGAATCCACGATCCAGACCGCCGGCACCCTGGCGCGCCAGGCCGCCGGAGATGCTGTCCGTCAGGCCGACGGCGGGAGCTGATCCAGCGGGACGGCGGGATCGGCCAGGACCCCGGGCGGCAGGGCTGACCTTGAGGCGATGAGCGCCTTGATAATCTTCTGCGGTTTGTCAGAGCGCGGCCAGTTCACGCTCATTCCCGCGACCACCGTTCCGCCGTGCTGCCAGAAGGCCAGGAATTTGCCCTCCGCCAGGGAGCCACGGATTGTAGGTGGCCCCGAGCTGAGCGCCGGGAAGCCGGAGTACTCCATGCTGATGTTGAACTGGTCGGTGTAGAAGTACGGGATTGTGTCCAGGACGGCGGCCTGGCCCAGCATGGACATGGCTGCGACCTTGCCGCCGTTGAGGGCATTGGACCAGTGCTCGCTGCGCTGGTGTTCCCCGGTGAAGGGGTGCAGGGCATTGGCGACGTCGCCGGCTGCGAAGATTCCGGCGACCGAGGTCCGCAGCGAGGCATCCGTGAGGATACCGTTCCGCACTGCGATGCCAGCCGCTTCGGCGAGTGAGACCTCGGGGGCCACGCCCACGGCCATAACCACCACGTCCGCCGGCAGGACCTCGCCAGAGTCGGTCACCACAGCCGTGACACGGCCCGCGTGGCCGGATACCGCTGCGGCCGAGGCGGGGAGCCTGAAGCGGATTCCGTTGGCTTCGTGCAGCGAGCGGAAGAAGCCTCCCAGTTCCGGCCCGATCGCGGCGCCCAGCGGCACTTCCTTCAGGCCCAGCAGCGTGACAGCATTTCCATAGGCGCACGCGGCAGCGGCTAGCTCCATGCCGATCCAGCCTGAGCCGATCATCACCACGTTGAGGCCGCCGGCGGACAGGCGGCTGCGCAGCCGGCGACTGTCCCCCACTGTCCTGAAAGTATGGACCCCGTCGAGCCCGCTGCCGGGCAGGGGCAGTGTTCGGGGTCGTGCGCCGGTGGCAAGCAGCAGCGAGCCGTACTCCAGCCGGGCGCCGTCCCGGAGGATTACGGCACGGGCTTCCGGGTCGATTTGTGCGACCGGTGCCCCCAGCCGCAGGTCGACGCCGTTCTCCCGGTACCAGGCTTCGGGCAGCACCGGCAGGGTGTCCTCGCCGGCCGTGCCCAGTAGGTATTCCTTGGACAGCGGTGGGCGCAGGTAAGGGTGGTGGCTCTCTTCCGCGAACAGGATGAGCCGTCCGGTGAATCCTTCCGCCCGCAATGTCTTGGCGGCCGTGGCGCCGGCCAGGCCGCCGCCCACGATGACGATGTCCGCAACAGCCATGTCCGCCCGCTTCCCGTGTGTGCAAACCTTCTAAAACCGGTAAGTCTGACTTTAGAAGCGCTGCGGGGCGCAGTCAAGCGATTTTGGGGGAGGAATCGGCGTGGCGATAGAATGGCGCGGCAGGCATTGTGTTATTCCTGCGCACCCCGGACCCTAAAGAAAGCCAGTATGCGAGTTCTAGCAGCCATGAGCGGCGGCGTCGATTCCGCCGTTGCCGCAGCCCGCGCCGTCGAGGCGGGCCACGACGTCGTCGGCGTCCACCTGGCCTTGTCCCGAATGCCGGGGACCTTGCGCACCGGCAGCCGCGGCTGCTGCACCATCGAGGACTCCCGGGATGCCTGGCGTGCCTGCGACGTGCTCGGTATCCCGTACTACGTTTGGGATTTCTCGGAGCGCTTCAAGGAAGACGTGGTCCAAGACTTCATCGACGAATACGCCGCGGGCCGCACTCCCAACCCCTGCATGCGCTGCAACGAACGGATCAAGTTCGCCGCGCTGCTGGAGAAGGCGATCGCCCTGGGTTTCGACGCCGTCTGCACGGGCCACTACGCCAAGGTGATCAACGACGCCGAAGGCAACCCCGAGCTGCACCGGGCCGCGGACTGGGCCAAGGACCAGAGTTACGTCCTCGGCGTCCTCACGCACGAGCAGCTCAAACACTCCATGTTCCCGCTCGCTGATACTCCGTCCAAGGCCGAAGTCCGCGCCGAGGCCGAGCGCCGCGGACTCTCCGTCGCCAACAAGCCCGATAGCCACGACATCTGCTTCATCCCCGACGGCGACACTGCCGGCTGGCTGGCCGAAAAGATCGAGATGACCACCGGCGACATCGTGGACGAGTCCGGCGCGAAGGTCGGCGAGCACCCGGGTGCCAACGCCTTCACCGTCGGCCAGCGTCGTGGCCTGAAGCTGGGTACGCCCGCCGCTGATGGCAAGCCACGTTTTGTACTTGAAATCCGGCCGAAGGAAAACAGGGTGGTCGTGGGTCCAGAGGCACTGCTGGCCATCGACGAGATCCGAGGCATTAAGGTCTCCTGGGCCGGGCTGCCAATCGCCGAGGTCCACACCGGTGAAGAATTCGACTGCTACGCCCAGGTCCGCGCGCACGGCGACCCCGTACCCGCGACGGCGCGGGTGGAGCACCCCGACGCCGGCGACGGCCGCACGGGCGCTACGGGTAACCTCGTTGTGACCTTGACGGAACCCCTGCGGGGTGTGGCTCCGGGCCAGACCGTTGTGCTCTATCAGGGCAGCCGGGTACTGGGGCAGGCCACTATCGATGCAGCCCGTTCGCTGCAGCGGGCTGCCCTCTAAGCGGCTGCTCTCCAAACGGGCAGCTCGCTAAACGGGCTGCTCTCCAAACGGGCAGGCGGCAGGCGGAACCCTGTTGCGCCGGAAGGCCGCACACCTTGGGTGTGCGGCCTTTTTGCGACCTGGCCGCCGTGGCGGCCTGGGTCACGGCGGCACCTCGGGCGCTATGGGACCCTGCCGGTTTTCAACCGGGATTCCTGCAGATAACGACGAGTTCTCCGCATTCGTGTAAATTTTGTGTCTCATCTCACAGAATGCAACGATTCACCTGTTGATCTTCTGGTTGAATCAAGGCATCAGGACAGGGTGCTGACCCCGGGGCCACCATAAACCCTGGCCGGCACACTAGTACTCATCGAACAGAAAGTTCACAGATGGCAATGAACAAAAAGGCCCTGCAAAGCGCCATCGCGCTCGCCGGGGTATCCGCCTTCGCACTGACTGCCTGCACCGGCCCCTCCGGCGGCGGCGGGACCTCGACCGGCAGCGCGGCCGGTACAGGCACTATTACGTACGGCACCACCGATAAGGTAGTCACCCTCGACCCGGCCGGGTCCTACGACGCCGGCTCCTTTATGGTGATGAACCAGATCTACCCGTTCCTGCTCAACTCGAAACCGGGCACTGCAGACTCAACTCCCGACATTGCGGAGTCGGCTTCCTTCACGAGCCCCACGGAGTACACCGTCAAGCTCAAGCCCGGCCTCAAGTTCGCCAACGGGCACGCACTGACGTCCTCCGACGTGAAGTTCTCGATCGACCGCGTCGTCAAGATCGCCGACGACAACGGTCCCGCGTCTCTTCTCGGGAACCTCGATTCGGTCGCAGTCAAGGACGACTCCACGGTGGTCTTCACGCTCAAGGCCGGCAACGACCAGGTCTTCCCGGGCGTCCTGGCAGCCAACGCGGGTCCGATCATCGACGAAGAGGTCTTCCCGGCTGACAAGCTCCTGACCGACGACGAAATCGTCAAGGGCCGCCCGTTCGCCGGTCCCTACACAATCGAGAGCTACAAGAAGAACGAGCTCGTGGGCCTGAAGGTCAACCCGGACTACCAGGGCCTGCTCGGAAAACCCGCCAACGGCGGCGCGACCATCAAGTACTACGCTGATTCCAACAACCTCAAGCTGGATGTCCAGCAGGGCAATATCGACGTAGCCGGCCGCAGCCTGACAGCCACCGATGCCGCGGACCTTGAGAAGGATTCCAAGGTCAAGGTCTACAAGGGCCCCGGCGGCGAGTTGCGCTACATCGTGTTCAACTTCGACACCATGCCGTTTGGTGCCAAGGCCGCCGACGCCGATCCCGCGAAGGCGCTTGCCGTCCGGCAGGCGATGGCTAACGTCGTCGACCGGGACGCGATCGCCAGCCAGGTCTACAAGGGCACGTATCTGCCGGCGTACTCCGTCGTTCCTGACGGTTTCGTCGGAGCCATCCAGCCGCTCAAGGAAATGTACGGCGACGGCAGCGGCAAGCCCAGCCTCGACAAGGCCAAAAAGGCCTTCGCCGACGCGGGCGTCACGGCTCCGGTTACCATCAAGCTCCAGTACAACCCGGACCACTATGGCAAGTCCTCGGGCGATGAGTACGCCATGATCAAGGAGCAGCTGGAGAAGTCGGGCCTGTTCAAGGTTGACCTGCAGTCCACCGAGTGGGTCACCTACTCGAAGGACCGTACGTCCGATGCCTACCCGGTCTACCAGCTCGGCTGGTTCCCGGACTACTCCGACGCGGACAACTACCTCACGCCGTTCTTTGTCCCCGGCAACTTCCTGAAGAACCACTACGAAAACCCGACTGTCACGGACCTGATCAGCAAGCAGCTGACCACCGTCGACAAGACCGAGCGCGAAAAGGTGCTTGGCGAGGCCCAGACGGCCGTCGCCAAGGACCTGTCCACGCTGCCGTTGCTGCAGGGTGCCCAGCTGATGGTCGCCGGCAAGGACGTTAAGGGTGTTGAGAAGACCCTGGATGCTTCCTTCAAGACCCGTCTTGGTGTCATTTCCAAGTAAGTCCCACCCCATCCGGTTCTGACCAGCCAACGAGGCGGGGCGCCCACACGGCGTCCCGCCTTTGGTGCTGTTACAAGGACAACAGATTCCGAAGCCCGCGAGGCTCCCGGAACACACACTGAGGTACCAATGACAACACTTATCGAGGCGCCGCCGACCGACGGCGAAGGCCTCCTGCCGACAAAGAAGAAATCGACCGGTGGGGGACTGGGCCGATACATCCTGATCAGGTTCTTCCTGATCTTCCCGACGATCCTCATCCTTGTCACCATGGTGTTCTTCCTGATGCGCACCACCGGCGACCCTATTACCGCTGCCCTGGGCGGCCGGCTCCCGCCGGAACAGCTCCAGGAACGGATCACAGCGGCCGGGTACGACCGGCCCATCTTTGTGCAGTACTTCGAGTACCTGGCGCAGCTCATCACCGGCAACTTCGGCACCACCCTCTCGGATAACCGCCCGGTCTCGGAGATGCTTGCCACCTATGGCGCGGCCACCTTGGAACTGACAATTAACGCCCTTCTGGTGGCCCTGGCCGTCGGTATTCCGCTGGGCCTGGTCGCAGCGCACCGCCGCGACAAAGGCCCCGACGCGGCGCTGCGGGTCTTTGCGATCCTTTGTTATGCCACGCCGGTCTTCTTCTCCGGGCTTCTCTTCAAACTGACATTCGCCGTCTGGCTGGGCTGGCTCCCGGTAGCCGGACGCGCGAAGCCCGGCACGGAGCTCGCCCTGACCGCGCTCGAGGCGCCGACGGGCATCTATTGGCTGGACGCCATCCGCAGCGGCAATACCGCAGCACTGGCCGACGTTATGGCCCACGCCGTCCTGCCTGCACTTGCCTTGGGCCTGCTGACCGCCGGCATCTTCCTGCGGCTGGTCAGGACCAATGTCATCGGCACCCTCGGCAAGGACTACGTCGAGGCCGGCCGTTCCCGCGGGGTGAGCGAATTCCGGCTGGTCACCAAGCACGCCTACAAACCCGCACTGATCCCCATTATCACCGTGATGGGGCTGCAGATCGCCGTGCTGCTGGGCGGCGCGGTGCTGACCGAGACCACATTCGAATGGAAGGGCCTGGGCTTCCAGCTCGCGACCTACCTGACGGCCCGCGACTTCGTAGCAGTCCAAGGCATCGTGGTCCTCCTCGCAGTGATCGTGGCTGTGACCAACTTCTTCGTGGACATTGTTGCCGCGCTGATCGACCCCCGCGTGAGGTACTGATATGAGCACCACTGCCGTTACTGAACCTGCCAAAGATCCCCGGGGACCCTGGGTCCGGCGACTGCCGGTCATATCCCACTTCAACAAAAGCGTTGGCCTGCAGCGCGGAATGCTGGTGGCAGGGCTTGTACTCACAGCAGTCTTCCTGCTGACCGCGATTTTTGCGCCGCTGGTCGCGCCCTTTGGTTTCTCCCAGATTTCCGATGCCGACGGCGGCTTCCCGGCCCAGCAAGCGCCGGGCGGGAAGCACCTGATGGGAACAACCGTCGGCGGTTACGATGTTTTCTCCCGGGTGGTCTGGGGAGCCCAAACGGCCGTTCTGGTCATCATTGTGGCGGTGATCATGTCGATTTTCATCGGTGTGATCCTGGGCCTGGTCAGCGGCTACATCGGCGGCTGGCTGGACCGGACCCTCGTGGTGATCGCCGACGCGGTTTACGCCTTCCCGCCGCTGCTGGTGGCCATCGTGATGGCGATCGCCATCAGCGGCGGCAGGTCCAGCCTCTGGGGCGGTATCCTCGCTGCGGCGATTTCCATCACGGTCGTATTTATTCCGCAGTACTTCCGTGTGATCCGGGCCGAAACCATCCGGCTCAAGGCGGAACCCTTTGTGGAATCGGCCAAGGTGGTGGGTGCCTCAAACATCCGCATTATGCGCCTCCACGTGTTCAAGAACGCCACCCGCACGCTGCCCCTGATCTTCACCCTCAACGCCTCCGAAGCCATCCTGACCCTTGCAGGCCTGGGTTTTTTGGGCTTCGGCATTGAGCCGACGTCGGCCGCCGAGTGGGGCTTCGACCTGAACAAGGCGCTGGCGGACACCACGTCCGGTATCTGGTGGACAGGTGTCTTCCCCGGGCTCGCTATCGTCCTCACCGTCCTTGGACTGACTCTTGTCGGCGAGAGCATCAATGACCTTAACGACCCCCGCCTGCGGGGCCGCAGGAAGGCTGCCGCCGGCAAGGGCGGGCCGGATTCCAGCACCGGTGCCCCGGCTGCACTCGACGCAGAAGTGAGAAGTTCATGACTATCAACATCGACAAAAAGGGCACGGGCCCGGTCCTCGACATCGAGCACCTCAAGGTCACCTTCGCCACAGATGCCGGCGACGTGTACGCCGTCAAGGACGTCAGTCTCCAGGTCAACCCCGGCGAAGTCGTGGCGATCGTGGGCGAATCCGGCTCCGGCAAAACCGTGACGGCCAAGACCATCCTGGGCCTGCTGCCGGAGACCGCTATCAGCTCCGGCGCGGTGCTGATCAACGGCAACAACGTGATCAGCGTCAGTCCCGCGAAGCTGCGGGAGATCCGTGGCCGCGACGTCGCCATGGTCTTTCAGGAACCGTCCACGGCGCTGAACCCCGTCTTCACTGTCGGCTGGCAGATTGCCGAAGGCGTTCGCGCCCACGCCCGCCACGGGGGAACAGGGCGGGTCAGCGCCAGGGAAGCCAAAAACCGCGCCATTGAGGCGCTCCGCAAGGTGGGCATTCCGGACCCGGAAACGCGGGTCAACTACTATCCGCACCAGTTCTCCGGCGGGCAGAAGCAGCGTGTGGTCATCGCCGCGGCGCTGGCCCTGAACCCGGGCCTCATCGTGGCGGACGAGCCGACCACCGCGCTGGACGTTACGGTACAGGCGGAGATCCTCGAGCTCCTGCGGGACCTCCGGGACCAGTACGGAACCTCGATCGTGCTGATCACCCACAACATGGGGGTGGTGGCCGACCTCGCCGACCGGGTCGTTGTGATGTACCAGGGTGATGTCGTCGAAGAGGCGGCCGCACGGGTGCTGTTCGCCGAACCGAAGCAGGACTACACAAAGAAGCTCCTGGCCGCCGTCCCGCACCTGGGCCGGAACTCTGCTTCCGAAGGCATGACCCAGCGGGCACACCAGGGCGGCAAGGTGCTCGTCGAGGCCAGGAACCTGACCATCGAGTATCCCGGACGGCTGGGCAGCCCCGCATTTAAGGCCGTGGACGGGGTGAATTTCACGCTCTCGGAGGGCGAGGTCTTCGGCCTTGTGGGGGAGTCAGGCTCCGGGAAAACGACGATCGGGCGGGCGATCGCCGGCCTGAACCGGACCACCGGCGGCAGCCTGAAGGTGCTGGGCTACGAAATGCTCAACCTGAAGGAGCGCACCTTCAAGCCGCTGCGCAAGGAGATCGGGTTCGTTTTCCAGGACCCTGCGGCGTCGTTCAATCCGCAGCTGACGATCGGTGACTGCATCGCCGAACCCCTGATCATCCACACCAATCCCGGCCCGGCGCAGGCCAGGCAACGGACCCGGGAGCTGCTCGAAGCCGTGCAGTTGCCGGCCGGCTATGCCGACAGGTTTCCGCATGAGCTCTCCGGCGGGCAGCGTCAGCGCGCGTCACTCGCGCGGGCACTGATCCTGAACCCGAAGCTGCTCATCGCCGACGAGCCGACGTCGGCGCTGGACGTGTCGGTCCAGGCCGTGGTGCTGGAGCTGTTCAAGGACATCCAGGCCGAATTCGGCTTTGCCGCCCTGTTCATCAGCCACGACCTCGCGGTGGTGGATATCCTTTCCCACTGGGTTGGTGTGCTGTACAAGGGCAAGATGGTGGAACAGGGGCTCGGTAACCAGGTGATGGGGCATCCGCAGCACGAGTACACCAAAAAGCTCATTGCTTCGCTGCCGGTTCCGGATCCGGACGAGCAGGCCAGGCGCCGGGAGGAATTCCGCGCCGTGCTGCACGGCTAGGCCGATTCCTCGGCACACCAGGGGACATGCCCGCCGTTCTGAATGAACGGCGGGCATGTCCCCTGGTGTTGTGGTGGAAAACAGTGTTGTGGTGGAAAACAGTGTGGTGGTGGAAAACAGTGCGGTGGCGGAAAGCGCAGGTTACGGCCCGCGGCACCGCGGGAACCGTCCGTGCTTAACAGCCGAAGTGATTCGGGCGGTGGCCCTAGAATGGGTCAATGACCGAGCAGAACCAGACACCTCCCGACGCCGATTCCTATGACCCGGGAGCCAGCTCGCTGGCCGGTCAGGTGGATCCGGCGGTGATGGCTGAACTGTTGTCGATCCGTTCCAGCATCGACAACATCGATGCCACGCTCGTTTACCTTCTCGCTGAGCGCTTCAAAGCCACCCAGAAGGTCGGATTCCTGAAGGCCACCCACAAGCTTCCCGCCGGGGATCCTGGCCGGGAGACCGCTCAGATCTCGCGACTGCGCCGCCTCGCCGCGGAGGCCCACCTGGACCCGGCGTTTGCCGAAAAATTCCTCAACTTCATCATCGGCGAAGTCATCCGGCACCACGAGGCCATTGCCGAGGACCACCTGGCTTCCCTGGCCGCTGACAGCCTCGCCGCCGGCACGCAAGCCCCGGTCATGGGCCGATCCGTCGGCACTGCCGGCGCCTCCGAGACCGCCTAAGCGTGGCCGCTCCACTGGCCGCGGGGCCGCAACAGGTCACCGCCACCGCTCTGGGCGCCTGGCCCGGCGAAGACCCGGTCGAGTCCGCACGCATCATCCGCGGTGAGCTCGGCGGCCCGCACCTGCCGTTCCTGGCCGAGCTTCCGGACCGGGGCGTCGGTTCGGACGCGCTCGGGCGGACGGCTTCCCTGCTGGTTGATCTTTCCGTAGACGTCCAGCCCTACGGCTGGCGGATCGTGGACCGGCCCGGCAAGGACTTCAAACGGGCGCGCTCGGCGCTCTCAACCGACATTAACATTCTTGCCGATGTCATCGGCGCCGAGGACAGCCCGGCCACAGATCTCAAGGTTCAGCTGCGCGGCCCGCTCAGCCTCGCCGCCGGACTGCACCTGCACAACGGGGAGCGTGCGCTGATCGACTACGGCGCCAGGCGGGACCTTGCCGCGTCCCTGGCAGCGGGTGCCGGCAGCTACCTCAGCCGGATAGCCGCCGCGGCTCCCGGAGCCCGGATCGTGGTGGAGATCGACGAGCCGGAGATCGCGTCCGTCCTGGCCGGCACCATTCCCACCTCCAGCGGCTACCGGACGCTGCGCTCGGTAGCCGGCCAGGAGGCCACCGACTCCTGGGAGTTGCTCATCAACGCGCTGCGGGAGGCCGGCGCCGTCGAGGTCGTTGTCTGTGTCCCGGAAGTCGAGGCGCCCTTCGACCGGATCCTGGCTGCCGGGGCCGACGGGATCGCGGTGCCCCTCCGGGCGCTGACATCGCGCCAGTGGGAACAGCTCGCCGGCGCAGTGGAAGGCGGCAAACGGCTGTGGGCGGGAGCGCTGGATGTCTCCAATCCCGCCGCCGCGCTGCCCCGGGTCGCCGACGTCGTGGAAACGCTCTGGCGGCCGTGGCGCCAGCTGGGCCTGGCCGCCGCGACTCTCGGTGGTGTACGGGTCACGCCCTCAGACGGGCTGGCCCGGCATTCGCCGGCATCGGCGACGGCGGTCCTGACCCGGCTGGTGCAGGTGTCCGACGGCCTTAACCAGCTGGCGCTCGGCTAGCGCCGGCCCGATCCTCAGCTGCGGCTTTCCCACCGGTCAGGCCGGGCGCGGTCCGGCAAATACCCCGGCGCTGACACTCCGCCGGGGTACGGGTCCAGCCGATAGTCGAAGTGCCCGGCATAGACCAGGACCAGCCCGAGCTGCGGCTGGATCACCTTGACCTGGATCCGGTGCCTTCCGGCGGTGCCTTCCTCCGGCGCCCACCACTGTTCGGCGTAGGCCTTAGCGTCCAGCGCGGCCGGCAGGGGAATCCGCAGCGCACCCAGAAAGAGCCGCGACGCCTCCGATACGCCGCGCAGCCTGCCGCCGGCGGTGACACTGAGGTTGAGGTCCGTGACCAGCCGCCGGTACCGTCCGACGTAGTCCAGGAGGCCGGACCGGCTGCCGGAGTCATCGAAGCTTGTGGTGTCGTGGAAGAGCCTGGTGGTGCCCGGGAAGAAGATCTCGCGCCGGGCCGTCAGGCTGGACCGGCCGAAGGGGTCCAGATGGGCGTGGTTCTCGATCCGGAACGGGATGCCTTCCCCGTACTCCGGGAAAAAGGCCTCCTCGCCGCCGGCGGGACGCAGCAGGGGACGCAGCCAGCTTTGCCGGCAGCCGACCACCTCAAACACGCCCTCGCCGACGCCGAAATGGCCTGAGCCGGGAGTGAGGGAAAAATACTCCTGCAGCTCCGGCTGCAGCCGGCCGAAGTCGGCGCCGAGGGCCAGTTGGTAGATCGGGGTGCTCACAAGTCCTCCTGGGATGCCTGGCTGGTTGACGTCTTCCTGTCCACAGCATGCGGGACGGCGGCGCATTTGTCACAGCGGGCCCCGCTTATGGCCCTGTGCGCGGTGCCCGGGCAGGCAGCCGCCATGCCCGGGCACCGCTGAATACGACAAAGCCATTGCAATAAGGGAATATATACATATGAAGGCACGCATTCTGATAGTGGACGATGACGAGGCGCTGGCCGAGATGATCGGTATTGTTCTGCGCAATGACGGGTTCGAACCCGTCTTCTGCGCCGACGGCGGGCAGGCGCTCGAAGTCTTCCGCTCGTCCAAGCCCGACCTTGTGCTGTTGGACCTTATGCTTCCGGGCATCGACGGCATTGAAGTCTGCCGGCAGATCCGTGCCGAATCCGATGTTCCAATCGTGATGCTTACTGCCAAGGCGGATACGTCCGATGTGGTCCGCGGGCTTGAGTCCGGTGCCGACGACTATGTCCCGAAGCCCTTCAAGCCGGCCGAGCTGGTCGCCCGGGTCCGGGCAAGGCTCCGGCCCGGCGACCAGAAGGCGCCGGAGACGCTGCACATCGCCGACGTCACTATCGACGTCGCAGGCCACCTCGTGAGCCGCGGGGCCGAGCGCATCTCGCTGACACCGCTGGAATTTGACCTGCTGGTCGCACTGGCGCGCAAACCCTGGCAGGTTTTCACCCGGGAACTGCTCCTGGAACAGGTCTGGGGCTACCGGCATGCTGCGGACACGCGTCTGGTCAACGTCCACGTCCAGCGGCTCAGGTCAAAAATAGAACGTGACCCGGAAGCCCCCGAAGTTGTATTGACGGTCCGTGGTGTCGGCTACAAAGCAGGTTCCTGAGCCACCGGAGGGCCTCGCCGGAGCGGCTCCGGTGAGCACCTCGCCGGAGCCGTCCGGCGCCGTGGGACCAGGTACTGCGGCTCCCGCGGCCCCGGCCGCCGCGCACGCGGACGGTCCCGCCATCCGCTGGCAGGCCCTGCGGTTCCGGACCCGGCTTTGGATGAAGCGGTCCCGGATCGTGGGCGTGCGGGTGGCCAGGCTGGTCGGCACCGGCTCTTCCCGCCTGCTTCCGGGTATCCGCTATCTGCTCCGGTCCCTGCACCGCAAATGGCGTCGTTCCATGCAGTTCCGGACCGTCCTGACGACACTGATGCTCGCAATCGCATCATTCGCAGTCGTCGGGGCCTATTTGTCCAACCAGATCGCCAATAATCTCTTCCAGGAACGGCTGGCCCAGGCCGAGTCGGAGACACGCTACAACGTCAAGCAGGTCCAGGACACCTTCGACGGCGCCCAGGTCACCGACCAGTCCAGTGTTATCACCCTCGTTTATGACACCTTGAACGCCGTCGAGGGACGCGGTTCCGTGATCCAGCGGCGCTACGTCTTCGAAGCCATGCCGGAGCAGACCAAACCGCGCAACCGCTGGGTCGAATCGAGGGCCTCGGACCAGCTCACCATCAGCGTCATTCCGACCGAGCTGCGCAAGGCGGTGCAGGATTCCGGCAAGGAACAGTTCTGGGCTTCCACGGAATTCCCGGTGGGTACCGAGGACCGGCCCGGAATTGCAGTGGGCAACAAGGTCACCTTCAACGGCACGGTCTACGAGCTGTACCTGATTTATGACCTCAATACGGCACAAAAGACCCTCGATGAGATCCAAAACGTACTGCTGGCCGGCGGTGCCGTGCTGGCGCTGCTGATTGGTGCCGTCGCCTGGTATGTGACCCGGAACGTCGTCAGCCCGGTCAGCCATGCCGCACTGGTGTCCGAGAAACTCGCGGCCGGGCAGTTGCAGGAGCGGATGGTGGTCAAGGGCGAGGATGAGGTGGCCCGGCTTGGCGCGTCCTTTAACCACATGGCCGCCAGCCTCCAGGAGCAGATCACCCAGCTCGCCACGCTGTCGCAGATGCAGCAGCGATTCGTCTCGGATGTTTCCCACGAACTGCGCACCCCGCTGACCACGGTGCGGATGGCCGCCGAGGTGCTCTATGACGCACGCGACGACTTCGACCCCATCAACAAGCGCTCGGCGGAACTGCTTTATAACCAGGTGGAGCGCTTCCAGTCCCTGCTTGCCGACCTGCTGGAGATCTCACGCTTCGACGCGGGCGTCGCCACCCTCGATGCCGAACCGGGCGACATTGTGCAGCTGGTAGCGCATGTGATGGAAGGTGTAGCGCCGGTGGCCGCCGAGTACGGCTCCGAGGTCACCCTCAACGCGCCTGCGGGCAGCATCATCGTGGACATGGATGACCGTCGGATTGACCGGATCCTGCGCAATCTTGTGCTGAATGCCCTGGAACACAGCGAAGGCCGGCCGGTGAACATCTCGGTGGCGGCCAACGACACCGCCGTCGCTGTCGCCGTCAGGGACCACGGCATCGGTCTGTCACCGGCGGACGCGGCCCGCGTTTTCGACAGGTTCTGGCGCGCCGATCCGGCGCGGGCGCGCACCACGGGGGGCAGCGGCCTCGGGTTGTCCATTGCGGCCGAAGACGCCAAACTCCACAACGGCTGGCTGCAGGCGTGGGGACGGAAAGGGGTCGGAGCCAACTTTCGCCTCACCCTGGCCCTTCGCCAGGGCGAAACCATTGCGAAGTCGCCTCTCCAACTGGAGCCTGTCGACGTCGGGCTCCGTGGCTTGGGGAGCGAGCGGACCATGCTGCTGCTGGATCCGGTGCCCGTTACACGCGCCGATGCTCCTGCCCCGGCGGCCGGGGACGTCCCCGACGTCGGCACACCGCACATCCGCTCAGCCGACACCCGAATCGCGGACCCAGGAACCGCAGTCACCGGAATGAAGGAGGGGCCATGAACGGAGCCGCATGGAAAGGCCACCGAGCGGCGGCCGTGCTGCTGGCGCTTCTGCTGTTCCTGCTGACATCGTGTGCCCAGATCCCGCGCTCGGGCCCGGTGGGAAAGAGCACCGACGAAAGTGCAGGGAACCCCAATAATGCCCCTGTGTTCTTCCCCTCGGCCCCGCGTGAGGGGGCCGGGCCGGAGTCCGTGATCGAAGACTTCTACCTCGCCGGCAGCGGCTATGAAGACGACTACGCGGTGGCGCGCCAATACTTGACCCAGGCGTCCTCAGTGACTTGGAAGCCGGACCAGCGGGTGCTTGTGTTCCGTTCCGCCCGTGTTGTCCCGACCGCTGTCGAGAACGTCTTCAACTACGAACTTGACGTGTCCTACTCCGTCGACGCGGACGGAGTCGCGACCCGGCTGCCGGAGGGAACCAAGGAGAACATTCCCGCTACGCTGACCAAGGTTGACGGTGAATGGCGGATTGCGGAGCTCCCGGACGGTACGGCGATTCCGGAAGAGACGTTCAAAGTAATCTATGGCGCCTATCCGATCTATTTCTATGACCCGACGTTCACCTACGCGGTGCCGGATGTCCGGTGGTTCATCCGGAAGAAGACCGTCAAGGCCATGACAAGTGCCCTCCTCGCGGGTCCGGCCCCGTATCTCAAGGGGGCCGTGGTCAGCGCCTTCCCGTCCGGCATCAAGCTGGCCCGCGAGTCCGTGCCGGTCGTCTCCGGTGCCGCCCAGGTAGACCTTTCGGCGAAGGACCTTGTGGAGGCTTCCAACGAGGACCGGCTGCGGATGCAGACCCAGCTTTCGCTGACGTTCCGCAGCCAGCCCGATGTCATCAACGTCGAGCTCCGCGCCAACCAGGACCTGGTTCGCGTAGACGACAACGGTTCGGTTGTCCCGCCGATCCGGGACAAGAACGTACCGGGCCGCCAGATCGCCGTGAGCGAGAACGACCTGGTCCGGTACGAGAACAACAGGATCTCGCCGCTTCCCGGCATCCAGTCTGTATCGGCGCTGGCGCCGCGGGCCCCGGCGGAGTCGCCCGTGTCGCAGACCGCGGCCTTCCTCAACGCGGGGCGCGGGACGCTGTACTCCATCGTGCCGGGACAGCCCGCCAGGGCGCTCGCTACCCGCGCTACGCTGACCCGCCCGTCCTTTGACCGGTACGACTGGGTCTGGACGGCCGGGCCGGGGGCCAACGGCGCCACCGAAATGGTCGCCCACCGGCCAGTCGGCGTCGCCGAAGGAGCCAGCGTCCCCGCGGTCACCCTGGCGCCGGCATGGCTCGCCGGGCGGTCCGTCAAGGAGTTCAGGGTTTCCCGCGAGGGCACCCGCGCCCTCATTCTCACGCAGCAGAACGGCAAGACCAAAGTTCAGATCGCCGGTATCGTCCGGGCCGCGGACGGTACCCCAAAGGAACTGACCGTGCCGACCACCCTGCTGGCGACGAATGATCCGGATCAGGGCGTGTGGGTGGATGACACGACGGTCGCCGTGATGAAGGGCTCCACCAGCGGATCCGTCACTCCCGAGCTGCTCTCACTCACCGCGTCCGAGCCGCAGCCGCTCGCGCCGTGGCCTGGGCTCACCGCACTCAGCGCCGGGAACGGCAGCGAGGAAATCTATGCCCAGTCCGGGGAAGGGATCTTCCAGCGGCTCGGTAACGGCTGGGCCCCCCAGCTGAAGGGGCCGATCGATCCGTCCTATCCGGGTTAGCGGCCGCACCTGACGGGACCGCCGGCGGTTCCGCACATAGCTGAGTCAAGGACTGCCGACGGGCGCTGCGGGGGCGCACAGTTGGGGGATGGGCACATCCAGGGAATCCCGAGGCCGCCGCGGGGCAAGGGCGGCAGCTGGGCACGACGGCAGCGCCGGCGCTGAGCCGCACACAGGTGCACACAGCGCAGCCGGAGCCGCACGGCGGACCCAACGCGCAGTCGACCCCGACCTGGTTGCTACCGCAGCTTCTGCGGCGAGACACCGCGGCGCCTACCGCCTGCCGCTGGCACGGCTGGCGGCGGGGGCCGCCGCCGCTGCCGCCGAAGTCCTGGCACTCGTGGCCCCGGTGGAGTGTGTCTGTTGCGGGGCCGAAGACATGGCGCTCTGCGGCGGCTGCGAACGGCAGGTCCGGCTGTTGATGCGCCAACCATTCCGGGCAGAAGCGCAGGCCCCGGCACTGATGGACGTCGACGGCGCCGTGATCCTTCCGGTGGTGGCTGCCGGCGCCTACCGCGCGGAGTTGGCGCAGACCGTGCTGTCGTTCAAGAGCTACGGGCAGCGGCAGCTCGCCGAGGTATTGTCCAAAGGCCTGGCCCGGGCCATCCGCGACGCCGCCGGGGAGTCCCAGGGACTGCTCCTTGTACCCGTCCCGACCAGCAGCAGCGCCTACCGGAAGCGCGGCTTCAGCCCGATCCACGTGCTGCTCCGCAGGGTGGGAAAGCCAAGGAAACCGGGAGCCGGGCAGCACCCGGGATTCACCATCGTCCACGCACTCCGGAAGACGAGGCCGCCGTTCCCGGCGTGCGGGCAGTCATCAGGTGGGCAGGGCGGCCAGAAGGGACTGGGGCGCGGGGACAGGGTGCAGCGGGTGCAGGGAACCATGCGGGTTCGCCGCTGGCCGTTCAATCCCGAGGTGGACGGCCGGGCGTGCATCATCGTTGACGACGTGCTCACCACCGGGGCCACGTTGGCCGAGGCCAACCGGGCGTTGCATGCGGCCGGTGCGGTGGTGCGGGGCGCCGTAGTCCTCGCCGCGACACGCCCGCCGGTCACATTGGGCTTCCCCGGTCCGGACGGCGCCGTAGCAGGGAAACGGCCCGTCAACGAAAAAAATAAACCAAAAAAGGATGAATAAGAGGGGTGTATGAACTAACGTCGAAGATGGGTACCAAGAACAGATGTACCTGTCGATGGCGGCTCGGAAAGGGGCTCGACTGTCAGTCAGATCAGCCTCGGGAAGTGCCGTCGTCGTGTCACCGAAGTCATTTGGAGGGCACCATGGAGTTCATGATCAGCGGACGTAATTTGACGGTCTCGGACCGGTTCCGCGAATACGCTGACGAGAAGATCTCGAAGATCGCGTCGCTCGGGGACAAGGTCCAGAGGGTGGACGCGAAGGTTTCCAAGGAGACCAAGGCCCGGCAGACGGACGAGATGCTCACGGTTGAGCTGACCGTCCTGGGTCGTGGCCCCGTGATTCGTGCCGAAGCCAGCGCCGCCGACAAATTCGCCGCGTTCGATCTCGCCTATAACAAGCTTCTGGAGCGCCTGCGCCGGGCGAAGGACCGCAAGAAGGTCCACCACGGCCGGCACACCCCCAAGTCCGTGACCGAGGCGACGGCGTCGCTTGAGCCCGCGAGCACCAGCGAGCCCCTCTACGAAGAGGCGAGCCACTGGCAGGAGTCGAAGCCGGCCCCCGATGAGAAATCGCCGTACGAGGTCGAAAACGATATCCCCGCCGGCGACTCACCCGTGCTGATCCGTCGTAAGGTCTTTCCCGCGGCGTCCCTCACGCTCGACGACGCCGTCGACAACATGGAGCTTGTCGGTCACGACTTCTACCTCTTCGTGGACAAGGAGACCAAGGCTCCGTCCGTCGTCTACCGCCGTGAGGGCTGGACCTACGGCGTGATCTCCCTTGACCAGACCTGCGAGCCGGGGCAAGCCCCGCTGGAAGAAAAGATCATCGCCTACCGCTCCGAGGATGAGCCGGCCAGCGCATAATCTGGAGCTGACCGTTCAACGAAGGGACTGACGTGCCGGAAGCGCTGAGCCTCACGCAGGCGCGGCGGATCGCACTGGCAGCCCAGGGATTGGACAAGGTACGGCCCGCCGGACCCGTGAGTTCACGGGCGGTGGGCCGTACTTTTGCCCGCCTCCAGCTTGTCCAGATCGACTCCGTGAATGTGTTGTCCCGGAGCCACTACCTGCCGTTCTTCTCCCGCCTGGGGAACTACGACCGCGCCATCCTTCAGCGAATGGCGGGGACCCATCCGCGCCGGATGATGGAGTACTGGGCCCACGAGGCCAGTTTCATCCGGCCCGACCATTTCCAGGACCTGGTCCTGTGGCAAAGCCGGAAATGGGTGGGGGCGCATTCCATGGACCCCCAGCTGCGCAACGGGGTCGCGTCCCGGGTGCTGGAGGCGCTGGCGGACGGCAGGCCGATGACCGCCGCCGAACTCACCGCACGCCTGGGCCACGTGGAGGCCCGACAGCGGGACAACTGGGGCTGGAACTGGAACGCCGTCAAAATGGTCCTCGAACACCTGTTTGAGGCGGGCATCATTTCGGCTGCGTCACGCACGGAATCGTTCGAGCGGCGCTACACCCTTACCGCCAGGGTCCTGCCTGAACGGCCCACACCGCCGTCAAGCCTCCCGACCACCGACTCATCCCGGGCCGCTGCGCTGGTGCGTCTGATCGATGCGGCCGCCCGTGCCCACGGGATCGGCACACTGCGGTGCTTTGCCGATTACTTCCGGACGCCCCTGCGTGCATCGGCCCTGGCCGTGGACCACCTGGTCCGCGCCGGCAGCCTGCTGCCTGTCACCGTGACCGGCTGGAATAAGCCCGTCTACCGGCATATCGAGGCAAAACTGCCCCGCACGGCCACCGGCCGTGCGCTGCTGAGCCCTTTCGACTCGCTGGTCTTTGAGCGGCGCCGGCTGGAGGCCCTGTTCGGCTTCCACTACCGCATCGAGATCTACACTCCGGAACCGAAGCGCCGCTACGGCTACTATGTGCTGCCGTTCCTGCTGCGGGACGGGATCGTGGCCCGCGTCGACCTCAAAGCCGATCGATCCAACGGCATCCTGCTGGCGAGGGCGGCCCACGCCGAACCCGACGCTCCGTCCGACACCGCCGTCGAACTCGCCGCTGAACTGCGGCTCATGGCAGAGTGGTTGGAACTGGACCGGATAGTTGTTTCCCAGAAAGGGGACCTGGCAGCGGCGCTGGCAGCAGCAGTGTCCGAGGCAGGGAGCGGGCTATCCGCTAAGAGGGGACAGGCGTAACCGGCCCTGCGTCTCTCCCGTAGACTAAATACGCCAGAATTCGGCAGCTTGAGACTGGGAGCAACTTCACGTGGCATCACTTATCGAAAAACTTCTCCGCACGGGTGACAAAAAAACCCTGAGGCAACTGCGGAACTATGCCGATTCCATTAATGCCCTGGAAAGCTCCTTCCAGACCTTCAGCGACGCTGAATTGCGCGAAGAGACGGACCGTCTGCGCGCGCGCCACGGTGATGGCGAGATATTGGACGATCTGCTGCCCGAGGCCTTTGCTGCCGTTCGCGAAGCCTCCTCACGAACCCTTGGCATGCGCCATTTCGACGTCCAGCTGATGGGTGGCGCCGCCCTGCACCTGGGCAACATTGCCGAAATGAAAACCGGTGAAGGCAAGACCCTCGTGGCCACCGCTCCGGCCTACCTGAACGCCCTCACCGGCAACGGTGTGCATGTCATCACGGTGAACGACTACCTGGCTGAGTACCAGTCTGATCTGATGGGGCGGGTGTTTCGGTTCCTCGGCCTGAGCAGCGGCTGCATCCTGTCAAACCAGGATCCTGCCGTACGCCGCCAGCAATACTCTGCGGATATCACTTACGGCACCAACAACGAATTCGGGTTCGACTACTTGCGCGACAACATGGCGTGGGACCAATCCGAACTGGTCCAGCGCGGCCACCACTTTGCCATAGTCGATGAGGTGGACTCCATCCTCATCGATGAGGCCCGGACCCCGCTCATCATCTCCGGGCCGGCCCAGGGTGACACCAACCGCTGGTACAGCGAGTTCGCTAAGGTCGTCACCCGGCTTCAGTCCGAGGAGGACTACGAAGTCGACGAGAAGAAGCGCACCGTCGGTGTGCTCGAGGCCGGCATCGAGAAGGTCGAGGACTACCTCGGTATCCACAACCTGTACGAGTCCGCCAACACCCCGCTGATCGGCTTCCTGAACAACGCCATCAAGGCCAAGGAACTGTTCAAGCGGGACAAGGACTACGTCATCCTGGACGGTGAAGTGCTGATCGTGGACGAGCACACCGGCCGCATCCTCGCCGGCCGGCGTTACAACGAGGGTATGCACCAGGCGATTGAGGCCAAAGAAGGCGTCGAGATCAAGGCCGAGAACCAGACTCTCGCCACGGTTACGCTGCAGAACTATTTCCGCATGTACAACAAGCTCGCGGGCATGACCGGCACCGCCGAAACTGAAGCCGCCGAGTTTATGAGCACCTACAAGCTCGGCGTTGTTGCGATCCCCACCAACCGGGACATGCAGCGCATCGACCAGGCGGACCTGGTCTACAAGAACGAGGCGGTTAAGTTCGACGCCGTCGTCAAGGACATCGCTGAACGACACGAGCAGGGCCAGCCGGTCCTCGTTGGCACCACAAGCGTCGAGAAGAGTGAATACCTCTCCCGGCTCCTTGCCAAGGAGGGTGTCCGCCACGAGGTCCTGAACGCCAAGAACCACGCCCGGGAGGCCGCGATCGTCGCCCAGGCAGGCCGCAAGGGGGCGGTTACGGTTGCGACCAACATGGCCGGCCGAGGTACCGACATCATGCTCGGCGGCAACGCCGAGTTCACCGCCGTCGCCGAACTGGCTCAGCGCGGGCTCGACCCGGAGGAGAACTCCGAAGAATACGAGGCCGCCTGGCCGGCCGCTTTCGAGGCTGCCAAACAGGCCGTCAAGGACGAGCACGCGGAAGTCCTCAACTTTGGCGGCCTTTATGTGCTGGGCACCGAACGGCACGAATCGCGCCGGATCGACAACCAGCTCCGCGGCCGTTCCGGCCGCCAGGGCGACCCGGGCGAGTCCCGCTTCTACCTGTCGCTGACCGATGACCTGATGCGTCTGTTCAACTCCGGCGCCGCGGAACGCCTGATGAGCAGCTCGGTGCCTGACGACGTCGCACTCGAATCCAAGCTCGTCTCTCGTGCGATCGCCTCTGCCCAGGGCCAGGTGGAGGGCCGCAACGCCGAACAGCGAAAGAACGTCCTGAAGTACGACGACGTGCTGAACCGCCAGCGTGAGGCCATCTATGGTGATCGCCGGCGCATTCTCGAGGGGGACGACCTCCACGAGAAGGTCCAGTTCTTCCTGGAAGATACGATCAATGCCTTCATCGAGCAAGCCACGGCAGAGGGTACCGGCGACGACTGGGACTTCAACCTTCTCTGGTCCAACCTCAAAACCCTGTACCCGGTCAGCGTTACGCCGCGCGAGGTCATTGACGAGGCCGGTGGAAAGCCGCGGATCACGGTGGAGTTCCTGAAGGAGGAGATCCTCTCCGACGCACGTCTGGTTTACCAGGCACGCGAAGAGGCTATCGGCCAGACGAGCATGCGCGAACTTGAGCGCCGGGTCGTCCTTTCGGTGATCGGCCGAAAATGGCAGGAACACCTCTACGAGATGGACTACCTCAAGGAAGGCATTGGGCTGCGCGCCATGGCCCAGCGCGATCCTCTGGTGGAATACCAGCGCGAGGGCTTTATTATGTTCCAGGCCATGATGGAGGCCATCCGCGAGGAAAGCGTGGGGTTCCTGTTCAACCTTGAGGTTGAGGTGACCCCTGCCGAGGACGTCGTAGTTGCGGACGACGCCGGGCAGCACACCGAACATCACGAGCCGCAGATTCGTGCTGCCGGGCTGGAAGCCCCTGAAAAGCCGGCGCAGCTGCAGTACACGGCCCCGGGTGAGGACGGTTCGGCCCAGACCCGGGTGGAGGCCAAGTCCTCCGGCCGCTCGGGGAACCCAGCCAAGGCTGCCCAGGATGCCCAGCGTCGCGCCAACAAGAAGAGGAAGCGCTAGCTGAACGGCTGCGGCTTAGCCGGCCGCAGCTGGGTTCTCCTCCTTCCGCCGGGTCCATTAGGAAGCCTGGCCGGTGATAACTGGCCTTGTGCCTCGGCAATCAGCCGATTTCCAGCACAGTGACCCGCCAGGCAAGCCTGTTGCGCTCCAGCCTCAGCGCGACCGCGCGCACCCGCGATTCCTCGACCACAACGGCACTGGCCTCGTAGATGTCCGCAGTCACCCGGCAGGCCCGGACGGAGTGGACGGACGGATTACGGTGCAGCCGTCCGGCGGTTGGCGACGCCCCGCACGGCATCCGCCGCGTCAACGCGGCCCGGTGTTGCAGGGCCGCCAGACAGCGGTCGTCGAGCCGCCTTGCCAACTGCTGCACCGCACGGGCACCGGCCAGCACCTCGATGGCGGCCTGAACCGTGCTGCGTGAAATAGCACAGATCTGCTGGTCCTCGTCGGGCATTGGCAGCAGCGGTGCTGCCGGAATGCAGGGCCCGGCCGGCAGGGGTGCCGGTGCCGCACCGTCGGGAACCAGTCGAAGTGGCGGGGCTAGGGATCGGTTGGGTTCCGCTGCGGCACGGAGGCTGCTGGTGGCGTTCATGGTGCTTCCTTTCTGAGGGTTTTCAATTGGCGCAATGCGATGACGGGGATGTTCCCAGCTGGGATTTCTATGGGCCGTAGACCGGACGGATCGGGGACTGGGCCCGGGCACACTCAGAATCCGGGGGGCAGCCTGAGCACCTGGCCAGGCCGCAACAGATCCGGGTTACCCCCGATGATGCCTCTGTTGGCCTGATAGATCCTTGGCCATTCCAGGGCAATGTCGACGTCGGAGGCGCAGGCTCCCAGACGGCCGGCCGCCACGGTCCACAGCGAATCACCGGGCCTGACTGTCACTTCAGTCGTGTGGTCCGCTGCTTGCTCCCGACGCATCGGGCGCTCCGCCAGCGGTCCCGGGTCGACAACCGGACTCAACGGTTGCCATTGCGGAATTTCGACAGCCGGGGTTTGCGCCGGATTTCCGGGCGTTGCCTCCGGCGCTGGCCGCGCCGTGTACGTTGCTGGCGGAGCTCCTGTCGCGTCCGCAACCGCCGTCGGGATCCACGCTGCGGACGCAGCTGGTGTGGCCGCAGGTGAGGCAGCGGGGCCGGGGAACGCCGGTGGAACGGCGGCTGTGGCCAGCGGTGCGGTGAGCAGCTGGAGTCCGACGGCAGCCAAGGCGAGCCGGCGCATAAAACCCGGGGCAAATCTGCCGGCGGCTGAGGCGGCGCGGACCTTTCCGCCGCGTTCGAGGAGGGCTGCCGCCACAGCAATGACAAGTGACATGGCCCACCAGAGGATCACCACCAGGCCTGCCGTGTTCGCAGCGGCACCAAGCTGGTCTTCAAACCCGAAGGACGCGTGATGTGCGGAGGAGACCCGCCAGCGCTGGACCATAGCGCCTCCTGTCGCGGCGAGTAGGAAGCCCAGCAGCAAAATGGCTGCCGCCATCACCACGTCGGCGCGCAGCGCATGGTGCGGGCTGGATGTCGGAACGTCTGCTGCGGCCATGGTCTGCTGCCCTGTCTTCCTTTGATGCCGTTTGATGCTGTTTGATGTTGTTTAGCTAAGTTTGGATGCGAATAGAGACGTTTGTCTAGGGCTAATTTTCCGGAGTGTGGTTGACCGCTGGCGTGGGCCGTGCGTACCCTGACGCCATGCGCTGGGATTCCCTCTTTGAGGATCTGGAGACCCAAATGGCCGCCGGCGTGCGGCTGGATCTCGACGCGGAAATTATGGAGCGGACGAGGGCGGAAGCGGCAGCCGTGGAGCTCGGTGACCGGCTTCGGGGCTCGCTGGGGCTACAAATACGGGTTCAGCTCGCCTCCGGAACAACGTTCGAGGGAACGTTGATCCACGCGGGAAGTCAGGCGCTCGTGCTGGCTGAACCACAGCATCAAGTGCTGATTCCCTATGACTCGGCGCTTAGCTACCTCGGGCTTGCGCGGTTCGCAGTGCCTGAGCCGTCCAAGGTCCGGCAAAGACTTGGATTGGCCAGCGCCCTGCGCGGCCTGGCTCGGGACCGCGCAGCCCTTGCTGTCCTGCTGACCGGAGGGTCAGCAGGCGAAACGACTCTCCACGGGGTGATCGACAGGGTCGGCCGCGACCACTTCGACCTGGCGGTGACCGCGGAGGGCGAGGACCGCCGGGCGGCCAATGTCCGGCAGTTGGCGACGATTCCCTTCGGCGCCCTCGCCGGAATCAGGTCCGCCCGGTCTCCGGATGACGAGCCGCGCGGCTACCCGGCAGCACGGTGAATCGAGCGTGGCTGCGACGCCGGGATTCCCCGGCTCAGCGGTTCTTGGACTTTGCTTGTTCGATCATCCGGCCGGCTTCCGCGTAGCGCTCCTCGATGTACTGCTCGAGCATCTTCTCCTCTACACGCCACTGGCCCCGTCCGCCCACCTGAATTGCCTTAAGCTCCCCGCTGCGCACGAGCGAGTACGCAGCCGCGGCGTTGATCTGGAGCTGCTCTGCGACGTCGGCAAGGGTCAGGAATCGGGGCATGACCCCATTTTGCCATCGATGTCCCGTTCCAGGGCCGTTATCCACAGTTTGCACTTCTTTGCTTCTGCATCTTCCCGTGAGCGCACCAAGGGGCAACAATAATGATGGCCGGGCCGTCACCGGCGGCGATGACGGGGGGAGCGGGCGCATGAGTGCAAGCACGGCAGCCGGTGGTGCGCGGCTGAAGAAGCCGTCCTGGAAAGACCCCAGGCTGATCATTGGCATCCTGCTGGTGCTGGCCTCAGTGGCGGGTGTGATCACAGTGGTGGGAGCCGCGGACCAAACCGCCGAGGCCTACACCGCGCGGGAAGCGATCGCCGTCGGCGAAACTCTGAGCGCTGACAAGCTGGACCGCGTCAGGGTCCGCCTGGGCGAGGTCGAACAGCACTATCTCACGCCCGCGACCGGCGTGCCGGACGGGCTGGTCGCCGTACAGCGGATCGGCAAGGACCAATTGCTGCCGCGCGGCAGTTTCGGGAGGCCCGACGGACTGGACCGGAAACCGGTTGCCGTCACTGTCGAGGAGGCCCTGCCGGAACAAGCGGTTGCAGGTTCCCGGGTCGATGTTTGGGTTGCGCTGCCGGATACCAGGAATGGGTTCAGCCAGCCGGCCTTGCTGTTGCCGGGCGCAGAAATCGCCCGGATTACGCCGGGCAGCACCGCGCTGGGGTCCGCGCGGTCCACAGTGGTGATGGTGCTGGTGACCGACGGGCAGATGCCGAACCTGCTGGGGGCGCAGGCCAACAAGGCGAAAATATCCGTCGTCTGGAACCCTGGGGGAGGCAAGCGATGAGTATCCCCGTTGTTACTGTCGGGGACTCGCGGGAAGACCTGGTCGGCAGGCTGGAACGCCTCCACGGCCCGGTGTCGGTGGTCCGGCGGTGTACCGAGTTGGCCGAACTGCTGGCCGCCTGCCAGAGCGGACTTGCCCGTGCCGCAGTCGTGGCGCAGGGCAGCGAGGAGCTGACCGCATCGCTGGTCGACCGGCTGTCCGCCGTGGGGGTGGCCGTCGTGGCCCTGACCGACAGCCCGGAAGAGATGGCCCGGTTGCAGGGGATCGGGGTGGCCGCCGAACTATCGGGGGTCGGCGCCGCGGCCCTTGCCGGCCGTATCCAGTCCGCTGTCAGCCAACTCACCGGGCGGGACCCGCTGCTCCGGCAAGGTGACAGCTCTGGTCCGCCCGACGCCGGCCGGGCCCCCGAAAGCTCCGGCGGGGGCGCCGTGGACGGCGCCGAAAGATCCGGTGCGGGTCAGGTCATTGCGGTGTGGGGGCCCGCAGGATCGCCGGGTCGGACCATGCTCGCGGTCAATATGGCCGCCGAACTCGCCGCCGCCGGGAAATCCGTGCTGTTGGTCGACGCCGATAGCTATGGCGCCAGTGTCGCGGCCATGCTGGGACTGCTGGACGAAGCCGCCGGGCTCGCGCAGGCGTGCCGCCTCGCAGACCAAGGCCTGCTGAACCAGGAAGCGCTGCTCCGGATCGCGGCTCCAGTTGTAACGAAGACGGGTAGTTTCCGGGTGCTGACCGGAATCACCCGGGCCGACCGCTGGACCGAACTCCGCCCCGCGGCACTTTCCCTGGTGCTGTCCCGGGCCCGGCAGCTTGCAGAAGTCGTAGTCATCGATACCGGGTTCTGCTTGGAGAGCGACGAGGAATTGAGCTTCGATACGATGGCACCCCGCCGCAACGCCGCGACCTTGAGGAGCCTCGAACTGGCGGACATGGTGTTCGCCGTTGGAGCGGCCGACTCGATAGGTGTTCCACGGCTGGTCCGGGGCTTGGCTGAACTGGAATCCGCCGTCCCGGGTGCGTCCCCGCGTGTGGTGCTGAACAAGGTCCGGCAGTCCGCTGTGGGACGCTTCCCGGAACGGCAACTGCGCGATGCCTGGGAACGTTTCGGTCCCACGGCCCCGCTGAGTGCCTTTCTGCCGGCTGACCCGGTTGCCACTGATGCGGCGCTGCTGGCGGGATCGCTCCTGCTTGAGGCCGCCCCCGATTCTCCGCTGCGAAGGGGGATCGCCGACCTGGTTTGTGCACCTGTCCAGCGGATTAGCCGATCCTCTGTATTTTCTTCCACAGCGAAGCGTCGACTAAAAGGCTAGGCTCACCATGAGGGCCGCAACGAAGCGGCCATGAACTTTTCTGATGGAGGCGTTTGTCGATGTCGTCTGGGTCCAGCGTGGAGGATCAACCCGTTTCGATCGGTGCCGGGGCAGGCTACCTGAGGGACTACTACGAGCACCTCGCCGAAGAAGATGCCTTGGCTTATCCTGAGGCATTGCTCTCGGAACGGGCGGCGATGCACCGCCAGACGGCGGCCAAACGGCTCCCGGGCACCGCCAACATCACCATCGCCGATGAAGCTGACCGCAGTGTTGTCTACATCGTCACCGACGATATGCCGTTCCTGGTTGATTCGGTGAACGCAGAACTCGTCCGGCAGAACGCCCCCATCCGACTCGTGATTCACCCGCTGTTCGTTGTGACCCGCAACCGGGAAAGCGGCGAACTCGTCAAAGTCTCACGGGTCCCCTCGCACCTGGGCATTTCCAGCGGCGACACCGCAGCGATGCCCAACCTTTCGCACCTCATCGCCCAGGGGGATAACGCCTCCCACATGGAATCATGGATCGCCGTCGAAATTGACCCCGTGGACGAGGAAAAACGCGCAGCGCTGACAGCGGGAATCGGGCGGGTGCTCGCCGATGTCCGCGCCGCCGTCGAGGACTGGCCGAAGATGCGGAACCGGGCCCTCCAGATCGCCGACGACCTGGATACGCTCCCTGGTGACGCGCAGATCGCCGAACTCCGCCAGGCCCAGGCGCTGCTCCGCTGGCTGGATGACGGCAATTTCACCTTCCTCGGGTACCGCGAATACGACCTCACGAACGAATCCGGTGAGGACGTCCTGGAACCCCGGGAAGAAAGCGGCCTTGGGCTGCTGCGCAGCGGGGCAGAGACTCCGCACCAGATTCAGCACCTCACGGAGACGGGCCGGAAGAAGGCCCGCGAAAAGCGCGCACTTGTTATCACCAAGGCCAACTCGCGCTCCACGGTCCACCGCTCCGCCTACCTGGACTACATCGGCGTCAAGAGCTTCGATGCTGCCGGCAACGTCAACGGGGAACGCCGCTTCATCGGGCTGTTTGCCACCACTGCCTATGCGGGGTCCGTGCGTGATATCCCGGTGGTGCGCGAGAAGGTCGCCGCAGTACTTAGCGATGCCGGCTTCCCGCCGGATTCACACTCCGGCAAGGACCTCCTGGGCATCCTCGAAACGTACCCCCGCGACGAGCTTTTCCAGATCGAAATACCCGACCTGGCGGCCATTGCCACGGGCATCCAGCGATTGCAGGAACGACGCCGCACCCGGCTGTTCCTGCGGCCGGACCTCTACGGTCGCTTTATGTCCGCACTCGTGTACCTTCCGCGCGACAGGTACACCACGAACGTCCGCCTGCGCATCGAAAAGGAGCTGCGCGACACTTTCGATGCGGTCTCCATCGATTTCGAGGCGCGGATGACTGAGTCCGCGCTGGCGCGGCTCTTCTTCCGGATCAGGCTCCCGAAAAACTCTGATGTCAGCACCGTCAATAGCGACGATCTCGAAAAGAGGCTGGTCCGCGCGGCCCGTTCGTGGAGCGAAGGCATCTCCGAGGTCCTGCACACCCGCGCCGACGGGGGCCTCAAGGAGGACGGTGCCAAGGAGCTCGCCGCTGTGTGGGCCGAGGCCTTCCCGGCGAGCTACCGGGTCGACTACGAGGTGGAGGATGCCCTGGAGGACATTGCCCGCTTCGAGAAGTACGGGGCCGGAGCCCAGGACAGCGCGCACGAAGTCCAAGAACAGCCCGGCGTCCACGTCTATCTCCCTGACGGTGCCGGCGCGACCCTTGAAGAGGACGCCCGCGTCAAGCTCTACATGCTCGAGCCCAAAAGCCTGAGCCAAATCCTGCCGTATTTCCACAACCTGGGCCTGGAGGTCCTGGACGAGCGTCCGTTCGAAATCGAGACGGCGGACCACCGTGACTTCTTCCTGTATGACTTGGGCCTGAAGTACCCCGCCGGGGTTGACCCCCTGGAAACGGGGGAGTTGCTCGCGGAGGCCTTCTCTGCTGCCGTGTCCGGTGCCGTGGAATCGGACAGCTTCGACCGGCTGGTGCTGCGCGAAGGGATGCGCTGGCGCCAGGTGGTTGTCCTGCGCGCGTACGCCAAGTACATGCGGCAGATGGGCAACACCAACTCTTACGGATTCCTGGCCGATACGCTGCTGGCAAACCCCGACGTCAACCGCGGGCTCAGTGCACTGTTCGAAGCCCGTTTCGATCCTTCGTTGGGTGAGGACGAACGCCGCAGCAGGCAGGACGAGGTCATCGCCGGATTGGATGCTGCGATCGAGCGGGTCGCAACCCTCGACGCCGACCGTGTGCTGCGGACCTTCAAGAACCTGATCCAGGCGACCCTGCGGACCAACTACTACCAGAACAAGGCCCACCTGAGCTTCAAGCTGAACCCGTCAGCAATTGAAGGCCTGCCGTTCCCGACTCCCATGTTCGAGATCTGGGTCTACTCGCCCCGGGTCGAGGGCGTCCACCTGCGATTCGGCAAGGTGGCCCGCGGCGGCCTGCGCTGGTCGGACCGCCGGGAGGATTTCCGCACCGAGATCCTTGGACTGGTCAAGGCCCAAACGGTCAAAAACGCAGTGATCGTGCCCACCGGCGCCAAAGGCGGGTTCTACGCTAAACAGCTCCCCGACCCCGCGGCGGACCGCAGCGCGTGGATGGCGGAGGGCATCGCAAGCTACAAGACGTTTATCCGCGGTCTCTTGGACATCACGGACAACCTCGTGACAACAACAGCCGGCGAGCAGCTGGTGCCGCCGGCCGACGTCGTACGCCATGACGACGACGATTCCTACCTTGTTGTTGCAGCTGACAAGGGAACTGCGTCATTCTCCGACATCGCCAACGGCCTCGCCGCGGAGTACGGGTACTGGCTTGGTGACGCTTTCGCCTCCGGCGGATCGGTCGGCTACGACCACAAGGCGATGGGCATCACCGCCCGGGGTGCCTGGGAATCCGTTAAGCGGCACTTCAGCGAGCTGGACCTGGACACCCAGTCCGAGCCGTTCACGGTCGTCGGTGTCGGCGACATGTCAGGGGACGTGTTCGGCAACGGTATGCTCTTGTCGAAGCATATCCGGCTGCTCGCGGCCTTTGACCACCGGCACATTTTCCTCGATCCGACCCCGGACGAGGCCGTCTCCTTCGCCGAGCGCCAGCGTCTTTTTGAGCTGCCCCGTTCATCCTGGGACGACTACAACAAAACGCTGATCAGCGAAGGTGGCGGAGTTTTTGCCCGCCAGGCGAAGTCGATCGCGGTCTCGGCCCAGGTCCGTTCCGCACTGGGGCTTCCCGACGGGACGACCAGGCTCAGCCCGCCCGAACTGCTGCGAGCGATCCTGCTCGCCCCGGCCGACCTGCTCTATAACGGCGGGATCGGCACCTATGTCAAGGCCGCTACGGAAACCAATGCCGAGGTCGGTGACAAAGCCAACGACTCCATCCGCGTCGATGGCCGTGAACTGCGCGTGAAGGTGGTCGGTGAGGGCGGCAACCTGGGCATGACCCAGCGCGGCCGCATCGAGGCCGCCCTGCAGGGCGTCATCCTGAACAGCGATGCGATCGACAACTCTGCCGGGGTGGACTGCTCCGACCACGAGGTGAACATCAAGATCTTCGTGGACCGGATGGTTGCCGCCGGGAAGCTGGATCCTGCGGAGCGATCGGAGTTCCTGGCCTCGATGACCGACGAAGTCGGCCGGCTCGTCCTTGAGGACAATATCGACCAGAACATCCTGCTGCTCAATGACCGGATGCGGGTCTCCGAATGGAGCCCCAGCTACGAACGCCTGATGGACTGGCTGGAGAAGTCGGCCGACCTCAAGCGTGATCTGGAGGCGCTGCCGACAACGGAGACGTTGCGCGAGCGGCTCGAACAGGGCCAGGGACTGACCTCACCGGAGCTGTCCGTCCTGGCGGCCTACGCCAAAATCGAGCTTGCCTCGGCGCTCCGGGACAGCGACCTCTCCGAGGACCCGTGGTTCCGGTCAACCCTGCGTGCTTATTTCCCGAAGCAGTTGCGTGAGAGGTTCGATGCGGAGCTGGACACCCATCCGCTGCGCCGGGAAATCATCGCGACAGTGGTGGCGAACGACATGATTAACATGGGCGGCATCACCTTTGCCTTCCGTGCCATGGAAGAAACCTCCGCGTCCGAGGCCGCTGTTGCCAAGGCCTTCCTGGCCCTCCGTGAAGTCTATGAACTGGACGTTATGGTCGGGGAGCTCAATGCGTTGCCCGCTTCTTTCCCGACGGAGCACTGGAGCACCGTCCATTTGGATATCCGCAGGCTTCTGGACCGGGCCGTGCGGTGGGTCCTGAGCCAAAGCAACGGCTCCCGGCCAATTGCCGAGACCGTGGCCGAGTTCAAGCCGCTGATGGATCCGATGCGTGCGCGCCTGCTGGACTACCTGCGCGGCGGTGACCGTGACCGGGTGGCCGAATGGCTGGAGACGGCCCGCGCGTGGGGCCTGCCGGAGCAACTGGCCCATCGGTGGGCCGAACTGTTCGAAAGCTTTGTGCTGCTCGACATCGCCAAGATCGTCCACGCCAGCCCGGAACCGGTAGAGGACATCGCGCATGTCTACTACGCCCTGTTCAACCACTTCCACGCCGATTCCCTGCTTGAGCGAATCACCAAGCTGCCCCGGCGGGACCGCTGGCAGGCTCTGGCCCGGGCGGCCCTGCGCGACGACCTGTACTCGACCGTTTCGGATATGACGACGGCCGTGCTGGAGGCAACGCCGCGGGGTGTACCGGCAGAGGAGCGGCTTGTGGCCTGGGAGAACCAGAATGCGGAGCAGCTGAGCCGGGCGAAGAGCATGTTTGATGAAGTGAACGCGCTTGAGGCCGATGACATGGCTTCACTGTCGGTAGCATTGAGGCTCTTGAGGTCAATCGTTCGACGCTAGGCAGCCGCCGGCGTTCGACTATGGAGGTGCTGTGGCAATCTTTACGGACCCTATCAGGGAGCATGCTGATTTCGGGCCGGGGGATGCCGAGTGGCTCCACCTGCTCGTCGGGGACTGGCAGATGGTCGCCGACTTGGCGTTCGCTGACCTGGCGCTGTGGTTTCCGCATCCCGAGTTCGGCTACGTGGCACTGGCGCACGTCCGCCCCTCCACCACGCATACGGTGTTCCACGCCGATTTCGTGGGGGAGGGGATCCGTTCGGACCTGTTGCCCCTCGTTGAGAAGGCGTGGGAGAGCCGGACTATCGAGCGCTCCAACGAGACCAACTGGAGCAGCGATACGGCTCTTCGGGTCGAGGCCGTGCCAATGGTCCGCAACGGCCGGACCCTTGCCATCGTCACCACCCACATGGATCTCTCCAGCTCCCGCATGCCGTCGCGGCTGGAGCTGACTTACCGGCAATGCGCTTACGATCTGTTGCGGATGGGAACACTGGGGCTGTGGCCCGATTTCGCCTCGCCCACCGGTTCGCGCCGCGGGGCGCCGCGCGTTGGGGACGGTCTGATCAGGCTCGACGCCGAGGGCATCGTCCAGTACGCGAGCCCCAACGGGGTGTCCGCATTCCGACGGCTGGGAGACGGCGAGTCACTTGAGGGCAGGAGCCTGGCCGAGGTAACCGCAGGTTTGCTGAAGGACCGTCGTCTGGTGGATGAAACCCTTCCGCTGGTCGTCACAGGGCGTATGCCGTGGCGCAGTGAAATCGAGTCCCGCGGGGTCAGTCTGTCCTTGCGGGCGATTCCGCTGCGGGATGAACAGCGGCGCTTCGGCGCCCTCGTGCTCTGCCGCGACGTCAGCGAACTGCGGCGCCGCGAGATGGAGCTCGTGACGAAAGACGCCACGATTCGGGAGATCCACCACCGGGTGAAGAACAACCTGCAGACCGTTGCCGCGCTGCTGCGGATGCAGTCGCGGCGCATGGTCAGCGATGAGGCAAAGCAGGGGCTTGAGCAGGCGATGCGGCGAGTGGCCACGATCGCCCTCGTGCATGAGACGCTGTCCCAGGGCCTGACCCAGAGCGTCGACTTCGACGAACTTATCGGACGCCAGTTCAGGCTCTCGGCTGAGGTGGCGTCGCCGTCGCAGCAGGTGAAGACAGCACGCTCGGGACTGTTTGGTGAGCTGCCGAGCGACTTTGCGACGCCGCTGGCCTTAGTGATCAACGAGTTGGTGACCAACGCCGTTGAACATGGGCTGGAGGGCAGGACCGGAACGGTCTGGCTAATGGCGGACCGCTCCGAGGGCGAGGACGGCGAGGAGCTGCTCACCGTCACGGTAGCGGACGACGGCGTCGGCATCCCCGCTACACCCTATGTGGAGGGCCTCGGTCTGCAGATCGTCCGTACCCTGGTGACGAGCGAACTGGGCGGCAGTATCCAGTGGAAGGCCCGTGACAGCGGCGGGACGGCAGTCGAGATCGTCTTGAGTCTGGCCACGTCCTAGCCCGTCGGCCAGAGCGGACGCCGGGGGCGGGACCATGGCGGTTAACGAGCAATGGCCGCAGACGTGAGTCTGCGGCCATTTCTTGTTCCTGCCTGTAAAGGCTGGGTGCCGGTTCTACCGGCGGCCAGCAGCTGGTGTCAGGAGGCGCGGCGGGCACGAGCCGCGCGCCGCTTGAGGGCACGTCGCTCGTCTTCGCTCATGCCGCCCCAGACGCCGGCGTCCTGCCCGGATTCGAGGGCCCACTGAAGGCACGTGTCAACGACGGGGCATCGACGGCAAACACTTTTGGCTTCCTCGATCTGCAGGAGGGCAGGGCCGGTGTTTCCTACGGGGAAGAAAAGCTCCGGGTCCTTGTCAAGGCACGCTGCGCGGTTACGCCAATCCATGCTGATCAGTCACTCCATTTCCTGGGCAGTCAGTTTTGCCTTTGTGAAATTATTCACTAGAGGCTTCATAAGAAAGGGGCCCGGTGGGGCCCCCTCGATCATCTGAATTAAGCGTGTCATGTTAACGCTGCGTAAACAAGGGGTACTAGCATGCAAAATGCCGCGCCCTCGTGAGCGATGCATCACAATGTGCGGCCGGGCCCTCACGTCCAGTCGACTATGTCCGGTACTGTGCCAGTGTGTCAAGAGCCTCTGAAAACCCCTCCGAACCTGCCGCTGACCGCGGGAACGGCCCTGCGGGAAGCCCTTCCGGCGGGCCCGCCGGCAGCGTTCGCGGCCGGCCGGCAGGAATCCTGGTCATTGCTGTCATCGTGGCGCTGGAAGCGACCGCGCTGCTGGTTGCCGCCATCTGGTACGGAAGCCAGTTAGTTACCGGAGCCCCGGTGCTCTCCTTCTGGGGTGCAGTCTTCACGCTGGGGCTGCTGTTGGTCTTCGCTGCCTGGCTTGTGGCCGTGTCCACGTTCCTGTTCCGCGGGTACCGGTGGCCGCGATCGGGTGCGCTGGTGGCCCAGCTTTTTGCGCTCACCATCGGCTTTCCCACGATGTCCGGCGGCTATCCCCTGGCGGGCTTGGCCCTGCTGGTGCCTGCGGTTACCGCCATTATTTTGCTGTTTGACAAGCGAGTCATCGTGTTCGCATCACGGGCAGGCGGGGCTCCGCCGGCCCTCTAGCCAGGTCCCGTCTGATCCCTGCTGCTGTCTGCTGCAGGATCGAACGCCAACTGCACCGCCCGGGCCCGACCTTCCGAAATCAGGACCGCGCGGCCCGGGGGAGGGCTGGGCTCCAGATCGAACCTGACTCCGAACAAGTCTCCGTCCAGCACCGACCGCGGGGCGAGCAGGACGCCCCTTCCGTAGCCCGCGGCATTCTGGGCCAGTGGTACCCGTTGCCGAATGGCGGGGCTAAAGCCTGCCGTCAGGACCACGCGCCAGCCCAGGTTGTTCAACAGGACCAGCCGGCGATTGGTTTCAGCTGACTGCAGGTCGAGGTCGTCCGCCAGCAGGACCGCCGCAGGGTCCAGCACCCCGGCGAGCGCGGAGTCGTACGTGCCTGCCCAGTACTCCTCCAGATCCGTCGCCGACGGGGGCCGGAGCCAAGTGGCTGCCGGGTTGAGCCCGGGAAGGGCCGATAGAAGCGAGCTCTTCCCCGACAGGTGCCCACCGAGGACCGCTAGGACTGCGCCCGGAGGTAACGGGATTCCCACAGCGCAGAGTTCGTCGCCCTGGACGCCGAGGCAAAGCTGCCCGTTCGAGGCAGGCGGGCCCGGGCGGGGCGTTGCCTCGCTGCTGCCCGCACTTACTGGACCGGACCGCGCGTGGACTTCGCTGACCGTGACCCGTGATGGAAGGGGCTCGATGCGGAACGGCCGGATTCGCGAGAGACAGGCCTCGCCGCCGACTGCCGGCGGGCGGGGCCCGAAGAGTTGTCCCACGTGCCCGGAAGGAGAAGGGGAGACAGACATTGGTCCAAAAACGACCACTCGATCTCCGGCCGTCCCGCCGGCGGGCAGCCGGGGCCAACCGAGCCGCGCTTCCTCGGTCGAACCGGCAGGCAGGAAAATCCGGTTGGGCACGGCGGCGAAGAACCGTGCGGTCACGAGCTCGCGTTCCCCCGCCGCGAGCACCGCAATCCCGGCGCGGGCACCATCCCGGACGATGTTGTGGACCAGGTCTTCGGCCCAGGCCAGGGGTCCGGCCCGAAACGCCGACACCCAGGACCCCCAACCGCACAGGACGAGGACGAGGACAGGCAGGTCCGCCGGCTGGGCAAGGCCCAGCCTTCGTGTCATTTCTTCCGAGACGCGTTCGAGGACCCGCGCGGCCCGCCGGAGTTCGTGCAGCCCGACAACTGCGCCCACTCTAGCGGCGGTGGACATGGCGCTGAATGAACCTGTGGCATCCAGGAGATACATGTGGGATTCGTCATCGCAGCCAAGCAGCTGATTCACAATGAGCTCCAGGACGGTGTCGGCACCTCCATTGAGTCCCGGGATCAGTCCGAGGTGGCCGTGGGTGCCCGGATGCCAGTCGAACTCTGCCACTCGTTGTTCCCTGGGAAGGTCCAACAACCCCAGCCGGATCCGGCCGCGGCTGCCATCCGTCGGAAACGGCACTTTACCGGGGAGCGGTGTTGCCACCGGACGGCGCGGCTCCCCACCGCCGATTGCCGCCCAGGCAGCCCGGACTGTTTCCGTCAGGTGGGTTATGGCCAGGGACGGTGGAGATGCGGCGCGGGCGGCGCACGGTTCGACCGCCGGGCGGTTGAGGAATTCACTGACCTCCATCACACTTGGCCAGCCGGCAGCCTCGGACGGGAGCGGCGTGGTCGTGGCGGTCTGAAACTCTTCCGGCGCTTCGCTGCCGCGGACCAGGTAGGCGCGTCCCGGCCGCGCAATCGGGATGGCTGCCGCCAGCCGTGAATTGATGATGTCGAGGGACTCCAGTTCGGATTGGACCCGCAGGGCGACACGGCTGGTCACGTTCGCACGGATGTCTGCGGAAACGGCGCCCTGGGGTCGCTGGGTGGCCATGATGAGATGAATCCCAAGCGAGCGGCCGATTGCAGCTACCCGCAGGAGCTCGGCCAGCGCTTCCGGGGCTTCCTCTACCAGCATTCTGAATTCGTCGATGATAAGCACCAGATGGGGCAGCGGCGGCGCCGCGGGTTGAAGCGATTCATAGGCGATGAGGTCGGCAGCCCGGTACGAGTCAAGGAGCTCTTCCCTGCGGCGTACTTCCGCCCGCAGTGATACGAGCGTGCGCTCCACTTCACCCTGGTCGAGATCCGTGAGCAGTCCGACGCAGTGTGTCAGGGCTGCCAACGGTCGCAGGCCGGAGCCGCCTTTGAAATCAATAAACAGCAGGTTGACGCGATCGGGCGGGTAATGGCCCACCAACCCGACCGCCATGGTCCGCAATAATTCGGATTTGCCCGAGCCGGTGGTCCCCGCCACCAGGAAATGGGGGCCGTCGGCCTGGAGGTCCAGCCACAGTGGGCCGGACGTTCCGACGCCGACCAGCACTGGAAGTCCGGGGGCGTGTGCTGAGGCGGCCCAGCGTGCGGAGATTTCCGCCGCTGAGGCTGGCATCAGCTCCGCCATGAAGCAGGCATCCGGAAGGCCTTTTGGCGGAGCCTGCTCAGGGTTCTGTCCGCCGATCCGGCGGCAGGCCCGGTCGAAGACGCCGGCTGGAACAAGATCGGGAATGAACTCCACCGCGGAGTGACCGGACGAAAGCACGGCGGTTCGCTCGGTGAGCTCTAGGACCGAACCAGCGGCGGCAGCAGCAGGACCTTCGGAGCAGTGGAAAACCTGCCAGCCGTGGCCTGCCGCAGCCGAACACAGCCTGTCCCGCCCCATTGTCGTGACGATCACCAGCACCCCGCGCTCGTAGCCCGGGCCCGGGCCGGTTGCGAGGATTTCCAGCGTGGATGTCTCCTGTGCGGAGAGCACGACTGACGGCAGGAAGCGTGCGGCATAAAGGGCGGCGGTTGGGCCGTGGATGAGGATTTTGGTTCGCCCGGCTGCGGGGTAGCTGGCAAGTTGCAGCAGGCAGGATCTGACCAGTCCGGACACGGCGGTTTCGGGGCCACGCACGGTGGTCAGCCTCGTCGCTGGATTGAGTGTCACAGGCACCAGGCCGAGCAACGGTGGCTGGAATCCGGAATCCGGTGGTTCCAGACCGATATTCGCGCGTTGCGGTGCCTGGCCGAGCCGCAACCAGACAGGTCCTGTGGCAATTGCGGATGACACCCCGCGATCCGCTGCAAGGAAACGAGCCCCCAGCGACAGTTCGCCGGCGGAGGGCGCGGCTCGCCGCCGTCGTTCGCGGTCCTGGCGCGCCGCGGCGGCCACGGCGGCCCGCAGTTCGCGGCGCTGCCTTCGGCCCGAAAACACGGGCACCAGAATGGACACGGCTGACAGGGCAGTAAAAGCGAGGAACACCCACATTCCGGTGAGGACGGCCAGGCCCACTCCGAGGCAGAGGGGCAGGCCCGCTGACAGCAGCAGGGCCGCCCTGTTGCTGTGCGCCGCGGGGTTGCTGAGCACCAACGGTGCTGAGATGTCGGACCCGGCAAAGGCCGGAATACCGGCGTCGAGGGAATCGCCGAAAACCAGGGACATCGACGAACCGCCGCACCGGATCGCCGACTCCGTGGAGACGGGCGCCGACTGTACTTTCCGTCCGTCGACGCGGACCCCGTTGGCGCTGCCGAGATCGACGAGGCTGACGGCGGAGTCAGTCACGTCCAGCCGGGCATGTTCCCGGGACAGCTCGGCGTCCGGAATGACGATCTCGGTGCCGCTGCGACCGATTCGGAACCGCCCCCGCCGCAACGGAAAGATCAGGCCCGCACCCGGGCCACTGTGCACGGTCAGCACGAGCGTTGGCGGGTCCACAATCGTGGGCGGCGCAGCGCCGTCCACCAGGATGGCACCGGCAACGAGGGGGACTTTCCCGGGCGTCAAAGCGGCCACGGGCACCCGGTCCACGGTCAGCGCCCCGGTCCCGTAACGTCTGGAGATAGCCGCTTCGAGGTCCGCGCCGGGGCAGGAAGCCGGCAGTTCGATGGCCAGTTCCGCAGGTCCGGAGGTCAGTGCCGACCCCGGGGCGGGAACCAGTGTGCAATGCAGCAGCATCGGGTTGGGTCCTTTCCCCGGGGTGTCGTTTGATCCCACGGTAGGCGGCGATGCGGCGTTGCTGCACGCGGGAATCCGGCTATGTGGAAAGCGGTGCCGACGGAGGGAAAACTGCCCCGCGACAGGACGGTCCGCGGGCCTGGACGCGGGCCGCGATTCGCGGGTTCACACCCTGGCTCGGGTAGGCTGGAGCAGCAGACAATGCGAAACGTTGCGCTGCCCACATTCGAACCAGGAGATTTTGTGACCGCTGACCTCGTCATCGTAGGGTCAGGCTTCTTTGGCCTGACAATCGCAGAACAGGCCGCCACTGAGCTGGGCTTGAAGGTCGTTGTCATCGACCGCCGGCACCACATCGGCGGCAACGCCTACAGCGAAAGAGAAGAGCAGACCGGCATCGAGGTGCACCGCTACGGTGCGCACCTCTTCCACACCTCCAACGAGCGCGTCTGGGAGTACGTGAACCGATTCACCACGTTCACCAAGTACGTCCACAAGGTGTATGGGGTCCACAAGGGCGAGGTTTACTCCCTGCCGATCAACCTGGCGACCATCAACCAGTTCTTCCGCGCCAACCTGACCCCTGGCGAGGCCCAGGAACTGATCAAGGAACAGGCCGGGGAACTTGCCGGTACGGATCCGCAGAACCTGAACGATAAAGGCATCCAGCTGATCGGCCGCCCGCTTTACGAGGCGTTCATCAAGCACTACACCGGCAAGCAGTGGCAGACGGACCCCAAGGACCTGCCCGCGGGCATCATTTCCCGGCTCCCGGTTCGCTACAACTACGACAACCGGTACTTCAACGACAAGTACGAGGGTCTCCCGACCAACGGCTACACCGCGTGGATCGAGAAAATGGCGGAGCACCCGAATATCGAGGTCCGTCTCAACACCGACTTCTTTGACGAGTCGCACGAATACAGCAAGAACAAAGTTGTAGGCACCATCCCGGTCATTTACACGGGCCCGGTCGACCGCTACTTCGACTTCGCCGAGGGTGACCTCTCCTGGCGCACTATCGACTTCGAAGAAGAAATCCTCGACGTCGGAGATTTCCAGGGAACGTCGGTGGTCAACTACAACGACGCCGATGTGCCCTACACCCGGATCATCGAGCCGCGTCATTTCCATCCGGAGCGCGACTACCAGACGGAAAAGACCATCATTATGCGCGAGTTCTCCCGCGCAGCGGAGAAGGGCGACGAGCCCTACTATCCGATCAACACTCCTGCGGACCGCGAACGACTGCTCAAGTACCGCGATCTGGCGGCCGCCGAGAAGGACGTCTTGTTCGGCGGACGCCTCGGTACCTACAAGTACCTGGATATGCACATGGCCATCGGGTCTGCACTGACCATGTTTGACAACCAGATCCGCCCGCATTTTGAGGGCGGCACCGAAATTGAAAGCGGAGGGGTCGACGCATGATTCACCCGACTACTTCGGCCAGCGAGTCTGTTCGAGCAGATTCCCAGGTGTCGGAAGGAGCCGCATCAATCCTCGGCCTGCGAGTGGTTCAGCGCGTCGTTTTCCCCGCCGACAAAGACCTTGACGTCCTTCCCCTCTACATGGACTCCAACGCCGTAGCCAACTCGCCCATGCCGGACGAAAAGCCAGCTATGGCTGCCAACGTAACCTCGGTCGGGACGGACCTGCATCCCGACGATCTGCTCGGCAGGAGGTCAGTTCGGGTTCGCGCCGGAAAGCGGTTGTCCTTCGGATCATATTTCAACGCCTTTCCGGCTGCGTACTGGCGCAAATGGACCACTGTATTCACCGTCAGCCTGCGCGTCCAGACCTCCGGTTCCGGCTCGCTCGTGGTGTACCGATCCAACGCCCGGGGCGTAACCCAGCGTGTTGAGTCGTTCCGCGTGTCGGGAGAATCAACTAACACGCATGACCTCTCTCTGGCGCAGTTCGGTGATGGTGGCTGGTACTGGTTCGATCTCATCGCTGACGCGGAAGGCATGACGCTGGTTTCGGCTGACTGGTCCGTGCCGGACAACGGGAAGCCGGCAGGTCGGCTGAACATTGGTGTCACGACCTTCAACCGGGCGGACTACTGCAGCCGTACTATTGCCGCTATTGCAGCGGACCCGGCGCTTAGGGAGGTCCTCCACGAGATGATTGTCGTGGATCAGGGCAACGAAAAGGTCCAGGACGAGGCCGATTTCGACGAAATCGCCGCGGACATGGGTGCCCAACTTAGGATCATCAACCAGCCCAACCTGGGTGGTTCCGGCGGGTTCTCGCGGAACATGCTTGAAACCGTCAACGGGGATACCGCAGACTATGTGCTCCTGCTGGACGACGACGTCGTGGTGGAGACGGAGGGCATTCTTCGTTCCGCCACTTTTGCGGACTTCTGCCGAGTCCCGACTATCGTCGGTGGCCACATGTTCGACATGTTCGACCGTTCAGTACTCCATGCTTACGCCGAGTCTGTCAATATGTGGAAGTTCCTGTGGGGACCGAGCGGGGAACTTTACCACCGACACAACCTTGCCACCCAGAACCTCCGGGCCACACCCTGGATGCACAGGCGCTGGGATGTTGACTTCAACGGCTGGTGGATGTGTCTGATTCCGACCAGCGTCATCAAGGAAATCGGTTTGTCGCTTCCCGTCTTCATCAAGTGGGATGACGCGGAGTATGGGTTGCGGGCAAAGGCGGCGGGGTACCCGACTGTGTCGATGCCCGGCACGGCAGTCTGGCATGTTTCCTGGATTGACAAGGATGACTCTGTGGACTGGCAGGCTTACTTCCACAGCCGGAACCGCCTCGTCGCGGGACTGATTCACTCCCCATACAGTAAAGGTGGAGACCTCCTCAAACAGAGCCTGGCAGTGGACGTTAAACACATTTTCTCGATGCAGTACTACGCTGCTTCGGCCCGGGTAATGGCCCTCCGTGATGTGCTGAGTGGCCCTGATCACATGCACCGCACGATTGGTACGCGGGCCGCCGAGTTGCGGGCGATGAAAAATGACTTTGCGGATTCTTCGATGCAGAAGGATCCGGGAGCTTTTCCCCCACCGCGGCGGCGCAAGCCGCCACGCAAGGGACAGGAGCCTTCTGCGCCTAAGCTCTACGCCCTGGGCCCATGGTTGGCAAAGACCTTGGTGAAACAGACTGCGGTACCTGCCTCGGAGATGTCTGGGCAGAACCCGGAGACGGCTATAGCCCATCAGGACAGCAAGTGGTGGCGGCTCTCTCAGCTGGACAGCGCAGTGGTCAGCAACGCGGACGGGAGCGGAGCTTCCTGGTACAAGAGGGACGCGAAAAAGGCGCGGTCCCTGCTGAGGGAAAGCATTCTGCTGCACCTGGAGCTGCGCCAGAACTGGGACGAACTGCAACTGCAGTACCGCACCCAGCTCGGAGAGGTCACGTCCGGACGGGCCTGGGAGTCTACGATCAACGAAGCGGCAGCCAGGGACAGTGCGGGCAAATGAGTTCTGAGCTTTCGCTTGCTGGGGCTGGTGCGGGACTGGCAGATGTTTACCGACGGAGGTATCTTCTCCGGCTCCTGGTCGCCAAGGAGCTAACGGTCCGGTACCGCGGATCGATATTGGGTATTCTGTGGTCCTACGTCAAGCCCGGCATCCAGTTCGGCGTCTTCTACTTCGCTCTTGGCATCTTCCTTGGACAAAGTAAGGGGACCGAAAACTACGCGGTCTACCTGTTTTCGGGAATCATCCTCATCAACTTCTTCACCGAAGCCCTGTCGAACGCATCCCGTTCCATGGTGGCCAACGGCGGCCTGATCAAGAAGATCTACCTACCGCGGGAGTTGTTTCCGGTAGCGTCGGTGTGGGTGGCTGCGGTGCATTTCTTCCCTCAACTTCTCGTACTCTTGATCGCTTGTGTCTTCACGGGGTGGCAGCCGAATATGCTGCAGATTCTTGTAGCCATCCCGGCGTTCTTGCTCGTGGCGCTGCTTGCCATTGGGCTGGGACTCCTTTTCGGTGCAGCAAACGTCTACTTCAGGGACGCGGAAAACCTCGTCGATCTTCTTCTGATGGTGGCAACGTGGGCCTCTCCGGTCCTCTACTCGTGGACTCAGGTCCGCGCGGCGTTGGGGCCAACACTTACGTTCGTTTACCAGATGAACCCGATAACCATCGCCGTGGAGGCCTTCCACTACGCTTTCTGGTTCCCTACCACCGACGGCACTGCCGAACTGCCGCCCAACTTGCTCACCATTTGGCTGCCGGCCGGACTGGTCGTGGGCCTGCTTACCGTCGTGGCGGGACAGCTGACCTTCCGCCGCCTCGAAGGCCGATTTGCTCAGGAACTCTAGAAATGCAGAAATTGCCCGATAAAGAACTTACCGCGATCGAGATCAACGCGATCAATAAACAATTTGTGCTCCGTCACTCCCGCTCGCTCAAAGAGACTGCGGTTTGGCTGCTCAAAGGGCGCAAAGGGGAGCTGACCGAGAGATTCCATGCGCTCAAGGACGTCGAGCTGTCGATCCAGCAGGGTGAGAGCGTGGCCCTCCTAGGCTTCAACGGCTCAGGCAAGTCTACGCTGCTCAAGCACATCTCGGGGGTCATGCTCCCGGACTCGGGGACCGTGCGGACGCGGGGCCGCGTCGCCGGTTTGATTGAGGTCGGCGCCGGTTTTCACCCGGACCTTACGGGTCGGGACAACGTCTACCTGAACGCTGCCATCCTTGGGATGACCGAGCCGGAAATCAAGGATCGCTTCGACTCGATTATCGAATTCTCCGAAATCGGGCAGTTCATCGACACCGAAGTCAAGTTCTATTCCTCGGGCATGTACCTCCGGCTGGCCTTTTCGGTAGCCGTCCACACCGACCCTGAAGTCTTTTTGATCGACGAGATTCTGGCAGTCGGAGACGAACCGTTTCAGCGGAAATGCATTGCCAAAATTCAGGAACTGGCACGTCTGGGCAAAACGCTCGTGGTGGTTAGCCACGACCTCGACCTGGTGTCGCGCATCTGTGAACGCGGTATCGTGCTCCGGCACGGTGAGGTTACCTTTGACGGCCCCATCCAAGAGGCGGTCGCCCTGCTTCGGTCCTCCTAACGTGCTGACATGCGCCACGGGCCGCCCGATTCGGCTCGTGCCGCGGGACAGGTGCGTCACGGCCCACGCGCAGACGGCTTCACTGACTCCGAGCCTTGTGCTCCTGATGTGCTTGGCTCCTCCGCGAGTCGAGTAAGATTTCTGGAGATGGTCGACGACTTGGCCAAGGGGCACTCCGTTGCCGTTGAACGAAAAAGCTTTGGAGGATTTCTTGTCCTGGTCATCGACAATCCCGCATGTTCTCGCGGGACTGGCAATCCTGTTTGTGCCAGGCCTCCTGGTTTTATGGGCGAGTAGAGTCCGCGGTGTGGCGATGGTCGCGGTGTCCGCGCCGGTCACCGTTTCGATCGCAGCAGTCGCCGCGCTCGTGGCGCCGGTCCTAGGGCTGCGTTGGTCGCTCGTTCCGGTCGCCATAGTGACAGTTGTCGTCGCCGTCGTGGCGCTGGGGGTAACCCGGCTAGCGTTAAAAAATGAAGCGGTCAACGAACCGCGACGCATTAATTGGCTCGCTGGTGCCGGTCACACCGTTGCCATACTCACAGCAGCGTTCCTTATCGGACGACGGCTCCTCGCCGTGTTCGGCACCCCAGAGTCTTTTTCCCAGACGTTCGACAACGTCTTCCACCTCAACGCGGTGCGGTACATCCTCGACACCGGATCGGGGTCATCGTTCACGGTCAGTTCGATGACGGGGGGGACGTTTTATCCCTCGGCCTGGCACGACATAGTCTCGCTGCTTGCAGGCGTAACCGGCGCGAGCGTCCCGGTAGCGGTAAACGTAACTAACCTGATCGTGGGATCTGTTGTCTGGCCTTTGGGCTGCATCTTCCTCGCTCACACGCTTCTAGGTAACCGCGTCGTCGTCAGCGTCGCCGCAGGTGTGCTATCAGCTGCTTTCGGTGCTTTTCCGCTGCTTCTTCTGGACTTCGGTGTCCTGTATCCAAATTTCCTGGGCAACGCTCTCCTGCCGGTGGCACTTGGACTGGCCCTTCAGGCCCTGGGACTCGGTTATCAGCTTCCGCAGTCCAGGACCGTGGTTTGGCTACTATTCCTCGCGGCGCTGCCCGGTTTGACGCTGGCGCATCCGAGCAGCATGATGGCTCTTCTAGCCCTGTTGCTTTCCCCCTTGCTCTACCTCTGGTTCCGCACTGCCCTGCGGCTGTGGGTGCGCAGCCCGAAACGATGGCTGGCCTTAGCCGGCATGGTCGCGGTGTTGGCGGCGGGACTGGGCGCGCTGGTCGTTGCATGGAAGGCCGTACGCCCAGTGGAGGCCGCGGCAACCTGGCAGCCCTTCGAGAGCACGGGCCGTGCGATCGGCGAGGTGATCACGAGCTCGGGTATCGGCCGGTCCGTTTCCTGGGTGGTTATGATCCTGGCGGTTGCCGGGGTTGTGTCGCTAATCTTGCGGCAAAAGCAGTTGTGGCTGGTCGGCATGTACCTCGTGATGGCCAGTCTGTTCGTCGTTGTGGCGTCAGCGGAATTCGGGCCTGTGCGGACCTTCTTCACGGGGGTCTGGTACAATGATCCGCCCCGTCTTGCCTCCCTTTTGCCTTTAGTGACTTTGCCGCTCGCGGCGGTGGCGGCGGTCCGGTGCTGGGACAAGTGGATCGTGCCGATGGTCGTCGGACGGCCGGTCATAACCACAATCCGGCCTGAATCGCGGCGGGCCGCGCTGAGGGGTTTCGCCCTGGTGATCGTAGGCGCAGTCGTGACCGGACTTCTCGGCTTTGGCACACAGCAGGCAAACGTCCGGGAAGCGCAGTCAGCCGCAACTCCCGGATATCGACTGACTGAGGATGCGCCCTTGGTTTCGCCCGATGAGCTGGCACTGATCCAGAGACTCCCAGCCGAGGTGCCCGCCGGGGCAACAATGGTGGGCAACCCCTGGAACGGCAGCGCTCTGGCCTATGCCTTCTCGGGGCGGAAACTCCTGCAGTTGCACTTGCTGGGAGAAGTTCCATCCGACGCGACGAAGATCTTCGACGGACTGAACGAAGCGAACTCCGATCCCACGGTTTGCCCTGTGATCCGGCGCCTTCAGATCGGCTACGTACTGGATTTCGGCCACCAGGAAATTCGTGGATGGGATCACGGCTACCGTGGTCTCGATGACCTGGTGACCGATGGCGTTGCCAAGCTCGTGGATTCCGAGGGACAGGCCAGACTATTCAAATTGACTGCCTGCGGGCAATGATGAACTCGACGTCGGAAGGAATATCAGTGACGATCGCAATAACCGGTAGCAACGGCTTCTTGGGATGGCACACGAGGGTCCTCGCCCATTCCCTGGGCATGGCGGTGGAACCGATAGCTTTGGGTGATAAGTTCCATGCCGAAGATGCTGTCGCCGCAGTCGAGGATGCGGCCATGGTGGTTCACGTGGCGGGAGTCAACCGTGGTGATGACGACGCTGTCAGGCGGGGCAACGAGTTGTTCGCGGAACAACTAGCGCGGGCCCTTGAATCATCGAATCGGAAACCCTCCACCGTCGTTTATGCCAATTCCATCCAGTCGGGAAACGGTTCATCGTACGGGCGGGGCAAGGAGCAAGCGGGACGTATTCTGGAAAAGGCGGCGGAGAAGATTGGTGCCCGATTCGTTGACGTCAAGTTGCCCAATCTTTTCGGCGAACACGGGCTTCCCTTCTACAACTCCGTGGTTGCTACGTTCTGCCACCTCGCGGCCAATGGCGAGCCCTTGAAGGTTAACGACGACAAGGAACTGGTACTGCTCCACGTTCAAACAGCCGCGGAGGTCCTCCTCGGTCTTCACGAGCCGGAGGACGTGCTTGGACTCGCCACGACAAGGCTGGTCAGCGAGGTTGCTGCCTTGATCGAGGAGACCGCGGCGCAGTATTCCACCGGAACGATTCCCGACATATCCGACCCCTTTAAACGCGACATGTTTAACACCTACCGCTCATTCCTCGTGGGCGAGCGGCTCCCGGTATCGCTGGACCGGCATGAAGACGCAAGGGGGGCCTTCTTCGAAATTGTGCGCAACCGCGGAGGCGAGGGACAGTCATCGTTTTCGACGACGGCTCCGGGCGTAACCCGGGGGCAGCACTACCACCGGCGCAAGGTTGAACGATTTGCCGTGTTGTCTGGAACCGCAGAAATCTCCATGCGGAAGCTTTTCACTGATGAAGTCGTCAGCTACCAGGTCGATGGTCGGAAGCCTGTCGCCATAGACATGCCAACGATGTGGTCGCACAACATCACGAATACTGGATCCGATACGCTATACACGATGTTCTGGATCAACGAAATCTTCGATCCGACCTCTCCCGACACTTTCCCGGAGGAAGTATGACCGACGCTGGCCGTAGGCTAAAAGTTCTAACCATTGTTGGCACAAGGCCCGAAATCATTCGCCTTGCCGCCACAATTCGACGTCTCGACAGAAGCACGGACCATGTGCTGGTGCACACCGGCCAGAACTACGACTACGAGTTGAATGAAGTCTTCTTCGAAGACCTGGGACTTCGCAAGCCTGATCATTTCCTGGCCGCCGACACGACGTCCCTCGGGGCGGTCTTGGGATCAATTTTGGCCAAGACGGAACAAGTCCTCCTGCTGGAGAAACCCGACGCCATGCTCGTCCTGGGGGACACTAACAGCTGTATCTCCGCCTTGATGGCTAAGCGCCTGAAAATCCCGGTTTACCACATGGAAGCAGGCAACCGATGCTTCGATGAAAACGTTCCCGAGGAGACGAACCGCCGTCTGGTGGACCACGTGGCGGACTATAACCTCGTCTATACCGAACATGCTCGGCGGAACCTGCTCTCTGAGGGCCTTAGCCCGTCCCGCATTCTGCTTACCGGATCCCCTATGAAGGAAGTGCTCCAGGGCAACGCCGATGCGATCGCGGCGAGCGATATTCTGGAGAAGGAGTCGCTGACCGCGGGCGGGTACTTCATGGTCAGCGTTCACCGGGAAGAAAACGTAGACAATCCTGAGCGCCTGGCTGAGATCCTGAAGGCGCTTCAGGCTGTGAGCGAGCAGTACAAGCTCCCTGTTCTCGTATCGACGCACCCCAGGACTCGGAAGCGACTGGAAGATCAGCCGGAAGAGCTCAAGAGCGGCCTGCGCTTCCACCCGCCGTTCGGCTTCAACGATTACGTGCGGCTTCAGAAGGACGCGAGACTCGTCCTTTCGGACAGCGGCACCATCAGCGAGGAATCTTCGCTGCTCGGTTTCCCCGCTGTCACTTTGCGGGATTCGATTGAACGGCCGGAATCGCTCGATACTGCCGCTATCATAACGACCGGCGTGAAGGCCGATGCCATAGTCGACGCCATCGCGATCGTCCTCGATCAGTTTGAGACGGATGGCCCACCAGCAGTCCCTGCGGACTACCAGATCGCCGATACTTCACGACGGGCTGTGAACTTTATCCGCTCAACTGCCCATACCCACCACAAACGGGCAGGAATCGCGGTCAACCTGAGCGCCCGGTAACAGAGACTGCGGAGGCAAAAGGCCACCACCTGTGAATCTTGGGTTCTAGCGGTCGTTGCAACACCCAGAGCTTTTGGGAGTTGCAACGACCGTGTCGTCTTTAACGAAAGAACCTGTCGGCCCGAGGAATTACACACCGGAGCAGGGGGCTGAGTTCTTCGTCGTGTTCGACCGGCTCAGGAGCACCCCGGAGACAGCCATGGAGCTCGGACTAAACGCGGCCATCTGCGCCGGATGGGTCCGCAAGGCCGGGCTGAAGAGCCTTGGCAAATCGGGGGCGCGCCCCTACCGGGGACGGGATGAATACTTTCTGTTGCGTAAGACTGGTGTGAGCCGGCGGATGGCGGCAAAGGCTGCCGGAGTGCATCCCAGGACCGCCGAGGAGTGGGTTTACGGGTTCCGTAAGTCCAATGGCCGACGCATTTACCCGGATGGTCGGGTGGTCGATTACAAACGTGGTGTGACCACTCTGACTTCTCCGGCCGCTACGACTGGAACGGCATTCGCCCCTCCGACATCTGTATCGGCACTCGAGAAGCTCCTCGATCTGCGGTTCCTCAGCGTGCAGGAGCGGGAGATGATTCGGGACCTGAAAGCCTCGGGTTCGTCGCTGAGGGCGATCGCCCGCGCGCTGGGCCGATCGGCTTCAACGACCAGCCGCGAGCTGGGCCGAAATGCCGATGCCCTGATGGGCTATTTGCCACACGGGGCGCATCGGAAAGCCGCTGCCCGGCGGGCACGACCCAACTCGGCCAACCTTGCTGGCGAGTTGGACCTGCGCGACTACGTGAAGGTCAAGCTGCTCATACGCTGGTCTCCGGAGCAGATCAGCCACACCCTAGTCGAAAAGTTCCCCAACCAACCGGAGATGCGTGTGAGTCCAGAGACGATTTATCAAGCCCTCTACGTCCAGGCGAGAGGCGGACTCAAACGCGAAATACAGGCCGCGCTGCGCACGGGTCGGACCCGCCGGAAGCACCACCAGAGCGGGGAACAGCGCACCTCCAGGTTCGTGGACCCGATGGTCATGATTTCCGAGCGTCCACCCGAGATTGAGGACCGCGTGTCGGTGATGGTCGAAAACTGAGCCATTGTGACGGCTTGGCGTCTAGTGGTCGTTGCAACACCTGAGCTTTTAGGAGTTGCAATTGGGAGAGATGAAGAGACCAAGCAAGTCCCGGGGTGCCCCTCCGAAGAACGCGGCACGGGCTCACTATGATCAGCTGATGAAGCAGGGAATGGGTAATTCCGAAGCGTGCCGGATCGTTGGAATCAGTCGTAGTTCCGGCACTCGATGGCGGCACGGCCACACGGTCGTTCTGAAGTCCGGAGACGTCAAGAAGTACGCTCCCATCTCCCATCAGAGGCCAGCCGTGATCTCCGCCCGGTTTCTCTCCGAGTCGGAACGGATCACGATCGCGGACCTCTTGAATGCTCGGCGTAGCATCCGTGCCATTGCCATGGAGCTCGGGCGGAGTCCGTCTACTGTGAGCAGGGAGATCCTGTTAACGCCAACCCAAAACAGGGCCATTAGTGCCATTTGAAAACAGGGCCACGGGGTTGTGGTTCTATTGTGCCGTACTGGCGTCGGGTTGGTGTTTTTTGAGCCGGTAGCTGTTGCCTTTGAGGCTGATGACGTCGGCGTGGTGGACGATCCGGTCGATCATCGCCGAGGCGATGGTCAGGTCTCCGAAGACATCGCCCCAGCGGGCGAACGGGAGATTGGACGTCAGGATCATGGAGGCGTGTTCGTAGCGGCTGGAGACCAGCTGGAAGAACAGGTTCGCGGCGTCCTGGTCAAACGGGATATAGCCTACTTCGTCGATCTATGCGGATGTCCGCATAGATCGGTCTATGCCGAGCCCGCGACTATGCCGAGGTGTCCGCCAGGTCGGGCTGGTGTGCGGGGTCCGGGCCGGTCGCGGGTCGGCATAGTTACAGGCTCTCGAGGAACGCGAGGATCTTGTCGGGTGGGTGGTATCGGCCAGGGCTGGCGGATGCCGGGGTGGTGAGGGCGAGGGCTTTCTCCTTGATGGTGATGTCGGCGTGGACGTAGGCGTCGGTGGAACGGACTCCGGCGTGGCCGAGCCAGAGGGCGATCACCGAGGTGTCGACCCCGGCTTGGAGCAAGGTCATCGCGCAGCTGTGACGAAACACGTGAGGGTGGATTTTCTTGCCCGATAGCGACGGACATGTTCGGGCAGCGGTCGCTGCGTGGGTGCTGACCCGCAGCGCGACGGCGTCGCGGCTGAGCCGCCGCCCGGTGCGGGTCGGGAACACTGGCTCGTGGGGTTTTCCGGCTCGTTCGGCCAGCCAGGAACGCAGCAGTCCTTCGACGGGAGTGGTGATTGGAACGGCGCGTTGTTTGCGTCCTTTGCCTTCGCATCGGACGTTCGCGCCGGCGCCCAGCGTGACATCGGTGCAGTTCAGGCCTGTGAGTTCGGAGACCCGCAGTCCGGTCTGGATGGCGAGGAGCATCAGGGCCCTGTCGCGCCGTCCTTCCCATCTGGACTGGTCCGGGGCCGCGACGAGGGCGTCGATCTCGGGTGCGGTCAGGAATGTCACTGTGCGCTTGTCGAACCGCTTCGGCGGGATGGCGAGGACACGCTGGATCAGCAGCGCATGCTCGGGATGACGCAACGCGGCGTAGGAGAAAAGTGAGCGGATGGCTGTCAGGCGGACGTTGCGGGTTCTGACGCTGTTGTGCCGTTCATTCTCCAAGTGGGTAAGGAATCCTGAGATTGTGGTCGCGTTCAGGTCGTCCCAGTCCAGTTGTGATGGCGACTTGCCGGTCCGTGCGTGGATGAACTCCAGGAGCAGCTTCAGGGCGTCGCGGTAGGCGGCGATGGTCCGCGGGCTGGCTTGGCGCTGTTGGGTGAGCCGGTCGGTGAAGAACATCTGCAGTGTGGGTGCGATCAGCGTCATGATCGCACCGCCGTCCAGCCGGTATTCTGGCGTGCCGCGGCCAGGGCGAGCAGTTCCGGCGCAGCCGAAAGATACCAGTAGGTGGATGCCGGTTCGCGGTGGCCGAGGTAGGTCGATAGCCATGGGAGTTTCGCCTGCACGTCCTCGCCGGTGCGATACCAGCCGAGCAGGGTTCGGACCGCGAACGTGTGCCGGAGATCGTGAAGCCGCGGAGCCGAGGGTGCCCCGGTCCCGATACCGGCGGCATCGACCAGATGCCGGAATGTCGGGCATACGGCCGCGTAGCAGAGGCGTTTGTGCGTCTGGGACACGAAGAAGCTTGGCTCCTTCGGTCGGGGTTCGAGCTCGTCGCGGAGTTGGGCGTAGGCGCTCAGTGCTTCCATGGCAGTGCTGTGGAGTGGAACCAGCCGGGATTTGCCGAATTTGGATTCGCGGATCAGCAGCACGCTCCCGGTCCAGTCGATGTCGCTGCGGTCAAGCTTGATTGCCTCGCCGATCCGCAGACCACCCGCTGCCAGCAGGCCAACCAGGGTCTCGTAGGTCGCGGCCCGCAGCGGCGATCGGATCAAGACGCGGGCGTGGTTCATCAGTGCCTCGATGTCGGCTGTGGAGTAGATGAACGGTCGGCGCCATCTTTGCCGGTGCGGCATCAGACCCAGCGGCGGGATCTCCGTGCCGGGGTAAATGCCGGTCAGGTAGCGGGCGAACCCGCGGGCTGCCGTCATCCGTCGCGGCCCCACGGTCGTCGGCTGGCCTGTCGGGGATTGCTGCGCCCAGTCCAGTGCCGCTTCTATGGTCACCGTGGACGCTCCGCGGGTGTCCAGAAAAGCCACGAAGCCTGGCAGCAACCAACGGGCCTCGGCCATTTCGTGTCCGAGCGAACGACGCAGTTGCAGGTAACCCGCGAGATCCTGCTCCAACGCACTCACCGCAGAAGCCCCGGCCACGGCTGGGCCACCTGGCGCAGCGCGACCAAATCAACCTTGGCATAGAGGGCGGTCGTGGCCAGATCCTGATGGCGCAGGACCTGGCTGATCGCCATCAGGCCGGCGCCCTGGCGGAGGAGTTCACCGGCCAGGGCGTGCCTCAGCCCGTGCGGTCCGACGTCGGGCAGGCCTGCACGTTTGCAGGCCCGCTCGACAACATCGCCAACCAGATCAGCGCGGATCGGCCCGCGGGGTGCCCGGCAGGTCAGGAATACATGGACGGCATCCGCAGGATTCCGACCAGAGCAGAGGTAGGCTACCAGCGCTTCGCCGACCTCGGCCGGCAACGGCAACCGGTCTTGCCTGCGCGCTTTGCCCCGGACCATGAGTTCCCCGGACCGCCAGTCCACGTCCCGCAATTCCATGCGTGCGACCTCGACGGACCGTAACCCCAACCGCGACACCAGCATCACGATCGCGAAGTCCCTGACCCCAACCAGCGTGCTGCGGTCAACGCTGTCGAGCAAAAGCTGCACGTCCGCCGCGGACAACCCGGCAGGGGGCAGAGCCGCGAAGCGCCATCCACCCACCGCAGGAACCGACGCACCCAGACTCAACCCGGTCATGTCATGCAGATAGAGGAAGCGCAGGATCGAACGCAGCTCGGCCACCCGTCCCTTCGCCGACCCCGCAGACACCCGGGCGAATTCCCGCAGCAGGAACGCATTGATGTCCGCCCCGGTCAGAGCCTCCGGAGCGAACACGCCACCGACAGAAGACTCCTGAAGGAAGCGCCGGGCAGTGTTCTCATAACGAAGCACAGTGGTCAGCGCCAGCCCCCGCTCCTGGATCATCCACGACCGGTACGAGCCCAGAAGCGCACCCAACGGTGTCACCAAAGGCGCTCTTACGGGGACGGCGCCCGACTCCCGCAGGTAGCTCATCAGCGGAACCAGAGCACGGGGACCTGGGCTCCCGCTCCGGCCAGCGTTTCGCCGGGCAGATTGGAACTCGGCCGCGCGTTCCTCGTTCAGATCCTCAGTGTTGAGCCCCTCGGCAGAAAGCCAGAGCCCGACCTGGCCTAAATCCTTCAACATGTTCCGGACCGTGCCCGGCGTGTAACCCCGCCGCGTCAACCACTCCCGGTAACCCTCGACGTGCGGCCACAGCTGGCCAGCTTTCCTTCTCGTTCCCGACACTGCACTTCGCCTCCTTCACGGAAGCACGGTTGCTCCCATGAACAGGCTCCACCCCCGGGGACTATGCCGATACGAGAACGTCCATCACGGCCTGAAACGCCCCACCATCAACGGCTTTACCGGCCACCACCGAATGCCTCGGCATAGTCACGGGCTCGGCATAGGTCAATTATGAGGAGCCCGTAGCGGCGTAGTTTCACCAGTTCCTGGGCGAGTTTCCCGCGGGAATGAGCCTCCTGCAGCCGGGCGACCCAGCCGGTCGCGGAGTCGAAGAGGACCCTGTGCCCGGCCTTGGCTGCCTTGATGCCGATTCCGACCGCGAGATGGGTTTTGCCGGTGCCGGGAGGCCCGAGCAGGACCACGTTCTTGGCCTCGGCAAGGAAGACGCCGGTGCCCAGATGCGCGATAAGGTTCCGGTCCGCGGAGGGCTGGTGGTCGAAGTTGAACTCCTCGAGGTCCTTGTGCGCCGGGAACCTCGCGGCTTTGATCCGGGTCGCCGCTCCGGAGGCTTCGCGTTCGGAGACTTCACGGGAGAGCACGGCGGCCAGGTACTCCTCGTGCGACCAGCCGGCGTCCCGGGCCTGGTCCCCGAGACGGCGGAACCCATCGCTGATCCGTGGCGCGCGCAGGGCCCGGGCGTAGTACTCGATCTGTGACGGTGTCCCGGTCATGAGACCACCTCCAGGACCAGGGTCGGCTGCTGGCCGAGGTCGATGCCGAAGATCTCGTCATAGGCGGCCAGATCCCGCACCTCCACAGATTCTGGCGGTTCGGGACGGCGCACACGCTGGGTCCGGAAGTCCCGGCGCATCACCGCCGCGCGCGCCACATGGGCCGGATCGGTCACCACCAGATGCCGGGCCCAGGCCCGGACGTGCGTGGCGATGAGCAACCCGTCGTGGGTGACCGTGACGGTGTCCAGATCGGCGGTGACGTCCACGATCCGCCCAATGAACGACGGGTCCACGGAATAGTCGTTGGAGAACACCCGCACGTAGTAGTCCCGCGGGAGCCGCACGGCGTTGCGGAACACCGTGTCCGGTGTGACCGGCGGCATCTCCCGCATCTTCTCCCGGTCCAGGAGGACCAGCTCGTCAGGGCGGCCGTGGCGGGACCGCGAGTACCGGTGGTTGGCCTTGGGCAGCCAGTCCTCCAGCTGGCCGTTGAAATCCGCTGGTGAGCGGAAGTCCCGGCCCGGCATGAAGCGTTGCCGGAAGAACCTGTTCATCCGCTCGACCATGCCCTTGGACTCCGGATCCCGCGGCGGCAGCAGCTTGATCTCCAGCCCGAGGGACCCGGCGAACGCGGCCACCGGCTGGGTGGGCCGGCGCCGGCCGATGCCGGACTCGTTGTCCCACAGCAGCCGGGACGGAACAGCCTGCGCGTCCTGGAGAAGAGTCCACATTCCGCCCAAAAGGTCCGGCGTCGTCCGCGACGGCAGCATCCGTGCCTGGATGAAACCGGAGAACGCCGAAGTCATCACCAGCACCGGCGGCGTGTCGCTCTGGCCCGCACCAACGGGCAACGGCTCGTGCGGAAACCAGAGATCGCACTGGACCTGGAACCCCGGCTCGTGGACCAAACGGTCAGCCGGGTCCGGCGGCGCATATTCAGGCCGGATCGCAGCGACCTTCGCCCGGAACAACGACGCAGAACCGGACCAGCCCACACGCTCAGCCAGCGTCGCGGCCGGCATCGTCGGCGTCTTCACCAACAACTCCCGCACCCTGGGAGCAAACGCATCAAAACTCGATACTCCGGCCGCCCGCTGATACTTCGGCGCCCGGTCCGACTCCAGCGCACGCTCCACCGTTCCGCGGGAAACCCCCACGAGCCTGCCGATCTCACGCTTCGAGTGCTTGCCCGTCGAAAACAGGTGGCGTATCTCCGCCCAATCATCCAAATTGATCACCTTCCATAATGGTCGGTGGCCCTATTTTCAGTTGGCGTTCCTGGCCCTGTTTTGGGTTGGCGTTAACAGATCCGCCGGAACATTCATGAGCCCTCCGGAAATTACCGTCCGCGGACGGCTCAGCGCAGTACCGAGCGCAGACGGAGCCGTCAACGGACGGGGAAGATCGCCGGTAACCCGGCGCTGCGGGATTTCGTGCGCGAGCACCTGAAACAGCGCTGGAGCCCCCGCCAGATCAGCAACCGTCTACGCGCTGAATTCCCGGGACAACCGGAAATGCACATCGTGGCTGAGCCCGTTTATCAGGCCCTGTACGGGCGCGGAAGCTTGGATCTAGCGGTGGATCCGGCCGTCTCCCTCCGCAGCGGACGAACCGGTCGCCGGCCACGCCGCCGGAAGGAGCACCGGACCAAGCGATTCCCAGACATGGTCATGATCCGGGACAGGCCCGCGGAAGTGACCGGCAGATTAGTACCAGGGCATTGGGAAGGGGACTTGATCATTGGAAAGGGTAGCCGCTCGGCCATCGCCACACTGGTCGAACGGACCACGCGCTTCATCATCCTCGTGCATCTGGCGGGCAACCGCGGAGCTGAGAATCTGCGCGACCGCTTGGCTGAATCCATGAACCCGCTCCCGTCCCATCTGCGCCGTTCCCTGACTTGGGATCAGGGCACTGAAATGGCCTGCCACCAGGATTTCACACGGCAGACGCTAATTCCGGTGTTCTTCTGTGACCCCGCGAGCCCCTGGCAGCGCGGCTCTAACGAGAACACCAATGGCCTACTGGAGTGGTCCCCGGAAGTTGGACACCGAATTTCGGATCCTTTTTCAGGGAGTAGTCAGATGTACTCAGGAAGCACGTTGAGTCACTCCAATGCCGTGTCAGCGGTCGAGTTGTTCGAGCAAGGACTGACCGCTAAGTCCGTCGCGCTTGCCCTTGATCTGGCACCTAATCCTGTTCAAATGTTGTATGAACGATGGCAGATACGAGGAGCGGGTGCGCTGATGACAAGAGTCCGTAAGCAGTACGAGGTAGAAACCAAGCTCGAGATCGTGCGGCGTCATCTTCAAGGCGTCTCCGGACGCGTCCTGGCCAAGGAGTATGACCTTCCCTCACCGGGCACCGTCACGAACTGGGCGAAAATCTACCGCCGCGATGGCGAAGAGGGGTTACTTCCGAAGAAACGGGGCCGGCCGCCGGCCAATCGCGAGAATTCTCTTCCCGAGAGCGAAGTCGAGCAGCTCCGCAGTGAGAACGAGCGGTTACGTGCGGAGGTCGCATATTTGGGAAAATTGCGGGCCTTGAGGTCACAGGAACGACGCTGAAAGTCCGGGCGATCGACGATCTCAAGGCCAAACACCCGTTAGCGTTGTTGCTGCACCTGGCAACGCTTCCCCGTTCCACGTTCTACGACCACCGTAACCGGCTCACCAGGCCGGACCGGCATACGAAGCTCAAAGAGGCTATTGGTCAGGTCTTCGCGCAGGCTCGAAGCGCTTATGGTCATCGACGCGTTCTGGCCATGCTGCTGCGACAGGGTTGGACGGTGTCGAAGAAGACCGTGTTGAAGCTCATGCGCGGGCTCGGGCTGCAAAGCCCTGTGCGTCGCCGGCGTAGATACAACTCCTTCCGTGGCGAGGTCGGGAAGGCCGCTAAGAACGTTTTGAACCGCCAGTTCGAGGCTGCGTCCAAACACACCAAGTGGGCCACTGACGTCACCGAGTTCACGGTTGGTGCCTCAAAGATTTACGTCTCGCCGGTCCTTGATCTTCATGACAACCGGATTGTCTCTGTCATGGCAGGTCCGTCTCCGAGCGTCAAAATGGTCACCGATGGCCTCCGTACTGCGATCCGAGGCCTCGCTCCGGACGAGCGGCCCCTTGTTCATTTAGACCAGGGATTCCAATATCGGCATCCGCTCTGGCAGGACACGCTACGCGCAGCCGGACTGACGCAATCGATGTCGCGCAAGGGCACCTGCCTGGATAATGCCACCATGGAAGGGTTCTTTAGCCACCTCAAAGAGGAATGGTTCCGTATTCAGCAACCCAGCACCATTGAACAATTCCACACCGGACTGAACGAGTATCTGCACTGGTGGAACAGCACCCGAATCCAACGAAGACTCGGCTACCGTAGCCCCGACGAATACCTCGCCCACAACCTCGCTGTCGAGTAATCTTCAATTACGAGTCCAACTTCCGGGGACCACTCCACTACTCCGCCAGTACTTCCCGAAAGGAACTGACCTGGGCGTCCACAGCCCAGAACACCTCGCTATGGTTGCCGCTGAACTTAACCGGCGACCACGCGAGATCCTGGGTTGGCAGAGTCCCATGGAGCACCTGGCTAGACTGGCTTCACCCTCGACGGAACCATAAACCGTTGCAACGACCGCTGAATTCCGCCGCCCGCGAAATGGCTCAGTTTTCGACCATCGCTGACAACCGCGCCGTTCCCGGGCATTGGGAATCTCAGTGCTGTTGTCAGGCAGCCTGGACGCCGCTGACGGTGGCTGGTTCCCGGTAGAGGGTGTTGTCTCGGAGCATGGCCCAGAGAACGTTGATGCGGCGGCGGGCCAGGGCGATGAGGGCCTGTTTGTGGGACTTTCCCTCGCGGCGTTTCCGGTCGTAGTAGGTTCGTGAGGCTGGGCTGTTTTTCAGGCTGGAGAGGGCGCCTAGGTAAAAGGTCCGCAGGAGTCTGCGGTTGGAGCGGCGTGGCCGGTGCAGGTTGCCGCTGATGCGTCCGGAATCGCGTGGGACCGGGGCCAGCCCCGCGACGCTCGCAAGCCGGTCAATGGAGTCGAAGCCGTCCAGGTTACCGCCGATGTTCGCGAGGAAGGTTGCTGCGAGTACGGGGCCGAACCCGGGGATGCTCAGCAGGACGTCAGCGCTGTCGTGCTGCCGGAAGATGTCCGTGATCTGGGCGTCGACGTCGGCGATCTCTGCATCGATTGTGCCTATTTGCTCGGCCAGCCGGGCGACCAGGGCTGAGCCGGTGGATTGGGCGGGCAGGACCGTGTGCTGGGAGTTGGCGGCCTCCAGGGCTTTCTCTGCCATTGCAGCGCTGTTACGGCATCTGCATTTCTTGAGCCAGCTGGTGAGCCGGGTCGGCCCTATCCGCCGGATGCCTTCGGGCGATTGATAGCCGTCCAAGAGGATTAGGGGTGCTTTCTTGGAGTAGTCGAACGCACGCTCAAGTGCGGGGAAGTATTCCGGCAAGGTGGCTCGGAGCCGGTTGATCGCCCGGACCCGGTCACAGCCCAGATCAATGCGGCGGGCAGTAAGCAACTGCAGGTCAACGCTGATCTGGTCCAAACCGCGAACCGGTTGGAGGTCGTCTTGGTCCAGCCGGAAAACGACTCGTTCGAAGCTATCGCAATGGAATTTTTCTCTTCTCGCTCGGTGAGGACTTGGAACAGCAGTTCGGCGCCGCGGCGGTCAAGTTCCATATAGCCCAGTTCATCGACCTATGCGGACATCCGCATAGATCGACCTATGCCGAGCCCGTGACTATGCCGAGGCATTCGGTGGTGGCCGGTAAAGCCGTTGATGGTGGGGCGTTTCAGGCCGTGATGGACGTTCTCGTATCGGCATAGTCCCCGGGGGTGGAGCCTGTTCATGGGAGCAACCGTGCTTCCGTGAAGGAGGCGAAGTGCAGTGTCGGGAACGAGAAGGAAAGCTGGCCAGCTGTGGCCGCACGTCGAGGGTTACCGGGAGTGGTTGACGCGGCGGGGTTACACGCCGGGCACGGTCCGGAACATGTTGAAGGATTTAGGCCAGGTCGGGCTCTGGCTTTCTGCCGAGGGGCTCAACACTGAGGATCTGAACGAGGAACGCGCGGCCGAGTTCCAATCTGCCCGGCGAAACGCTGGCCGGAGCGGGAGCCCAGGTCCCCGTGCTCTGGTTCCGCTGATGAGCTACCTGCGGGAGTCGGGCGCCGTCCCCGTAAGAGCGCCTTTGGTGACACCGTTGGGTGCGCTTCTGGGCTCGTACCGGTCGTGGATGATCCAGGAGCGGGGGCTGGCGCTGACCACTGTGCTTCGTTATGAGAACACTGCCCGGCGCTTCCTTCAGGAGTCTTCTGTCGGTGGCGTGTTCGCTCCGGAGGCTCTGACCGGGGCGGACATCAATGCGTTCCTGCTGCGGGAATTCGCCCGGGTGTCTGCGGGGTCGGCGAAGGGACGGGTGGCCGAGCTGCGTTCGATCCTGCGCTTCCTCTATCTGCATGACATGACCGGGTTGAGTCTGGGTGCGTCGGTTCCTGCGGTGGGTGGATGGCGCTTCGCGGCTCTGCCCCCTGCCGGGTTGTCCGCGGCGGACGTGCAGCTTTTGCTCGACAGCGTTGACCGCAGCACGCTGGTTGGGGTCAGGGACTTCGCGATCGTGATGCTGGTGTCGCGGTTGGGGTTACGGTCCGTCGAGGTCGCACGCATGGAATTGCGGGACGTGGACTGGCGGTCCGGGGAACTCATGGTCCGGGGCAAAGCGCGCAGGCAAGACCGGTTGCCGTTGCCGGCCGAGGTCGGCGAAGCGCTGGTAGCCTACCTCTGCTCTGGTCGGAATCCTGCGGATGCCGTCCATGTATTCCTGACCTGCCGGGCACCCCGCGGGCCGATCCGCGCTGATCTGGTTGGCGATGTTGTCGAGCGGGCCTGCAAACGTGCAGGCCTGCCCGACGTCGGACCGCACGGGCTGAGGCACGCCCTGGCCGGTGAACTCCTCCGCCAGGGCGCCGGCCTGATGGCGATCAGCCAGGTCCTGCGCCATCAGGATCTGGCCACGACCGCCCTCTATGCCAAGGTTGATTTGGTCGCGCTGCGCCAGGTGGCCCAGCCGTGGCCGGGGCTTCTGCGGTGAGTGCGTTGGAGCAGGATCTCGCGGGTTACCTGCAACTGCGTCGTTCGCTCGGACACGAAATGGCCGAGGCCCGTTGGTTGCTGCCAGGCTTCGTGGCTTTTCTGGACACCCGCGGAGCGTCCACGGTGACCATAGAAGCGGCACTGGACTGGGCGCAGCAATCCCCGACAGGCCAGCCGACGACCGTGGGGCCGCGACGGATGACGGCAGCCCGCGGGTTCGCCCGCTACCTGACCGGCATTTACCCCGGCACGGAGATCCCGCCGCTGGGTCTGATGCCGCACCGGCAAAGATGGCGCCGACCGTTCATCTACTCCACAGCCGACATCGAGGCACTGATGAACCAGGCCCGCGTCTTGATCCGATCGCCGCTGCGGGCCGCGACCTACGAGACCCTGGTTGGCCTGCTGGCAGCGGGTGGTCTGCGGATCGGCGAGGCAATCAAGCTTGACCGCAGCGACATCGACTGGACCGGGAGCGTGCTGCTGATCCGCGAATCCAAATTCGGCAAATCCCGGCTGGTTCCACTCCACAGCACTGCCATGGAAGCACTGAGCGCCTACGCCCAACTCCGCGACGAGCTCGAACCCCGACCGAAGGAGCCAAGCTTCTTCGTGTCCCAGACGCACAAACGCCTCTGCTACGCGGCCGTATGCCCGACATTCCGGCATCTGGTCGATGCCGCCGGTATCGGGACCGGGGCACCCTCGGCTCCGCGGCTTCACGATCTCCGGCACACGTTCGCGGTCCGAACCCTGCTCGGCTGGTATCGCACCGGCGAGGACGTGCAGGCGAAACTCCCATGGCTATCGACCTACCTCGGCCACCGCGAACCGGCATCCACCTACTGGTATCTTTCGGCTGCGCCGGAACTGCTCGCCCTGGCCGCGGCACGCCAGAATACCGGCTGGACGGCGGTGCGATCATGACGCTGATCGCACCCACACTGCAGATGTTCTTCACCGACCGGCTCACCCAACAGCGCCAAGCCAGCCCGCGGACCATCGCCGCCTACCGCGACGCCCTGAAGCTGCTCCTGGAGTTCATCCACGCACGGACCGGCAAGTCGCCATCACAACTGGACTGGGACGACCTGAACGCGACCACAATCTCAGGATTCCTTACCCACTTGGAGAATGAACGGCACAACAGCGTCAGAACCCGCAACGTCCGCCTGACAGCCATCCGCTCACTTTTCTCCTACGCCGCGTTGCGTCATCCCGAGCATGCGCTGCTGATCCAGCGTGTCCTCGCCATCCCGCCGAAGCGGTTCGACAAGCGCACAGTGACATTCCTGCCCGCACCCGAGATCGACGCCCTCGTCGCGGCCCCGGACCAGTCCAGATGGGAAGGACGGCGCGACAGGGCCCTGATGCTCCTCGCCATCCAGACCGGACTGCGGGTCTCCGAACTCACAGGCCTGAACTGCACCGATGTCACGCTGGGCGCCGGCGCGAACGTCCGATGCGAAGGCAAAGGACGCAAACAACGCGCCGTTCCAATCACCACTCCCGTCGAAGGACTGCTGCGTTCCTGGCTGGCCGAACGAGCCGGAAAACCCCACGAGCCAGTGTTCCCGACCCGCACCGGGCGGCGGCTCAGCCGCGACGCCGTCGCGCTGCGGGTCAGCACCCACGCAGCGACCGCTGCCCGAACATGTCCGTCGCTATCGGGCAAGAAAATCCACCCTCACGTGTTTCGTCACAGCTGCGCGATGACCTTGCTCCAAGCCGGGGTCGACACCTCGGTGATCGCCCTCTGGCTCGGCCACGCCGGAGTCCGTTCCACCGACGCCTACGTCCACGCCGACATCACCATCAAGGAGAAAGCCCTCGCCCTCACCACCCCGGCATCCGCCAGCCCTGGCCGATACCACCCACCCGACAAGATCCTCGCGTTCCTCGAGAGCCTGTAACTATGCCGACCCGCGACCGGCCCGGACCCCGCACACCAGCCCGACCTGGCGGACACCTCGGCATAGTCGCGGGCTCGGCATAGACCGATGCACAGCAGGTCCACGCGGCCGTAGCGGGCGATAGTCCTGGCCAGGATCTTCTCGTCGGCGGCTTCCACGAGTTCGTTCACGAGCCGGGTCGCCAGCGTGTATTTGACCCGGTAGCCCTTCTCCGCAGCGGCGGTACCGAGCCCGATGAGTAGGTGGGACTTGCCGGTGCCGGAGTCTCCAATGAGGCACAAGGGTGCGCCCTTGCGGATCCAGTCCCCGGTTGCCAGGGTGTGGATGGTGGCAGGGTTGATGTTCGGGTTCGCGTCGAAATCGAAATCCCCGAGCCACTTGTCCCTGGGAAAGTTCGCGGCTTTCACCCTGCGGATGGATGAACGCTGGTCCCGGTCATCGCATTCGGCCAACAACAGCTCGGCAAGGAATCCCTGATAAGAGAGTTGTTCCTTCCCTGCGACCGTCAAGGCTTCGTCTAGGACCGCCCGGACCGTGGGCAGGCGCAACCGGCGGCAGGCTTGGTCCACTGCTGCGACCGCTGCCTGTTCGGTAAGTCCCCGCCGCCGGCGCAGGGTAGGAGTGATGGTGGTAGCCGGTGCGGTGGGGCTCATGAGATGTTCTCCTCTGCGACGGTTCCTGCGGGTTGCTGGGTGCGTTTGGCCAACAGCTCGTCGTAGGCACTGATCGACGGGAGCGGGCGCGTGTCCGCGGGGAGCCCGGCGATGACTGCGGCAGGGTCCATGAGTCGGCGTTGGATAAGACTGACAACCCGTTGCACTTTCGATTCGCTTTGAGCACCGGGAGGACGGTCCGAGCCGGCCCCACGCCGGGAGGAAATCATGGCCTGTCGGCGGGCTTCGACGGCGACGACGTCGGCACTGACGGCCCCCACTTCCAGCGCAGCAGTGATTCCTGCCTGGATGTCTCCGGAATCCATGGATCGGTGCAATAGCAGGACATCGATAAGCTCACGGGTTCCGGCGGAGTCGCCGTTGACCCGGCAGGAGGCGGCCCAGAAGGCCTCATGGGCGGTAGTGAACGTCCCGGACTCTCGTGCCCGGGCCAGGGCGGTGGAACCGGGAAGCGCGCCGGGTTTGGTCTTGAGGACCTCGAGGTAGTGATCCAGCTGGACCGACTGCCCGGACCGGGCGGCCACCCGCTGATGCCTGGCTACGGCCGCGGGGCCGTCGAATACCACGACCTCCGAGGCCCTTAGGGACACCCGGACCTTCCGGCCGATGAGCCGGGCTGGGACGGAGTATTTCGCCATCCGCACCGTGACCATCGAAGACCTGTCCACCCGGGGTGTCAGCGCCAGGCCCGGGTCAAACTCCTCCGCAGGCAGCGGCGCCAGGAACGGCTGCTCGGCAGCGAAGTCCTGCCCGATCGTATGGATCCGGTCATTGATCCGCCGACGGTCGTCCAAGGCCGCCCAGTCCCGAATTCGGCTTTTGAGCTCATCCAGGGATGCGACGACAGGCATGGGCGCGAGCCGATTGCGTCGGAACCAGCCGACCTCTCCTTCAACCCCGCCTTTTTCGTGAGCCCCGGCGATGCCGGGCTGGCAATAGAACGCATCAAAACCGTAGTGGGAACGGAACAATACCCACCGTTCATTCTCTTGGCGTTGCCGGCCCTGCCCGAACACCACCGCAGTGACAGCGCTCGTGAGGTTGTCATAGCGGATGTGCTTCACCGGCACACCAACAATATCGTTGAACGCCTCGATGTGGCCTTCCAGAAATGCTTCCTGCGCCTGCGTCGGATAGATCCGGTGGATGGCCTTGCCCGAGTGGGAGAGCCTGAAGACTAACATGTGGCACTTCGTCTTCACACCGTTCAGCAAGACCCAGAGTTCTCCGAAGTCCACCTCAGCCTCAGCGCCGGGGGCGTGTTCCTGCGGGATGAAAACCTCTACCCGGCGGCCTGCCTCCACGTCGATCTGGGCCCGGCGGACCCGGACGTAGTCGCGCACGGTGGAATACGAAAGTTCCTCCGCGCTGTGCTCCTCAATGAGCCGGGCTAAAATCCTCCTGGCGGTGTGGCGCTGCTTCCGCGGCGCGGTCGTGTCCTCTGTCAGCATGACATCAATCGCAGCCTTAAACGGGTCCAGCCGCCATGACACCCCTTGCCTTGGTTTGCGTTCGGGAGGGGTAGCCGATTCAAGAGCTTGCCGCACCGTCCTGCGATGGACCCCGTGCCGGGCCGCCAGCGCACGAACGGACAAGCCCTCCACCCGGGCGTCCCTTCGGATCAGCGCGAACAAATCCGCTCTCGACTCCATCCAGGCCTACCCTCCGCTGATCCCATCTACTGATGGATCCAACGTTGAAGGTGGGGCCACGAATAACCGTCACAAGGTGCCCGGCGAGTCACAAAGTGGGGCCAGAAGTAACCGTCCTGCCGGGGCCATCCAAACCTGTCACAGCCACTCTTGCCCGCGTCGATTCCCGCCCATACCGCTGGCATGTCTTATCCCTTCGATCAGCTCCTATTCGAGGCCCTGTCGATAACCACGCCGGCACGTCCTTACCCAACGATCAATGTCGTAAGTCTCAATAAGCGGTCGGGTCATCGGCGGGCGGCGGGCGGCCATTCCCAGTAAGCCGTCCAAGCGGCCAGGAGATCTCGGCCATACCCGCTATCCGAGGGTGATCGAAACACTACGACAGCCCCGAAATCACCCACAACAACACCGTAAGGAGGGTGACCTGATCATCGGCAAGGGCAACCAGTCCGCGATCGGGACCCCCGTGGAGAGAATCACCAACTACACGATGCTCGTTCACCTACCCCGACAGGCGGGATACGGTCTGCTACCGCCGAAGGGAAAATGGTCCGGCGCTGGCCGGCTACGGTGCGCTGACAATGAAGGAAGCCCTGGTCAAGACTATGAATCCCTTGCCCCGAACTCTGCGTCAATCGCTTACGTGGCACCGCGTAAAGAGCTCTCAGCACATGTGCGTTCCACACAGGTCACGGGTCTGCCCGTCTATTTTGCTGACCCGAAAAGCCCGTGGCAACGCGGCAGCAATGAGCACCTCAACGGACTGCTACGCCAGCATTTCCCCAAAGGCACAGGTCTCTCGCGGTGGACCGCCGAGGAGCTCGCCGCCGTGGCACAGACCCTTAACAACCGGC